>CAYGDK010000008.1:24575-27559 GCA_964348645.1 uncultured Candidatus Saccharibacteria bacterium | reverse complement strand
AGTCCTGTGCTAACTCGGGCTCCCAGCAATGGGAGCCCAAACTTTACCCCAAAATTGCGCCCAAGTTCAGGGCGCTTTTTTAGTTTAAGTAGTCGCGCAAACGCGAAGATTCTTCGTGCTTTTTGAGTTTCTGCAAGGCTTTCGCTTCGATCTGTCGAATACGTTCGCGGGTCACGCCGAATTCCTTACCAACTTCTTCGAGTGTATGAGTCTTGCCGCCGTCGTCCAAACCAAAACGCATGCGTAGGATTTTCTGTTCGCGCGGAGTGAGGATAGACAGTGAGTCCTGGACGTGGCCCTTCATGAGTTGGTAGATCGCTTGTTCTTCCGGAGACATCTGTTGCTTGTCTTCGATGAATTCGCCCAGAGTTGAGTCATTTTCTTCGCCGACTGGCGCTTCGAGCGAAACGATATCCTGGGAGATCTTCATAATATGCTCGAGCTTCTCTACTTCGATGCCAAGCTTTTTAGCTAGCTCTTCGTAGGTTGGTTCGCGGCCGAGTTCTTGCTGCAACTCACGCTGAACACGCATATAGCGGTTGATTGTTTCGACCATGTGAACCGGGATACGAATCACGCGAGCTTGGTCGGCGATTGCACGAGTAATCGCTTGGCGAATCCACCAAGTGGCGTAAGTCGAAAACTTAAAGCCTTTTTTATAATCAAATTTTTCAACGGCGCGCTGCAGACCCAGGTTACCTTCTTGGACCAAGTCCAGCAGGGTCAAGCCGCGGCCGATATATTTTTTAGCGATCGAAACAACCAGTCGCAAGTTAGCTTCGGTTAAGCGACGCTTGGCTGCTTTATCACCGCGCTCAATGCGCTTAGCGAGACGGACTTCTTCGCTCGATGAGAGCAACGGGTACTGACCGATCTCACGCAGGTACATACGCACCGAGTCATCCGACATACCAGTTAGGTCGTCGTCCTTGTCCGGCTTCTTCTTCATATCTTCTTCGGTCGGGATTTCCAGTAACGGTTTAGCGTCGCGAATCTCCACACCAATTTGACCTAGATATCTGGTGAATGAATCAATCATCTCCAGGTCCTCTTCTGGCTCCGGATAAGTCTGGATGATTTCTTTATACGTTACAAAACCGTGCTGACGTCCTTTGCGGATCAGATACATTAATTCTTCAGGAAAACTAACTCCGGCGTCTTGTTTTAGTTTCTTTGGAACTGCTTTTGCCATTTGTTTATCGCTCCTTCGCAAGTTTGCTTAATTCTTGCATTAGTTTTTTGACTTGGTTGATATCGCCTTTTTCTTGGGCGCGACGAATGTCTTGAGCCAGCGTTTCTTTGCGGCGTTCGTAATCGATTGTTGCTAGCTGTCCGAGTTTTTCAGTAAGTAATTCAGTCGCAAGTTCGTCGCTCATTTCGCCCCATTGGCTAGAGAGCCAAAATTGCCACGAGTCAATCTTCTCACCTACTTGTGAGTCCAGGTTGGTTTTTACCTGCGAAAGGAATTTAGACGGCGTTTTCGTCAAGGTCTTGTCAGTATACTGTTTTTTAACCTCCTCGGCAATCCGAAGAGCCTCGACGCTCTGCCAGACCACCTGGTCGAATTGCGCGGCCATTGTGACGGCAAGATCCGGACGAGCGATCACGGCCGCCAGGAGCTGTTCTTCGTTAGTTAGATGGACTTTTTTGTTTACGTGGACAGCCGTGGGTGAAGTTTTTGCCTGAGCTGCGACGCCCGCCAGTTCTAGGGCGGCATAAACTGCTTCGTTCTTAATGCCAATAGCCAGCGCCAATCGCTGAACGTAATGGTCGACTCGCGTCGGTTCCTGAATCAGGAGCAAGATCGGCAGCATCGCTTTGACGATTTTCTTCTTATTCTCAATAAATTGCGTGTCGCCAGCGGCGGCGACTTCTTCCGCGATCCACCACTCCATCCCCTCCTTAGCACTTTTCACTAACGCCGGCCAAGCCTTCGGTTCTTTTTCGAGTAGCTCACCAGCATCTTTGTACGCGCCAAAGTCGACAACCTTAACATTTAGATCGAAGCGCAGGAGTGCCTCAATGACCTTCTTTGTTGTAGCTTTGCCCGCCTGATCGTTATCAAAGGCCAGCAAGAAGTTGGTGGTGTATTTAGACAAAATAAGCAGCTGCGCATCAGTAATGGCCGTACCCGAACTGGCTACCGCCTGAGTCGCACCAGCCTGATGTAGAGCAATCACGTCCATCTGACCTTCAACCAAAACGACGTAATCCCGTTCTTTGATGCCCCCTTTGGCAAAATTTAGACCGTAGATTGTTCGGCTTTTACTGAATAGCGGGTTATCCGGCGAGTTAAGGTATTTGGGCTGAGCGTCACCCAAAACTCGGCCAGTAAACGCGATCGTATGACCGAGCACGTCCTGGATGGGAAACATAATGCGGTCAAAAAACTTGTCTGGCGACCCGGCTTTGACGATATCGGCGGACGAATACCCGCGCTTCATCAAGAAGTCTCGCAAGCTAAACCGGCGAGGCACGAAACCGATGCCAAATTGCTTAATGACGGCGTCAGTGATGCCCCGCTTCTGTAAATATTCGAGCGCTGTTTTAGCTGCTGGCTGCTCGAGTAGAATTTTCTGAAAAACCCGGGCGCTCAGATTGTTTATCGCGTAGAGTGTTTCCTTTTTGTCGCGCGTTTGGTGCTCGGCTTGAGTTCGCGGCTGCAGTGTTACGCCCGCTTTTTGCGCCAATAGCCGCAGGGCGTCGCCAAACTCCAGATGCTCGGCTTCCATAATAAACTTAAAGTGGTCACCACCACGGCCACAGCCGAAACACTTCCAGATTTGTTTCTGCGGGCTAACCATCATTGATGGCGTTTTTTCTTGATGGAAAGGGCAGACGCACTTGTAGTTGGCGCCGGCCTTGCGCAGGACAACGTACTGACCGATAAGGTCAGTCAGGTCTATCCGGGATTTTACTTCTTCGATTTCGTTTAATGACATGAGTTCTTCGATCGCAGTCTAGCTGAATTTAACCTGAAACTC
>CAYGDK010000008.1:21469-24475 GCA_964348645.1 uncultured Candidatus Saccharibacteria bacterium | reverse complement strand
ATGGAAGAGTCGCCTAGTGGCCTATGGCGCCGCCTTGGAAAGGCGGTTTGCTCGCAAGAGCATCGTGGGTTCAAATCCCACCTCTTCCGCGGATAAATCATATGAAGAGTGGGATTCCGCAGGTCGTATGACCGAGGACTTTTCCCACCTCTTCCGCGAATGTATGAGTGAAGAAGTTTGGTTAACTGCGATTGTCCACGCCTATCGCTTGAGTGATATCGGCCAGACCATCTCGTCGTAATAGTTCTCCAAGCCCAAAATTGATTTGCGCCGGCAGCTGCGGACCTACGTAAACCAGTCCAGTTATCAACTGAATGAGCGTCGCGCCGAGGCGGATCTTGGTGTAGGCATCTTCGGCCGAGAAGGTACCGCCACAACCAATGATGACCGCTCGCTTCTTATAATTTCTATAAAGTAGGGCGATTAATTCATTTGATCGCTGCCAGGTGGGCTTGCCACTGAAATAGCCCTTTCCGCACCTAGCAACCTCCGCTGAGTTAAGAGAGGGGTCAGCCCGATTCTTCTGCAAGTTCCCAACAATAAACGTCGATATGCCGTTTTTCAGGGCAGTTTCCGCGATTGAGAGTGTCTGTGCGTCGGACAGCTCAATCGGCATTTTCAGAAACATCGGGCGAGAAAGTTTAGCTGGCTTAATCACATTCAGAAGCCTCGATAAGCTGGTCGAGTCATAAAAATCTACTTTCCCCACTAAGTTTGGGCAGCTAATGTTTAGTTCGTAGTAGGCATACGGCAGTCCTGCTCCTTCCGCCAACGCAAACGCTTTCTGAATATCGGTGATCGCCTCCGCTTCAGTCATTGGAGCGTTAGTCCGACCAATGCTCAGACCGATCGGGATCTCAAACTTCCTTCCGATTGACTGCTGAATCAACACCTTGATGCCGGCATTTTTAAACCCTTTATTAACCAGGAGTGATCGCGACCGGACCAGTCGTCCTAGCTGCGGCGCCGGATTGCCTTGGCAGGACTGAAGCGTAAACGTCCCAACTGACCCGAAGCCAAAACCGAGTGCCGGCAGCATCTCCGGAAGCTCGGCCTGGTAATCAAATCCGGCCGCCAGCCCAACCGGGGACGCAAAGTTTATGCCGGCCACTGTTTGGTGTAGTTTGTCGAACTTTGACCTGAGCAGCCAAGTCGCAAAGCGGCGGAGATACACGCTCCTTCCAATAGTTGCACCAAAACCGACCAGTACGCGGTGAACCCGTTCGCTACTGAACCTAAAAAAGATCGGGCGGGCGATGTATCTATAAGTAACTGCCGTGAGCGTTACAGCCGTTTTTGACATGGCACTGGCAGTGTATACCTTCGGCCATTTACTGTCTCGGCTCATTACGTTCGCTTGGGACTTCACTCCAGCCCGTATATAATTTAGGCCAATAACTAGCGAAAGGAGCCACATGGCAAAAAACCGAGTTGTACACTTTGAAATCGGGGCGGAAGATCCGGAAAAGTTAACAGAGTTCTATAAAACCGCTCTCGGCTGGGAGATCAATCTCTGGCCCGGCAGTGATTACTGGATGGTTGGTAAAGAAGCTGACGGTAAGGTTGGCGCTATCTTTGGTGGCATCATGCAGCGCTGGCAGAACGAGAAGACTATCAACACCATCGAGACCGAAGACATCGCGGCAACCGTTAAGGATGTTGAAGCCGCTGGCGGCAAAGTCGTCAAACCGCTCGCCGATATGCCAATGGGCCCAGAAGAAATCATGCGCTGGTGCTACTGCGAAGACCCGCAGGGCAATGTCTTTGGCCTAATGCAGGTAATTAAGAAGAGTGCCTAGCTGGTAGCATAAACCCAACAGCCGGACCAATGCGCCTCTGGAGCCTCCATCCAAGAAACCTTGATCGCCAAGGTCTTCTCGCCCTTTGGCGAGAGGGTTTACTTGCCAAGAAAGTTCTAGGGGGCGCTACCAAGGGCTACACCAACCATCCTCAGCTCCAACGCTTTCGCAATCACCCTAGAAGTGAAGCAGCAATAAATTACTACCTTCACGAAGTCGCCGACGAAGCAGAGCAACGCGGCTACCACTTTGACCGAAGCAAGTTGCAGAAACTCGACAGCATCGAGCAACTGACCGTTACGACTGAACAAGTCAGCTACGAGCTAGAACACCTTCGGAATAAGTTGCTCGTGCGCGATCTCGCTCGCGTCGATGGCCTAGCCCCTACCGTTCACCCACTTTTCCGTGTAATCGATGGGCCGATTGAGTCGTGGGAGATTGTTAAATGAATCGTTGCGACTGGCCAGGAACAAACGAACAAATGGTTCGGTATCACGACGAGGAGTGGGGTACGCCGTGCCGTGACGACCGCAAACTGTTCGAGTATTTGGTTCTAGATGCTTTTCAGGCCGGCTTAAGCTGGGCAATCGTCTTAAAAAAACGCGACGGTTTTAGAGAGGCATTTGATAGCTTTGACCCAACCATTATCGCAAGATACGACGAACAAAAGGTGCAGGCGCTCATGCATGACAGTGAGATTATCCGCAATCAGGCCAAGATTCGAGGTACGGTTACGAATGCCGAACGCTTCCTGGAAGTTCAGAAAGAATTCGGCAGTTTTGAGCGTTACATCTGGAGTTTCGTTAATGGGGCAACGGTCCAAAACCGCTGGCTGACAGATAGTGATATTCCCGCCACCAGTCCCGAATCTGATGCTATGAGTGTTGATATGAAAAAACGCGGCTTCAAATTTTGCGGCTCAACAATTTGCTACGCCTTCATGCAAGCAGCTGGCCTGGTAAACGATCACATCGCCAGCTGTTTCCGCTACACTCAACTCAATGACTGACCCTTGGCGCGATAAGTTGACCGACGAACAATACCGCATCATGCGCGAACGAGGCACGGAGCCGCCCTTTAGCGGTAAATTTGTTGATCATCACGGCGATGGTATGTACACCTGCGTAGCCTGTAATACTCCACTATTCGCCTCAGACACAAAGTTTGATTCCGGCTCGGGCTGGCCGAGCTTCTCAGACGTAATTAG
>CAYGDK010000008.1:17512-21369 GCA_964348645.1 uncultured Candidatus Saccharibacteria bacterium | reverse complement strand
CTAGCGGCCACGACTGGTATCACATGGAACGGGTTTGGAAAATGGCCCAGAAACTTGCCGATGCTGAGCGTGCAGATAGATTCATTGTCGAAATAGCCGCCCTTTTGCACGACTACGCGGACTGGAAGCTTGAGATTGATCACCAAAAAGAAAATGAGGAGATGAAGAGTTGGCTCCGCAAAATCGGCGTGAGCGATCAGAACATTTCCGATATTTGCGCGATTATTGAAAAAGTATCATTCAAAGGACTCGATAAACCCTCCGAGCAGGAAACGCTCGAAGGCAAAGTTGTGCAGGATGCTGATCGACTTGATGCCATCGGCGCCATCGCTATTGCTCGAGTCTTCGCCTACGGCGGGCACAAAGGCCGGCCAATCTTTGATCCAACTGACACTGTCTTCGAACCGATCAGCTCAACGGAGTACGCCAAATTGAACAGCTCCTCTCAGCGCTCGGGTTTGCATCATTTCTACGACAAGCTGCTCCACCTCCGAGATCAAATCAACACTGCATCAGCACGGAAGATTGCTGATGAGCGACACCGCTATATGGAAGAATACGTTGAACGTTTTCTGGCAGAGTGGGATGGAAAAAGTTAGGCCTGGTCGTTGGCGGGTTTGGGCTGGTGTCGGTTTTCTTTTGAGTATTGTATTCGTCGCACTCATTATTGCCGGCCGGACCGCGCCAGAGTCGGCGGAAAAGATAGATGACAGCCGGGGAAAAACTTCCCAGGAGCTCAGCGGCTTTAGCCTGTCCCCCAAGAGTTTCGGAGCAGCCGACTACTCCGCCTTCTTTAGCGATGTGGCCGCGCATGGTAATACCCTTAGTTGGGCCGGACAATACGGAGATTTGTCTAAAACAACTGGCAACGCCGCAAAACTAGTTCTAGCCGAGTCAAAAAAGAGAGACCTAACCCCGGTCCTGATTGTGGGTCCTGGTAAGGGCGAGGTTTTTGATGGCATTTTCCAGCAGAGTTTCCGCAAAACTATACTCGACTTCATTCAAAGCAACACCGTGCCATACCTTGGCCTTGGCAATGAGATTGATGCGCTCTACGACGATTCGCCCGCCCAATACGCCAGCCTCATTAGCACAATAGAAGCACTGACGACCGAGATCCGTCAGGCATCACCAAACACAAAAGTCTTTACTGTCTTCCAGCTGGAACGAACCAAGGGCATGCGAGGTGGACTATTTGGTGGGGTAAACAATCCCAACGATACTCGCTGGTTGCTACTTTCAGAGCTGGAGAACCTAGACTTTATCGCCTTCACGACCTACCCGTGCCTTACCTATAAGACTCCAGCTGAAATCCCTGAAGAGTATTACAGCGACATAAGAAACCACACCAACCTTCCGGTGGCGTTTACAGAAATTGGCTGGTTCCGGTCAACTCCAGTTGCCGGGTGGGAATCGACCGAACAAGAACAGGCAGATTTTATCAACCGTTTTTCCGAACTCACTACTCGTCTCGACTCGCAGTTCGTCATTTGGCCGTTCCTCTACGACCAACCGGTCCAAACACCGTTCGCTAACATGGGCTTATTAGGGGTTGCCCAAAAGCAGACGCTAGGACTAACCGCTTGGGATACTTATCGCAGACGAAATACGACGGTGACCGAATAAGTCACAGTTTCTTCGCCGGTGAGTAAGACTGGAGAAGTGACAGGGTTGGCGGTATCGACGGCGATCTCGCGACCGTCGCCCGACATAACCGGGATCGGGCCGCCCCATTGCGGCTCAGACACGGAAACCACCCGACCAACTTTTACTTCCAGTTCTTCAGCTGTTTGGCGAGCTTTGGTTTTGGCATCAGCGACAGCCTTACTGCGAGCTGCGGCTTCGAGCTCCTTGCGCGTTTCGGCGCTGAAAGTACTTTGCGGCGAGACGCCGTATAGCGGTGAGGTCGTGATTAGGTAATCGAGCACTTTCTGCGCCAAGTCTTTGTTGTTGAGTGTTATCGTTACCGAGTAGGTCGCCAGGTATCCGCCCGGAGTCGTCCCTATATCTTGCTCCGGAATACCGATATATGGCTTCGCGTAATCAGGCGAGCTACTTGTCGAAGTTTTAATGTCCTTCTCGGCAACGCCCAATTCTTTTAGCTTGACCGTTACTTCATTGCCTACTTTGGCCACTGCCGAAATCGCCTCAGTACTTGTCGTGCCTTCCTTTTGATAGGTGGGGTAAAACGTAAATTCGTCCGGCGCTGCTTTGACGGAAGCTTCTCCGACCATCGAAATCGTTTGCGTTTCAACGCTCTGCCACGGTTGCCAGATGCCAAACATCGCCAAGATCACGATCGAGAGCACGATACTAATCAGTCGAAAATTGAGACGGATCGTTGTTTCGTTCATGAGCCAATGATAACAGATTGGCAATAAACAAGTGGCCGCGCAAAGCGCGGCCAAGTTAGTGTCACAGACATACCTCCATAAACATCCCGTCCCCAGTGCCAGGAATCACCGTAACCGTTACTCGACCGAGGTCGGCGAGTACAGTTGCCATAACCGTTGTAGCGTCGAGTGGCACGCCTTCAGAGGCTAACCCCTCACGAACAGCGCGAATGGCATCGTCATCTGAGCTATTACGGGTACAAAGTTGCCGAACACGTGCTGAGATTTTTTCTTCCAGAACTGACTGACTACTGCTCATCCTATCACCCACTACCGCAGCTTTCATCGCGCCTAGCGCAAGAGTCACCACGCGGGCATTCTACCACCGAGCTAAACGCCGAACAACCAGTTAAGCCTCCTAAATATTGCTGCTATTAGCTATGATCAAGCCATGAAAACGCGCATCTCCTGGAGCGAAAAGCTAAAGCGAGCCAGTGACCCGCGTCTTGTCGAGGCACCCGCCAATTGGAACCGGGGCAAGATCGGCGGCAAAATGCTGATCCCGTCCGCCCACGAAATGCAGGAGTGGATTCGGCAAGTTCCAGACGGCGAAACTCGCACAGTCAAAGAAATGCGTTCTTATTTCGCCAAACAGTACGATGCCGACATCACCTGCCCACTAACGAGTGGCATATTCTTGCGCATTATTGCCGAAGGTGCGGAAGAGGAACGTGCTGCCGGCAAAACAGACGTCACCCCGTACTGGCGCATCGTCGCCGACAACGGCAAGATGCCGCCCAAAATTCAGGCCGTCTGGGACCGAAACCACTAATTATCAAGCGCTTGGCTAAGTAGAATCTTCTTCTCAACTGACGCGATTAGTTTTCGGGTCGAAATAGCGACGTCTGGGGCTACCGACACAGAAGTCGTGCCGGCTTTAACCATCGCTTCGGTAATTTCCGGGTAGACGCTTGGCGCCTGACCACAGATTGAGCAGGTGACGTGGTGTTTTCGGCATGTGCGAACGACGTGAAGGATCGAGTTCAAAACAGCCGGATAACGTTCATCAAATTCAGCGGCTAGCTTAGCTGAATCGCGGTCGATACCGAGCGTTAACTGCGTTAAGTCGTTGGAGCCAATCGAGACACCGTCGATTCCTTCTTTGATATACTCCTCGAGCTCTAATACCGCGGAAGGCACCTCGACCATAATCCAAAGCTTAAAGTCCTTATCCTGGCGGAGATTGTTCTGGTGCATCAGGTCACGAACGCGGCGGAACTCATCCACCGTGCGAACAAACGGGATCATGACGTGCAAGTTCTTGAGATCCATGCCGTCACGAACCGCTTTGATCGCTTCGATCTCAAGAGCAAACTGCTCTGGGTCGGCAATATAACGAGAAGCCCCCCGGTAACCGATCATCGGGTTACTCTCCTGCTCTTCAAATTTGTCGCCACCTTTCAGCGACCGGTATTCGTTGGTTTTGAAATCAGTGAAGCGATAGACGACTGGGCGTGGGTTGAA
>CAYGDK010000008.1:0-17412 GCA_964348645.1 uncultured Candidatus Saccharibacteria bacterium | reverse complement strand
TGCTTGCCGATCTTAGCCAGGGCGATAATCTGCTCGTCAGTTAGCTTCTGGCCTTCCTTCTGTTCTTTAGTTAAATTGACGTGTTTGTTTTTGCCAGCACCATCTTGAACTATCTGCCAATCTTGCGGCCCAATTTCCTTGGAAACGATCTCCATCTTGGCCTTGTCGACGACGTAATGGTCGGGAGTAATCGAACCAGAGACAACCGCCTCACCCAGACCGAGACCAGCATCAATCGTTATCTTTGATGTGTCCTCACCAACTGGGTCAACGGTAAACATAATGCCCGAGACCTCGCTCTGAACCATCTTCTGAACCGGTACAGCAATACCAACCTTAAGGTGGTCAAATTTGTTAACGGTTCGGTAATAAATAGCGCGGGCTTCAAACAAGGAGGCCCAACACTCACGAATTGCCTTAATCAACTGCGTCTTGCCCTCGACGTTCAAGAACGTCGCCTGCTGGCCTGCGAACGACGCATCGGGCAAGTCTTCGGCGGTAGCAGATGAGCGAACAGCGACCGGGCCGTGCTTCATTGTGTCGTAGGCGTGTTCAATTTCTTTAATCAGGTCAGCTGGCAGCGAGAATGTTTTCATCGCCTTCTGCAGCTCAAGAGCAATTTTATTGAGTTTCTTGGAGTCTTCGGGGTCTATGCCTTTGGTCCATTTGGCGATATAGGCGTCGATCTTCTTCTCTCGGACAAAACGGAAGTAGGCTTCGCTGGTAACAATAAAACCTTGCGGCACCGGCAAGCCGGCTTTGGTCATTTCGCCCAGATTGGCACCCTTACCGCCAACCAGCGGAATATCCGCTTTCCCTACTTCTGAAAACCAGACTACCTGCTTTGCCATTATCGTCCCTCCATATTCCTTCTCATCATAACCATATTGTCTGGAAGCGTAAAACGACCTACCATACGGAAAACGGAGGCGTACTTTGTTCAGCATAGAAGGGATTCCAGCTACGTTCGATGGCGTTATCGCTAGTTTCTGCATGGCGCTAGGGCAAGACGACGTCGTCCGTATTCGACAAAACGATTGGGTAACCATTCGTGGACGACGCTATCTTGTTGAGCTTAACTGCACGCCCGGAGAAGACCCACTGTTGGGCTTCATTTCGTCGACACCGACAGTGTTGGCGGATGAGGACGCCCACCACTGTGCCCTGCATCTCGCCCATCTCCTCATCGATTCGGTCGGCATCCTCAAGATGCCACCAATCATTGCCTGACACTTTGGCCGCCCCTCACGGGGCGGCCTCTACTTTACCAAGAGTTTTTCAACCACAGTTCGAACGACCTTTGCGCTAAAGCCGCGCCGTTGCAGCAGCGACAATAGCCGAGCCCGACGCTTGAGCGGCTCAAGCGCGTCCCAATTCTTGAGGCGAGCGACTGCCAGACTGTGAGCCGCCGCCATCTCATCGTCATCCTCGATTGTTGCGAGCGCACTATCGATATCTTCCTTGGCCACACCCTTGCGCAGTAGATCGAGACCGATCCGGTAACGGCCACGACGATAAATCGCGACCTTGTCGCGAGCGTAGTTTTCGGCAAAAGTTGCGTCGTTCAAGAGCCCCATTTCGCTAAGACGCCGAATGGTTTCTGCGATTTCTTCAGGCTCGTATTTTTTTTCAGCTAATTTGTCGCGCAACTCACGCGTTGTGCGACCACGACGTCCGAGCAAGTAGAGCGCGTAAGCAAGACTAGAGCGCTTGGGCATGACTGTTACGCCGCCGCGCAACGACTACGTCGCTTCTTCCGTTGGGATAACACCGAGTTTTCCGGACTCGGCTAAAGCGCGGATCTGCTTTTCTAGATCCGCGGCTAGCGCTTTATCACCTTTGAGAAAAGCTTTGGCAGCCTCCCGTCCCTGCCCAAGCTTTTGCTCACCTAATTGGAACCAGGCGCCCGATTTTTCGATAATACCTGCCTTTGTTCCGAGTTCGAGCAGGTCGCCTTCTCTAGATATACCATCCGCAAACATTAAGTCAAACTCAGCGATCCGAAACGGCGGCGCCACCTTATTTTTGACTATTTTTACCCGAACACGGTTACCAATGGCGTTGTCGCCGTCTTTAATTTGCTCGGCGCGACGGATATCCATTCGGACCGAACAGTAGAACTTCAGAGCGTTACCACCGGGCGTGGTTTCGGGGTTACCGAACATAACGCCGATCTTCATGCGAATCTGGTTGATAAAGATAAGGACCGTTTTGGATTTAGAAACAGCACCGGTTAGTTTTCGTAATGCCTGGCTCATCAGACGCGCCTGAACGCCCATCATTGAGTCGCCCATCTCGCCTTCGATCTCGGCACGCGGCACCAGCGCCGCCACTGAGTCGACAACAATCACATCAACGGCATTGGAGCGAACCAACGTCTCAACGATTTCAAGCGCTTGTTCGCCGGTATCCGGCTGGCTGATCAGTAAAGCATCCAAGTCGACACCGAGCTTAGTAGCGTAGGACGGGTCAAACGCGTGTTCAGCGTCGACGAGCGCGCCCAAGCCACCAGTTTTCTGCGTCGCCGCAATGGCCGACAGAGCTAGCGAAGTCTTACCGCTCGACTCTGGTCCAAAGATCTCGATTATCCGGCCGCGCGGTAAACCACCGACACCAAGGGCGACATCCAAGGCTAGCGAACCCGTTGATAACGCTTCGACGTTGAGATGAGTCTGGTCACCCATCACCATAATCGAACCGGCACCAAATTGTTTTTCGATCTGACTTATCGCGGCCCGAAGCGCTGTCTCGCGTCCGCCTTCAGCAGGCGAAGTCGCTTTGATCTTACTTTCCTTATCTTTAGCCATGACTCCGTTTTACAAGCTGGGGCTTGCTTGTGCAAGGTTTGGATTAAACAGAATCTTCACGCTCTTCTGGCTCTGCTTACCCGCTCTCGATTTAGCCGAGATAACTACTTCGTTAATACCGGGTGATAATTGAACGTCTTGGGAAAACTGACCGCTTGGCGTAACGACAATTGGCTCGTTGTTCATAAAGACAATCGACCCTTCTGTTGTAGCGCCTTTGAGGTTGACCTTATCGGTTTCGCTCGTAAACTCGCTAGCAGCGTTGGCGAGCGCGATCGTTGGTGGCTGAGTAAACTCGTTAAGCTGAGCCGCAATGTAAGCCGCAACTCCGCCAAATAGAAGCAGAGCGCTAGCGATACCAAGGACTTTTGGAGTAATTAAGAACTTCCATTCATTAGTACGAATTGGGGCTAAATTGACTTCTCTAACAGGCATCAAGCGACTCTGACTACGCTCCTCGCGATACATCCGCAAAATCTTGTCCGGCGAAAGGCGCAAAAATTCGGCGTAACAACGAATAAACCCGATATTGTAGGCATCGGCCGGCAACGACTGGTAATCGCCCGTCTCGAGCGCCTCAAGGTGCTTTAAACGAATACGTGTTTGGACCTCGGCATCTTCCAGCGAAATATTCGCCTTTGTTCGGGCGGATTTAAGAATTGAACCAAGTGATCGCGGACGGCTTGGCTGGATCTTTTTCGTGACAAAACCCGTCATGTCCTCTAACAGTACTCCGCTAGGCATACTCGGTCAAACCGCAATACTCACAAGAAAAGCAGTGCTATGATAAGCGTAATGTCTGGTTCATCACTCTGGTTTAGCGTTAGCTTTGCTATTATTCTCATCGCCGCCTTCGCTTTTGGTATGTCGTCAATTTTCAAAAAGCTGCAAGCCGACGAGCCGATTTTCACACTGAAACAACCGGCCCGAATCGAAGCCCCGTATCCGTGGCAGACCGAGTTTCCGCTCTTGCCTTAAAACTAATTGTCGCCGTAATCTTCTTCGCCGCTGATCAAAACATCACGCGGCTTAGCGCCATCGGCTGGACCGATTGAGCCTTCGGCCTCGAGCAGATCAAGTAAACGCGCCGCCCGGGCGTAACCGACCTTAAGGCGCCGCTGCAAAAGCGAAGCCGAAGCCTTGCCCGCTTGAACAACCAGTTCGCGCGCATCGCCTAATAACTCATCGTCGCTATCGTCGTGCGAGCCAGCCAGCCCTGGCTTCATCTGTGAACGGAAGGTTGTAATAGTATCGTCGTATTGGGCTGGTGCTTGGCTCTTCAAGAACTCGGTGACTGTCTTAATTTCTTTGTCCGTCAGCATCACGCCCTGAATCCTCTTCGGCTGTGGCTGGTCGCTGGCCAGATAAAGCATGTCGCCCCGACCGAGCAATTTATCAGCGCCACCTTGGTCAAGAATTGTGCGCGAGTCAGGTTGCGACGCAACGGCAAACGCAACGCGAGCCGGAATATTAGCCTTAATTAGACCGGTAATGACATCAACCGAAGGTCGCTGTGTCGCAACGATCAAGTGCATTCCGACGGCGCGCGCCATTTGAGCGATGCGGACGATCGAAGTCTCGACTTCGTTTGAAGCCTGGGTCATCAGATCCGCCAGTTCGTCGACGACAACCACGAGGTACGGCATCTTGATCTCCCCGTCTGGTATCGACTCATTAAAGGCGTCGATGTTACGACGGTTATACGTCGAAAGTAGCTGGTAGCGTCGTTCCATTTCCGAAACCGCCCAGCGCAGCGCCGAGATGATCTTGTCAGTTTCGGTAATAACATTGGTCATCAAATGCGGAATGCCGTTGTATTCAGTAAATTCGACTCGCTTGGGGTCGATTAACAGCAGGCGCAAATCCTGCGGCGAGTTTCGGTAAAGCAGGTTAACTAAAAGCGCGTTCATACAGACTGATTTACCTGATCCGGTCGCACCAGCGATCAATAAGTGCGGCATTTTCTTAATATCAGCGATGGCCACGTTGCCGGCCACGTCTCGACCCAAACCGAGCGCCAGGTTCGATTGAACCTCTTTATACTCCGGCGCTTCCAGCACTTCGCGCAAGCTGACGGTGGCCGCCACCTTGTTTGGCACTTCAATACCAACGAGCGACTTACCTGGAATAGGTGCCTCGATGCGAATTGGGTGGGCAGCGATCGCCAGCGCCACGTCGTTAGCGCGAGCCGTAATGGTATTCAGCTTAACGCCCTCGGCTGGCTTTAGGGTGTATTGCGTCAAGGCCGGGCCGACGTTCACTTCGTTCATCGCGACATCGACGCCAAAGTCCTTGAGGGTCTTCTTGATCATCTCGACGTTCTTACCGATATCACCAGCTTCAGCCTTGGTTGAGCTAGAGTAGTTAAGCAGATCCAGAGACGGGAAGTCCCAGTTGCCGGTCGGCGCCATCAACGGCGAAGTGGTTTTAAGGTGATCTGGCGACATAGTTTTGACTGGTACACGAGAGTTTTCATTGATCTTCACGCCCTTGCCTTGATTGCCTCGAATTGGCAGGCTGAAGCGCTCCATAAGCGACTTGACCGAAACGCTAAAGGCGAGCAGCACTGCTACGGCAGTTGAACCAAGTAGGACAATATAGCCGCCGATCGAGCCAAAGATAGAAGTAAAGATTCCACCGACACCGACGCCGATCGACCCGCCCGAGACACCAAACATCGCCGGGACCAACAGGAACAGCGCTACAATTCCGACAATACTGGCCGCCCGCAGCACATCGCTCTTCAAGAAAAGGAGGCGGACACCAAGGTAAACAAAAATAAATGGCACAACGTAAGCTAAAACACCGAATAATGCCGAGGCGAGCTTAAAGAAGGCGTCGCCAAAACCGCCGGCCAACCGGAAGAGCCCCAGCGCAAAGAGAAGCCCGAGAACCAACAGGATGATCGCGACAATTTCGCGGGCAGTATCTGGGTCAACTGCCCAGACTAAATTATCCCAAATGGTCGGCATGCGTTTACGCCGCCGGCTAGAGTATCGCCTCCGCCTGCCAAAGAGTCCCATGCATCCACTGTACCAACCTGTTATAAATTTGCCAGGAGGCTGGATTGCGAGAGCCAGGGTTGTTATAATTCCGTTTAGTCTTTTGGTCGAGCTACTCGAACAAGAGCGCACCGATAGGAGAAATTATGAGCGAACCCCGCGAACGTGATCAATTTTTCAACGAAGCGCTGCTCTGCAGCCCCCGATTCAACACTGGCGACCCGGCCGTTGACCGGAAAGCGGCGATCGACTTTGGGTCCGCCACCTACCGCAACGATCCGTGCGAGCCGTTTGTCCCGAGCGGACACGGCGTCCTTGACGCAGGTTGGTGGCCGGCATTCGAAGGAGAGCTGATCGACCTTCAAGACAATGGCCGACTACCCGACGAAGCCGATCTCGAGAACGGCGTTTTTCTTTCGAATACGTACAACCACGGCATTCGCAAGCTCGACGACGGATCGTTCATCGCAGTTGTCAGCGGCAACGCGGCCTACGCCAATAAGGTCGAAGAGTCGGTCAGTGAAAAGACAGCCGAAACCGAGCCAAACGGCGCTGAAGACTCGACTGAGCAACACGACGCCAAAGGCGGCTAACCGTCGCCCCAACCCATAATGCCCCGAGGCTTACTACCTCGGGGCAAATTCTTACCCTCAGACACTTGAGGCTCTCAGGGTGATTCGGTACAATGCCGGATACAAGGAGAAAGCGTTGAACCTTCAGACAATTAAACTCACAACCCAAGGGCTGCACAGCCAACCAGGGCATTTCCACATGAAAGCCGTAAGTGGGCTAACTAAGCTGCCAAGTGCATTAACTGATGCAGCCGCACACTGGAAGGAAGAAAACTGCGCTGTTTCAGTGGATGTTCAAGCAATTCGGCGGCCAAGCGTCGACGACCAAAAGCGACTCGGCTCCGGCTGGCTAGCTTTTAGCGGTCTGGTCAACAATGACTCGCTCATTCGCGATGGCCAATACCGTAGCGTTCCCGTTGAAGGCTTTTACCAGATCGAGGGATTCGAGATCGAGCTGACGTTCGACGCCGATTGCCCACCAACACCATTAGACTTCAGCATGTAGCCCCGCCCCATCAACGCCCCGAGGCTGACAACCTCGGGGCATCTATTTACTCCTCAATATTCTTTTAGCTAAAATTACCGAACCAGCGAGTGACACGCTGAGTTCGCACATCAGGGATCTATTATGCCAAACAAACCCAATGCCAAAGGCGGTAACGCCTCACGAGCAGCCCTCGGGCGCAAGAAGAGTCGCAAGGTTCAGGAAAAGCGGGCCGAGCAACGGCTCAGGGAGAGCCAAGCAGAGAGAGGGCACCAGGGGAGGTCTCGGCCTTCTCAGGGGACGAACATCAGGGCCTGGAGCTAGAAGGCGCTCCACGATCGTAAACCGAATTCCCCTCCGCCAATTGGCGCGAGGGGGTTTCTCTATGTAGTAACTCAGATTTGAATTACTACCGGAATAACCATTGGTCGGCGTTGCGTCTTTTCAAATAGAAGATCGCCAACAGACTCGCGCAGCTCCTTCTTTAAGGTCTCCCAGGTCGGCTTACCGCGGCTAGTTAGTCGGGTGTGAACGCGCTTAATCTCTCCGCGCGCTTGCGAGATAAGGTCCTCGGATTCTTTCATATAGACGAACCCACGCGAGATGATATCGGGGCTGGTCAGCATCTGACCCTTCTTAGCATCAACTGTTAGAATAACCAAGAACACACCGTCGGCGGCCATGGTTTGGCGGTCACGTAGAACGATCTCGCCAACGTCACCAACACCGAGTCCGTCGATCAAGACGGAACCAACGTGAACCTTTTCCTCGGAAATTTCGCCGTGACCCTTCAGGTCAAACTCGACGACTTGGCCGTTCTCGATAATCAGGACTTTCTTCTCGTCCATACCGAGTTCGCCAGCCAGTTTGCGCATTTCAACGAAACGACGGTAGTCACCGTGAATTGGGATCAGATATTCGGGTTTCACGATATTGAGCAAGTGCTTAATCTCTTCGCGTGAACCGTGACCCGATGAGTGGATATCGAGTTCGGTCTTGGTGATAACTTCGGCACCGGCTCGGTAGAGGTTGTTGATGCTCAATTCGACAGCTTTTTCGTTACCAGGAACGGTCGAGCTCGAGAGAACGACAGTGTCGCCGGGCTTGATGCGGACGTGGCGGTGTTCGCCGGCAGCCATTCGTGTTAGTGCTGAACCTTCTTCGCCCTGTGAGCCGGTACACATAACCACAACTTTATCGTCAGGCAAGCTATTAATGGTTCGGATATCGCCGATTAAGCCCTTCGGTACATTCAAGTAACCGAGCTCCATGGCGATATTGACGTTACGTTCCATTGAACGGCCAGCCAGAAACAGTTTGCGGCCGTGCTTAGCACAGGCGCTGATGATGTGTTGAATTCGATCGATCCGCGAAGCGAAGCTAGAGACGATAACGCGACCCTTAATGTCTTTAAGAACGTCTTCCAGCGACTTACTGACAACGGTTTCGCTTAAGGTATGGCCAGGAACCAAAACGCCGGTTGAGTCAGTTAACATACAAACAACGCCGCGCTTTGAGAGCTCGGCCAGCTTGTCAAAATCAGTTGGCTTACCAAACGCAGGGGTAAAGTCGACTTTCCAGTCGGTCGCGTGGTAAACCAGGCCGGCCGGCGTCGTGAACGCGATACCGAGAATGTCGGGGATCGAGTGCGTCATCTGAACCGGTTCAACTGTAAAGGCGCCGATCTGAATTTTCTGACCGGGCAGAATAATCCGGAACTCGGCGTTGGTGATGCCGTGCTCCTCGAACTTGGCCTTAATAAAGCCCGCTGTCAGCGGCGCGGTGTAGATTGGTACAGGGAACTTAGGCCAGATGTACGGCATACCGCCGATGTGGTCTTCGTGGCCGTGAGTAATAACGAACGCCCGGATTCGGTCGCGGTTTTCTTCAAGATAAGTAGTATCACAGACGACGTAGTCGATACCTGGCATGTCGGGGGTTGGAAACTTAACACCGGCGTCGACAACGATAATATCGCGATCATACTCGAACAAGATCATGTTCTTGTCGCCGGTTTCTCCTGATCCGCCGAGCGGAATAATACGCAGTTTCTCGCCGTGACCCTTACTGATGATGGTGCCTTCGAGCGGCTTGACCATTGGTCGAGCTTTGGCGGCGCGACGCTGGTTACGGTTACGAGCCGAGCGGGTAATGCCGCCGCCAGCACTATTGCCGCCGTGTGGGCGGTTTGGTCGTGGCGGTCGATTCTGGTTTGGCACTGGCGTGGCCGGTTCGGCCGGTGGCGTAGTAGCAACTTCGCCAGGACGACTTAAAGCTAAGCCGTTATGGCTACGGTCGCGGTGTGGTTGGCGGGGCTGACCAGCGCCGGCGGCGCCATGATTTGGGCTGTTTCGGTGACGCCCTCGTGGGTTACGGTGGCGGTTGCCAGCGTTATTTTGCCCCGGAGCTCTTTTCTGAAAGTTAGGCTGCAGAACTGACCCGGCGTCGCTAATGTCGACTAGGTCTCGGTTATTTGTTGGCGCATCTGTGGCGCCAGAAGTAATATCGGTCAAAGTAAAATCCTTTCTATGAATTTGTCAGATGTTGACGATTTCGTTGGGAGTACGGAAACCGTCTGTTCTTATTGCAGATTTAAGCTTACGGCAAAGGCGCCAATAAGTCAACGTGACGAGGTGATCTTATCCATATAAGGAGGGATTTTTTGAAAGTCTTCCAGAAGCGTTTGCCGCATACCGCCGTTGTACAGTGCGGCAGCCGGATGATAGAGCGGCAGGTAGAATTGGCCGTCTCTTTCGATTAAATCGCCGTGGAGTTGCGAGATAGTTTTGCCCATATCCCCTAGGAACGCACTCATCGAGTGACGGCCTAAAAAGCAAATGAGTTTGGGCTGAATAATTGCAATTTGTTTTTTCAGGAAGGGTAGCTGGAGAGCTATCTCGCTAGGCTCCGGATCACGGTTGCCTGGTGGCTGGTATTTAATAATGTTGGCAATGAACACGTCTTCGCGTTCCAAACCGATCGAATTGAGCATTTCAGCCAAGAACTTACCGGCCGCGCCAACAAACGGCCGACCGGTTTCGTTTTCTTTGGCCCCCGGGGCTTCGCCGATGAACATAATGTCAGCGTCGGGGTTCCCCTCGCCCGGCACGGGTTTTTGCCCGGGTAAGTACTTACAGCGTTCACACGCCGCAATCCGTTTGGCGACTTCGGCTAAGGCCTCTTCTTTAGTCATCTAATTGCCTCTGGTATACCACAATGCCGCCAAATTGGCGGCATCGATTGGTAGCCCCTAAAGTTCTTAGTACTTAGCCGATTCGAGCCTAGTCGAGAATGGTGTTTAGCCAATTCGGACGAGTGAGATACGACCGCGTTCCGAGTCAACGTCTTTGACGCGAACTTTGACGCGATCGCCGATCTTCACCACATCAGAGACCTTCTGAACGAACTGGCCATTCAGACCGATACTGGAGATGTGAACCATACCGTCTCGGTTTGGTCCGAGCTCAACTATGGCGCCGATTTCGTTGCCGCGAATTTTGTCCTTCACGATCGAAACGACCTCGCCCTCAAACTCTTCGCCAACCTGAAGTGGCACGCCGATTGACTCGACAATCTTCTTCACGCGCTCGGCTTTTTCGGCGTCAGCCGAAGTAATCATGACCGAGCCGTCGTCTTCGATATCGATATTAAGAACATTGCGACCGCCCTCGGCGTCAATGATGCCGTTAATCGTTTTGCCGCCTGGACCGATCAGTTCCCCGATCTTTTCTGGATCAATATGGGTAACAATAATACGCGGCGCGTACTTAGACAGTTCTTTCCTTGGAGCGGGCATGGTCTTTTCGATCACGTCCATGATCTGCATCCGAGCCGTGTGCGCTTTCTCAAAGGTGTCCTTAATGATAGCCGGAGTTAGCCCTTTGTTTTTGACGTCAAGCTGGATGGCCGTAATACCGTCACGGGTGCCGGCAATCTTGAAGTCCATTTCACCAGCAAAATCCTCTAAGCCCTGAAGGTCGGTTAGAACCTGGAATTCGTCGTCGGTTTTTCCGGTGACGAGTCCCATGGCGATACCGGCCACTGGCTTCTTAATTGGAACGCCAGCGTCAAGCAGCGACAATGTCGAACCGACAACGGCAGCCATCGAGGTCGAACCGTTTGAGCCCATGATTTCGCTAACAACCCGAATCATATATGGGAACTCAGCCTTTGATGGAATTACTGGTACCAGCGCCTTTTCGGCCAACGCTCCGTGACCGATTTCGCGGCGGCCGGTATTAATTCTGCGAACCTCGTTAACCGAGTACGGCGGGAAGTTGTAGTGGTGGATGTAGCGCTTTTTCCAGAGCGAATCGAGACCTTCGACCCACTGCTCTTCGCTTGGGCCAGCCAGGGTCGTGATCGTCAGTGATGACGTTTCGCCGCGGCTAAACAGGGCGGAACCGTGGGTGCGAGGGAGTAAGCCGACTTCGGCCGACAATTCACGCACTTCATCCATGCCGCGACCGTCAGGTCGCTTCTTGTCGTCGATGATCAGCGACTTGATTGCTTTAAAGTATGCCGCTTCAACGGCGCTTTTTACTTCTTGTTCTTCAAGCTTGTCACCAAGAGCATCGAGCGCATTGGTCGTCACCTCGGAGACCGCTGCTTCGCGCTGGTCGTAATCAGTAATCGTAACGGCTTTGGCAAGATCTTTACCGAATTTTTCCTTCACCAAGCCATACGACTCTGGCTCGGAGTATTTGGAATCTTCTTTATTTTCGCCAACAAACTCGCTTTGTGGCGCGTTAGCTTTTGCGAGCGCTTCTTGGCCAAAGGCCATCGCTTCGATCATCTCGGCTTCAGGGATCTCTAGGCTGGCCGCCTCGATCATGTTGATCTTGGTGCTTGAACCGGCAACGAGCAGTTCGAGCGTGCTGTCCTCGAGCTGTGAATTGGTTGGATTGAGAACCAGCTTGCCGTCGATTTTACCGACGCGAACAGCGGCGATCGGACCTTCGAACGGAGCATCGGTCTGCAGCAGGGCAGCAGAGGCGCCGACCACGGCTAGGGTCGATGGATCATGCTCTTCGTCGTATGAGAGTGTGGTTACAATTATCTGAACATCTCGGCGAAAAGACTTTGGGAACATCGGACGGATAGCTCGGTCGATCAACCGGCCACGCAAGATCGACTCATCGCTCGGTCTATTTTCGCGCTTCATGAACTTGGAGCTGGAAATCTTACCAGCGGCATACATTCGTTCTTCGTAATCAACGGTCATTGGGAAGAAGTCAGTACCTTCCTTAGCCGTTTTAGCGATCGTAGCTGTTACTAAAATAACCGTTTCACCGTCGGTAACCGTAACGGATCCGCTAGCCCGTCGGGCCAACTTACCGCTCTCGACAAAAATTTCGCGGTCACCAAAAGGAACCGCAACGCGTTTTATCTTCGCTTGACTCATTATTTTCTCCCTAAACTAGTTAGACTAACCTTATTTACGCAACCCCAGCTGAGCAATGAGCTTCTTGTAGCGCTCGTTACTCTTTTTCTCAAGGTAATTGAGTAGGCTGCGACGCTGGCCGATCATCTTCAGCAAGCCCATGCGTGAATCATGGTCTTTTTTGTGCCCCTGAAGGTGCTTTGTTAAAGCAGTAATCTTCTCGGTCAATACCGCAACCTGGACATCCGTCGACCCGGTGTCGTTATCATGAGACTGATACTTCTTAATGACCTTAGCTGTTTTACCCGAAGCCTTCGGCGCTGCTTTTTTGGCAGGCTTAACGGCAGGGGCTTCTACAACTGGTTCAGCCGCAATGACTGGCTCGACAACTTCGACCTTCTTTTTGGAGGTCGCTTTTGGCGTAGCCGGCTTTTTGACTGATTTCTCTTTCTTCTCGCTCATGTGTAGATAAATTCTAGCAGATCAGGTTGACTGGTTCAACCCGTCGTGACGGCATCCAGCTGCTCGCCCGGTAGCTTGTCCCCGTTAGGAATACGCCAGCGGCGGATTGTATCAAGAATAATTGCTTCTTTCTCGCGAATCGTACCAGTCACGCGAAAGCCACTGGCTGCTGCGTGGCCGCCGCCGCCAAATAGTTGAGCGATCTCGGTAACGTTACAGGTTGGGTTAATGGAACGTAGGTTGCCACGGATCTGACCGTCGCGGTCGCTCAGGAGTAACGCAAAATCGGCGTCACCAACAGATTTAGCTAGCTCACTAGCCAACCCGGAAATGTCGCCGTCGCCACCACCAGTTTCAGCGATGTCGGTATCGGTCACGGTTGACCAAATAAACTTGTGGGCCTGGTCCTGCTGGACTTTCGCCAGCATCCGACCCCATAAACGCATCCGTGGCAAGCTAATAGTTCGATAAATACGCTCGACAATTTCCTGCTGTCGCGCGCCGGCTGCCACCAACTGGGCGGCGACCGTTAAGGCTTTCGGCGTTGGCCGGTGCTGGAAACTGCCGGTGTCGGTCGTTAGACCAGTTAAAAGCGCAGTCGCGATATCAGCGTCAAGCAAAGGCTCATCGCGACCAAGCGATTCGATTAAGGAAACCAGAATCTCACAAGTGGCCGTCGCCGTTAGATCGACCCAGTTAACCTTGGCAAAGTGAGTGTTGTCGGCGTGGTGATCAATATTGACGGTTGGCACTTCATAAAATAGGTCAGTGAATTGATCCTTGAGCGGCCCGATGCGATCCAGATTACTACAGTCAAGAATCAGAATCAGGTCGTATTTTGGTAACGAGCTCTCGATTGTGACGTCTTCTGGCTGCAGATTGCCCTTAGGCGGCGTGATAACAATTTTAATCCGGTGCTCCTCGGGTAGTTTTTTGTAGCCAAGTTTGAGTTCCTCGCCGGTTTGGCGTGTATCAATGGTAAAAACTAGGTCGTTACTGCCAACCAGTTCGGTTTTCGCTTCACTAAAGCCTGGCAAGAAAGAAAAGACGTCGCCGATGCTACCTTGAAAAACAGTATCGACAGTTTTGCCTACCTTACGCAGCGCTGCCTGGAGCGCTAGTGATGCACCAAGCGCGTCGCCGTCTGGGTCGCGGTGGGTCAGGATGAGGACCGTTTTGGCTTGCTTGATGAGTTCAACTGTTTGAGCCTTGGGTGTCGTTTCCATGTCTTGGTGCAGTATATCGTCTAACAGAGAAAAAGCAACCCGTTTACCTCGGCCTTATTAGGGTTTACAGGTAAGAAGTGACGGGGTATAATTCTCTTCAGAATGCCAATTACAAAAAGTGCCAAAAAAGCTCTCCGAGTTGCCGAAAAAAAGACCGAGGTAAACCGCCGACGCAAAACCGCCCTCAAAGCTTCGCTCAAGGGTGTTTCGGCGAGCACCATCGCCAAAGCTTTCTCGATGATCGATAAAGCTGCCAAATGGGGAATTATCGCCCCAAACAAGGCTGCTCGAATGAAATCTCAGCTAGCCAAGCGCATCGGCTCAACTCCCGCTAGCGACGCTCCGGCCAAAAAAGCTGCTCCAGCCAAGAAGCCTGCAGCTAAGAAGCCGGCCGCCAAAAAAACAGCGAAAAAGTAACGTGGTCGCCACGCCCAAGATGCCGTAAGCTGGATCTATGCGATCCGAGCGATTTTTGGGAGCCTCAACGACCTTTTTCGATATCACTAAATACCTATTACTAACGATTGTCGTCATCGCGGCGCTTTTTATGCTGGTCGGCGTTCCCCTATTTGTTGAAGGCGTTAGCATGAAACCAAACTTCTCAACCGGTGAGGTCGTCATTATTGAACGCCTCAGCTACCTGGGCGACAAACCAGTTAAGCGCGGTGACGTCGTGGCCGCCACCTTCCCCGGTGACCCGAAGCGAACCCGGCTCATCAAGCGAATCATCGGCCTGCCCAATGAAACCGTGACGCTTAAAGATGGGGCATTCAGCATCGACGGTCAGCCGTTAGCCGAGATTTACCAGATCAGCCCAGGCACACCACCGTATCAAGAGCTTGAGACTGTCGTTCTGAAAAGTGACGAATACTTTCTAGCCGGCGACAACCGCCCCGGATCGAGCGATTCTCGTCTCTGGGGACCGGTCGCCCGTGGCGACATTCAGGGTCGAGCCAGTTTTGTGCTCTGGCCGCTTGGTTCGGTTAGATATGTCGACCGCTACTAACGATTAGCTGGCTGGGCAGTGATCGCCAGGGTGTGAGAGACGTAACCAAAGAGTGGGAAGACTTTGTTGGCGAACTCATCGATAGTGGTTATTTGAGCGGCGATGTACCAAGTTGGTTGGTTAAATGGCAGCTCGTAGAAGCGCTTCGTCCACTCAATCTCTGTTTCCATTACAATCGCGTACGGCAGGTAGGCAAGATATTTCTCTTGGTTATGCGCGGCAAAACTTATCGGCGCGCTCTCGGTTAGAAATTCACCGAAGGCCAACCATTTTGCCAGCTCCCGGTCGCCAAAGATCGTTCGGGTCGGCAAGCTGCGAGAAAAAGTGTAAATCAATAACGCCGAAACCAGCATGCCGATCCAAAAGAGCAGGAAGAAAGGTAGGTGGCTAAAGATGAAGATGTTTATAAAGAAGCCAACTATACCAAGCAAAAATAGCAGTACTCCGATCGCCTGGTAGCGCCGGTGCAATGACAGCGGGTTGGTGTAGAAGTAGCCAAGGTCGTTCACTTTTTTATACGCCAGCATAAATGCCTGGCTAATCCGTTTACTAAACAGCTCCTGCGCCAACGTGAAGCTTATTTCTTCGTTGTTGGTTTGATTGGCGACCGGGCCAAAGATCTGATCAAGTAAGACTTGCTCGAAATCAGCTAAACGGTCATGGGATTCCCTGCGTGAAAAACGAAAATCGTTGACGGTCACCTGGTGAATTATTAGGTGTCCGCGACGTGCCAGGTCGATAAGAGTGGCAGCGATATCACGGCTAGTTAAATGGCCCCGGAGCAATATTCCAAGCATCGCTGGCGATAATCGACTGGGCGGATCTTGAACAACGCCAAGGTGATTAGTCGGTACACGGCGGTTTCGAGCCATCGCCACCACCAACAGAAGTAAAATAGTTAATAGCGGCAACGCAATCGAGATACTGGTCCACAGCACCGGTGGCAGCTCGAGTAATTTCTGCTGAATCGAACGCAAGGCGGTGACAGCGACGTAAGATTTTGGCAGTTCAACTTCAAACGTTAGCTGCGCTTCGGTGCCAATCATTTCGGCTCTGAAAACGAGCGTTTGTGGGTCAACTAGCTCACTTTCGGCAATGGCGGCTCCACCGTTATTAATAAACCGGTGACCAACGCTTTGGTCAGTGACTGGCTTCGGCAAAAATAGCGCCACGCTTAGACTTTCGAGAATTTCATTTGGTCGATCTACGACCTGATATCGAAAACGGTAGGTCTGTTCGCCGGTCACAGTTTCAACATCGAGCTTTTCTTGCCCGAGGTAGAATGTCCCATCGTCGACCATTCGGATCGACAGATCGTAGGTTGCTTCGTCGCTACCGTTGGTAGGGACGTCCTCGGCCCGAAGCGGCCCCAACGTCGAGATACCAAACCCAACAACCGCAAGCACAACAAAGAAGAAGAACGACTTCGAATAAAAGCCGACTGACTTGAGTAACCCAGTTAAGACGCCATTTCCTCCCATGCCTGCTCCCATTGTACCCGGTTTGCGTTCGGCGTAGGTAGGTTGGCACCAATCAGCGCCGCCGCACTCTCCCCCTCGAGAAAACCGGTTTTTAAACCCAGGTCGATATCGAGCAAGAACGTCAGAATGGCGCGGGCTTGTGCCTCGTCGCGAAGTTCTTTGCGAACCGCGGCGGCCAACGACCCAATGGTTAGCTCGATCGGCTCGCCTTCATTAACTTTGACGGCCAACTCGCGCTTGATGGCCGCCCAATCGCGTCGACGAACTAGATTAAAGAATATAAACGGCTCACTGTGCGCACCCTTGGCGGCGGCACCAGTTGATTGCCCACCGACCCGGCTTTGCAACTCCGTCTCTAACCGCCAGAGGTCGGCGATATTGGCGTTCGTTAACTCGGTTAGTTCTTCGGACGACAAAGTTACTTCTAGCTCTTTAGCGCGTTTCTGCAACCAATTAGTGCGAGCTCGGCCAGTTGGGGTCGTAACCTGGATAACCTTGGCTGCCCCCTTCAGCGTCTCGTTAAGTTCGGGCTGGCTAATCGCTTTTGCGTCCCAGATGACAACCACCGTGGAAGCAGGTACGTCACCAAGAATTCGAGGCAGCGCCTGCAGAGTCGCCGCCGGAAACAGCCCAAGTCGCCGGATAACGACTAGTCTCGATGTTGCAAACAACGGTACCGCCTGCAGATCGGCCCAATTAGGTTCGGGGACAGATTCGTCAAACTCGATTAATTCGGCGCCGTCGTTCTTTTGTAGATACTTTTGCTTTATCTGATTGATCGCTGAGGCGGCCAAGTACGAATCATTCCCCGTCACAAAAACGAGCATTACCCCTTCAGCTCCGACCAGTTGGTTCCGGAATTAATATCAACAACCAGCGGAACTTTCAGTTCGGCGATATTCGTCATTACCTCTCGGATGTGTTTTTCGGTGGTCTCGACCGCATCCTTTTCCACTTCAAATAAGAGTTCGTCGTGAATCTGTAGCAAC
>CAYGDK010000007.1:0-27783 GCA_964348645.1 uncultured Candidatus Saccharibacteria bacterium | reverse complement strand
TAGTTATCCGGGTGCCGAGAGATCAGAATATTCCGCTATCAGACAGCCATGTGCAGGATGCCGACAAAACCATAGACACGTTTATGCGGAAAATACCTGAAAATGGTATGAATGTTTTGCCGGAGTTTGAAGTTACAACTCATCTCTGTGATCTGTACAAATCAGATCAGTGCGACGGCGACGGGCTTATGTGCGACGTTGGCGGCGGCGATATCCGTTTTTGCAAGGTGTTGTGTGATTATCAAGGGAAAATCCAGGACGATACAATGGTTTTAATCGGTGCGTCGGTGTTCGCTGCTCCACTTTTGGCGCTGATCAAGAGCTTGCCAGGGTTGAAAATCGGAACGTTTGGCGGAGAAGAACCGGCGGCATTCACGTTCAATGGTGGCGTTGGGCTTATCGCGTCGATGAAATTATAAAAAAAAAGGGGGATGGCATGTTAAACCGCTGTGAATTTATTGGAAGATTGGCAAAGGATGTTGATTTAAGATTTACTCAGGGAGGGGCCGCAGTCGCAAATTTTACGGTTGCCTGCGGGGAAAAATGGAAGGATAAAACCAGCGGCGAACAAAAGGAATCGGTTGAATTTGTAAAATGCGTGGCGTGGAATCAGCTCGGGGAAATCTGCGGAAAATATTTAAGAAAGGCGTCCTTGGTGTATGTGGCCGGCAAAATGGAAACGAGAAAATATGAGAAAGATGGCATTACCCATTACAGCACCGAAATTAAGTTAAACGAAATGAAAATGTTGAGCAGCAAGTCAGAAGGGCAGGGCCAGGGCCACCAGCCCCCGGCGGCCAGTCGGCATGATGGGTATCAACAACCGGCTCAGGGCCAGCAACCGCCTCCGGGTGGGTTCGATGATGATATACCGTTCTGATATTTACAATTAATTCAACAAGTTAAGGTGAAATAATGCAAAAACCAAAAGCGTTTATAGGCATTGATCCAGGGGCAACCGGCGCGGCGGTTCTGATATCTGAAACCGGCGTTGATTTTTTTGATTGGGAGGGGGTTAGGAAATTTGCTGATGAGGTCCGGCAATGGAATTGCGATTATAATATCGGGATGGTGATTCTTGAGGCGGTTCATTCCCGTCCGGGGGAAGGTGTTTCCAGTGTGTTCAAATTTGGAACCACCTGGGGAATGATCCAGGGTGTTTTAACCTGTGCCAAGATACCGTACACCCTCCTGACACCGCAAGCATGGCAAAAGGGATTGGTGATGCCGACAGATGGGGCAGACTCAAAAGAACGCAGTCTCACGGTCGCCCGGCGCATGTTCCCGGCGATTGACTGGATAGGCCGCAAGAAAGATCATAACCGGTCTGATGCACTGCTTATGGCGCATGTCTGTCGTCAACGGTTCAGTTTTTAGCCCGTTCGGTATTCGCAAATAGCAAACGCAAACCACAATATATAGCGGAGCCCGGTAGGTGGCCAAACAATATATTGTGTGTTTAATTTTGAAAAAATAAAAAGACGTAGGTGAAACAATGGCCTCGAACAGCCCAAAACCAAAACCAGCCGTCGTGGTGCGGACCATCCGGAACGGGTATGTGATCAGGTATATCGGCGGCGGGACGGCTATCGTCGGGCGGCATCGGGTTGTCCGGATGTCAAACAATGAAGTGGGGGTGATTGAAAAATGAATTTCAAAACTGTCGCAAAACCACCGGTTGGGATAGAACCCAAATGGCATCATGATAAAATACGCAAAGAAAACCTTGCAGCCGCTATTATGAGATATCTCGATGCTGATTTACCCGTCCCTCAGGAATGGTTAAAAGAGTATAATGATTTTGTTAAAAAATAGCTTGCCAAACTTCTTGAGAGCGCCAAGAATGAGACAAAAAGGAAAATTAAAGGCTATATAGCTTAAAACAAAGACGTGTCTAAAATCTTAAATAAGGGGGTTTAAATGACAAAAGAAGAATTAGCGGAGAAATTAAACGGGATGGAGTATGCGGATACTTGCAGGCGTAATTTTTTAGACGAACCAATCGGATCTCTTGTTGTGGTATGCGGTGCGTCCGATGATTTAATGCAGTTTTACGGCGCAATCCGCGATGAGTTGTCTTGCTGGAACGGTGGGACCGCGCGGGTCACAAAAGACGGATTGCTTGTAAATAAGTGTGATGATGAGAATTGTCCGTATTTTGCCAAAGAGAAACTTAAAGCGCAAACGATTGATGCAATTTGGAATGACACAGATCAACCGGCCTGGACATATGAAACCGATATTCCACATGTCACGTTCGAGGTCTGGGATGAGGGAGAGCGGTATTGCCGGGGGATTATTTTTGATCTTTTTGATGTGGTTGAAAAATGAGTAGCCGACCAACAATAGACCGGTGCCTCCGCCAACGCATGGCCGATGCAATCGCAACACTGGAATTTGAGCAGGGTATGCGATGGCCGTCTGGTGTGAAAATCCGGCTTGAGGTGGCTCGGCTTGCCATGATCCGGGCGGGGAAGATGATTTATGAGGTTGAAAAATTGCTGTCCGGTGAGGCGGGGCCAGATGAGTTTATTAAGGAAATTGATGGGCTGGATTAATGGCCAGAGGGGGCCAATTATTAACTATCTATAATTATTATTTATTGTTTAAAAATAAGGCCAAAATATAGGTAAAAGGGCATGTATGCATGGCCACATAAAAAAAATGGCCGGGCTCCCGAAGGCATCCGGCCTTTATTTTAATAAATTGGCATTTTGTAAAATAAGAAAATAAAAACAATCTCTTATTTTAGTTGGTTAAAATATCCGAGCCGGGGTCAATTCCAGTTCATAAGTCCCGCCGCCATCACAAATAGGGCACGGGCAATCCTCCCATTTGATCGGCGCGTTTTTGTCGCGTTCAATCCAAGCGTCGGCCATGGCGTGGGGTAAAGTTGTATTTTTTACCCATTCCCCGGTGCCGGTAAGTTCGAGCAGTTGTTCCGCCTGGCCGTGTCCTTTACAGTATGCGCAGGTTGTTTTTATTAATTTCATCTTGCCTCTCAAATCAGCCAGCAAACAAACGCCACACCGAAGAACACGGCAAGGGCAAGGTATTCATTGATCATGGCTTAGCCTCCTTTTCCCGCCCAATCATGGGCGCGTTATCGATCAGGCCTATGATGACCTGATCAATTGGTTTCTGTTGATCCGCCGCCATAATCCGGAGCGCGGCCATGGTGTCTGGCGGCAGGGAGATCTCCATCCCCCAGCCCCGGCAAAATACTTCAATTGCCCGGACCAAAAACCCCTGCATGGTCCGGCGCGGTTTCCGGGTGTTGAGCGCCAGCCGGAAGCGGTCGAGCAGGTCCTCATCGAGCCGGACTGAGATCGTCCGGCGAGTGTCTGGCTCGGTGCGCGGCGGCCTACTCATTGGCGTCCTCCACAACAGATAAGGTTAAAAGCCTTTGTATTTTTTGATGAATTTTTACCATCTCTGTGAGCAATTCGTAGGCATGTTCCGCCAAATACACATCGTCACATTTGGAATGTAGCTCTTTTATTCCGTCAACAGCAAAACCCGATCTTTGGTGTGCTATTTTTAACAGCGACTTTTCTTTTTTTGTGCACATTTTTCCCTTTCCTTTCCTTTCCCTTCCCGCTCTCGCGGCCCCCGGCGAACCGGGGGGAGTTGTTGTGGTTAATTATTAATTAATCGTTGGGCCTGTTTTGATATCCTATCGTTGCCATGTTTTTTAAGGGCATCAAGGATTGTGATTTTCCCGTCCCACCATAAATTATTGGCGGGCATCTGGTAGGATTCGAGTTTTCCCTCCCGGTATTGATCCCGGCGCAACTGTTTTTTTTGGGTACAAATGTACCATACTGATGCATAACTGTGATTTTGAGATTTTGATAATGCGATTGCTCTTTTCCGGGCTAATTCCATTTCTCCGGTTTCTGTAATTATAATATCTTCACCCATTTTTTTCATGATCCTGCCTCCCGTTTTGGTTTTTGGTTTAGCTCCCGTGCATTTGCCTCTAATCTACCACCATAATATAATGATGTCAAGAATTATTTTTATTCTGTATTTGTAATAAAATATGGTGGTTGTGGATTTGTTGAAAAATAAATTGAAAATAATTTTTCTCTTGCAATTTCTTGTCCCTGTGTCTAATAACGTTCGCGTAAAAAAAATAAATTGACTTTTTAAATCGGGTTGTTTTATTATAGGGCATAAATGCCTCATCATGGGGTATAAATAATACATATTGGGGCAAGAATGGCAAAAGGCGATCAACTCACTCCAAAACAACAACGTTTTATTGATGAGTATTTAATCGATCTAAATGCCACTCAAGCCGCTATTCGCGCTGGGTATTCATTTTCAAAAAACATCCCGCCAAAATATTATGTTTATTTTCTAATAGACCCAAGAGACAATAAAATTTTTTATGTAGGGAAAGGTAAAGGGAAAAGAATATATTCTCATTGTAAAAAATCAAACCATGACACCTGCAATTTCTTTAAAATTAAAAAAATACAAGAAATAGAAAAGTCTGGGCATTGTGTAAGCCATGTGTTTTTTTCTAATTATGAGATAGAAGGAGACGCTTTTGATTGTGAACGTGAAGTTATTGGTAGGTTTAAAAAATATGGCCTGATGAATATTGCAGGAGGCAGCACTAGCCCTATCGAAAAAATTAAAGCCCATGCCCAAACTATGATAAATAAAATAAAACAAAAAAAACAATGGGTTTTAAGCCTACCAAAAAATTTTGAAGATCAAATATTTAATATATTTCAACAAACACCATCTGAGTTCTATGATTCAATCAGGGATAATTTAAACTCTATTTTAACCCAACACGAAAGATATGGGGTTGATTTTGAGTATATAAACCATGGAAAACTCCCTAAACGTCTCTTATAAAAGGTAAACTGTTTTGGCTACCAAAGAACAGCATAGATTGAGAATTATTGAATTTATTGCTGACCCTGATAATGATTTCCCGTCAAGGACAAAAATGGCAGCCATTTGTAATATTAAAATACCAACCCTTTATAAGCACTTCACCCCAGAAGACTTATTTAAAATAGGTGAAGACGGGTTAAAGGAGCGGAGAAAAAGATACCAGCCTCAACTATCTTTGGCAGATATTGGGTTATTTAAAAGAGCCCAAGATGGAGATCCTGCTGCGTGTAAACTGGCGTATCAGCGGTTTGAAGGTTGGTCTGAGAAAAATATCCAGGAAAACACATTTGATGAGCGCACATTACAGGCGCTTTTATCTGTCCTGCCGCCCGAATACCTGGAAGCCATCCAAAAAAAAATAGGGGCTTAAATGGTAAATACCGCAAAACAATCAATGGGGTTAACGCCCGATCAATTTGCGGATTTTGTATTATCAAGAGTGCCTTTATCGTTGGTCAAAAAATCATTTCCGGATCAATCATTCAATTACTCTAAATATCAAACCGACCCTGTGGGATTCTGTGAGCACGTTCTCAATGAGCAATTAACCCCCGATGTAATTGAGATGCTTGAATCCGTGCGCGACAACATGGTCACGGTTGCCATATCAGGTAATGCCGTGGGGAAAACTCATGGAGCGGCTCGGGCTGCTATATGGTTTTACAAGGCATTCCAGGAGTGCAAAGTGTTTACGGCTGCGGCTCCACCGTTCGATAATCTCAAAAAACTATTATGGGGCGAAATAGGTAGCGTAACCCATAAGCATCCTGAATTATTTAAAAACGATTCGATGACATCAATGCATATCGAGCGAGGCCCGGAACAATTTCTAACGGCTGTGTCAATTCCATCGGTAGGCACGGATAAGGATCGAGAGGCCCGGTTCTCCGGCAAACATCAAGAGCACATGCTGTTTATTTTTGATGAGGGCGACGCTGTACCCGATCCCCCCTACAAAGGCGCGGAGTCCTGCATGTCTGGTGGTCATTTTCGGATGCTGATCATGTTTAATCCCCGGCAAGCCTCCGGCTCCGTGTATCGTATGATCCGGGATAATCAGGCCAACGTGGTACACCTGTCTGCGTTTAACCATCCCAACGTCATCACCGGCAACGATATTATCCCCGGCGCGGTGGATCGGGAAACAACAGTTCGCCGGATAAATGAATGGTCAAGGCCGGTTATTGAGGGCGAGAAAACAGAAAAAGAATTATTATATGATCTCCCGAATTTTCTTGTCGGTCAAACGGCGAAGCGCAAAGGCTCAGGTGAATACCCCAAGCTGGTGGCTGGCCGGTACGTGATCACAAATCCCGCATTTTCTTACATGGTTTTGGGCCGGTATCCGGCGCAATGCACAAACCAATTAATCAGTCGCGAATGGATAAGTAAGGCCCGTGCGCGATATGATATTTATGTAGCCCGATACGGTAAAACCCCCCCGGTCGGAATTCCCGGCATTATGGGTGTGGACTGTGCGGAAATGGGCGACGATTATAACGCCGTCTGTGGCCGGTGGGGTGGGTATATCTCTGATTTCCAGCCGGTGACCGATGTTTGGAATGGCATTGACACGATTGAGACAGGCAGTAGGGCTTCTGATTGGTATAAAGCGCATGGCATTACATCTGCCTATGTGGATGGTACGGGCGTTGGTGCTGGTGTGGCTCCGCACATGCAAAGACTGTCATGTGTCGCGGTAAGCGTCAAGGCTGCTGCATCCCCGACTTATCAAACGGAATTGGGCGAGTTCGGGATACTGAGAGACCAATTATGGTGGCAGGTCCGTGAATGGCTACGCACGGACGATACAGCCATGCTGTGTCCGGATGAGGAATTGATCGAGGAATTGACGACACCGACATATGAGATACACAACGGCAAAATTAAAGTCATGTGCCAAGATGATATCAAAGAGGTTTTGGGCCGATCTCCGAATAAGGCGGACGCATTGAGGCAGACATTTGCCGGTGACTCTGGCGGGTTCTTTAGCAATTGCGCGCTGAATGATTTCCCGGAAGGGTATTGATATGGGCTCCCGGATTAAATTGGTTTCACATCCTTACGCATGGGAAACCATGCAGGCCCGGCTTGATCATGCCGAAGTCACAGGGCAGCCACTTGTCGAGCGCCCATATTGGTACGAGGATGCGATTACTGGCAGGTTGTTCCATGATTTATTCGGATGTGTGGCGTGGCCTTCTGAGGTTACGGATTCAGGCAATGTTAAGCCTGGATATGCTGCGATTATAGGGATTTTGAGGCCGTCAGATGCACTTGAACATATACCGGCCACTGATGCAAAGTTTATCCTGCTGGATGAAGCACAATCGGAGCATGTGTCTACGCTGATTCAGGCATGTTCTGATTTACGCGACAAATGGGGATACGGGCAGCGCCGGGAGTTGTTGCAGGAATTTCATGGAGACCCGGAACGATTTTTAACGGTTGTTGCATTAAGAAATGAGCAGGCCGAGCATGATTTACTGATCAATCCTCCTGATGATTGGAACGTCCCGAAGGTGTTTGATCACTACGTGAGGAGTTTAAAGAGCGCGATTTACGGCAAGCGGTTCTTTTTCGGGGGGCTGGAAGTTTTAAAAAACAGACTGGCTGCGTTCACGAGGGACGATCCGGCAATTATGGCCGTAGGTGGCATGGTTCACACGCTGCTGGGCCGGTGTCTATGGATGGACCAGGCAACAACGAGCGCATGGAGAATGGAGGATAAGGCGATTGGTTAAAGATTTGGCGTTAATAGGGTTTGGGGCGGGTATCGGGATTATGTTCGGGCTCCTATTCATGCTGGCCGGTGGCTGGCTGCATCATCGGGGAGTGTTGGCAGGTCGCGGGATCAATGAGAATTTCATCGGAGATCCGAAGGGCGAAGTCTTCCGTATTCCGATACCTGGGGAAGCTGAGGAAGGGCCGGAAGAACCCACAAATGAGAGCTTGGAAAAGATCATGAACCGAGTGGATGCGTTTAAATCGAGAATCGAGGGGATGATGTAATGCCGAAAATCCAATGCGTAAGCTGCAAGAAAATAATCGGTGTCACCACCGACAAATTCAATCCGGATATCCGACCCAACGGGTCGATGCTGGACCTGGCCGAGCCGTACAAGTCGCGCGGGTGGGGGCAAATGATGAATTGGACAATAGGAACGTGCTGCTCAGAATTGTTCTGTCCGCTGTGTAATTATCCGCTGGCTCCTTCTGGTCGGTTCACGCTGCTGGAAGAGCCGGTAATTATACGTGAGATGTCTCAGGCTGAAAAGAATCAAGCTGTCATAGAATCTGAATGGCAAGTCATTAACGAGTCCTTTATCACAAACTTAAGCGAAGTTTTTGGACCGGCGCTTGAAAAACTTGCCGAGAATAACAGCCTTGAAGAAATGCAGGCGGTCACGGATGAATATCTAAAGACACATCCGGAAGAGAAAAGCTATTCTGAATTTGGAAAATCTGATGTTCAAACAGTGCAAGAACTTAGCGCCGAGGTAGATGATATTATAGGGCTCAATCCGATATCTTCCTGCCCAAAATGCGGGAAACTTGAATCCGAATTTAAAAACCGGTCCGGCTTTGTCAATCACTGCCGGAAGTGTACCGCAGGCGGTGGTAAATGACAACCGACTGGAAGATAAAAATGATTATCCGCGCCCTGAAGCGTCTGTTTAAAACCGGCGTAACATTAATGGAAAAGATAGAGCAGGGCGAAGAAATATAAAATAGCGCCACCCTGTCCCATTGTTTCATTTTGACCCAATGGGATTAAGATCATGTTGCGAAAGCCTCATGGTGTCACATCAACGGCACAATGAGGCTTATCGTGAAAGATTTAAACAAATGGTCACTCACCAACCTGCCCCCGGCGAAGCATAAAGACGTTGCCGAATTCGCAGCGCAGTTGTTCGACATCGCCCGGATTGAGAAAGAGCGCCTGGGCAAGCCCGGTGATTTCTTGGCGAATTATGCCCTATATCGCGGCTACGACAACCGACGAAAACAAAGCGGTGGGTTCGGGACCGTGAACCGTGGCCGGTCGTCTACACTGGTCAACCTCTTCTTTGCCAATATCGAGCGAACCATCAGCAATATCACGGCCAAGGCTCCAACCGGCGAAGTCGTTGACCTGTCCGGGGCTGGTGAAGAAGTGACGCAGTTGATGACCATGCGCCTTCAGAAATGGTGGAAGGACACCAACCAGCAGATTAAAATCCGTGCGGCTGCCAGAACCATGGAGATTTACGGGATCATCCCGGAGAAACCGTTCTGGAATAAATCAGTGGGCGATGTTGATGTGATGATTACTGACCCGTTCGCATGGTTCCCGGCTCCTGGGTATTACGAGGACATGGACACGGACGCGCCGTTTTGCTGCTTCGCGTATGTGGATATGGTGGATAAGGTCGAAAAGGATTTTGACCTGCCTGCCGGGACTGTGGCGGCTGACAGTGCCTATGACCTGTTGGGCGTTGAACGTGAGGACTACAAGACACAGGCTGGAGCATCAGGGAATAACGCGACCATCGGCAACTACACCGACCGGATGATGAGCTCCAAGGGCACTGATGCCAAAGATAAAAAAGTCGAGCAATGCCTGATCGTGGAAGTGTGGGTTCGAGACAGCCGTAAGAAATCAAAAACCGAACCGGCGCTATTCCCTGACCCTGAAACCGGGGCTGTTGAAATGGTGCAGGTTCGGGACGAATTTTATGTCTATCCGGATCAGGTCCGGAAGATCACTATCACCAAAGCCAAAGACGAAAACAAGAATCAGTCCGGCTGGATTGTGGTTGACGATTGCCCAAATCCGAACATCAATCCTCAGTTGCCGGCTGAAGTTGCAGAGCAGACGCACCCATGGGGCAGGTTCCCGATCTATTACGCCAATTCATACCGTGACCTGGTGAGTATTTGGGGGTTCAGCGCTGCCGAACAAACTGGTGATTTGATCGCCGTCATCAACCGGATTTTGCACAAAATTACCAGATGGGTGGATGATGCCTTGACTCCGCCGCTGATCCTGCCTCGTAACATTGGCATTACGCGGGAAATGATCGAGAGCAACAACGATAAGGTAGGAAGGTTGGTACTTCAGCCGTCAAATTATATCGCTGCATCGGCCATTCGATTTTTAGGAGTGCCAAATCTTCCGGCGTCATTTTACCAGACACTTGATTTGTTGGTTCGGTTCTTCGACCGCACGTATCAGATCGAGGATGCGGATCGAGGTACGGCTCCGAGTGGCATTATCGCGGCCAAGGCCATTGTCGCATTGCAGGAGCGGAATCAAGTCGTCATGCAGGCCAAGACATCCAGCATTGACAACCTGGCTGAGAACCGCAGCCGGTGGGCGATAGGATTATGGCAGAACTTTGCCACTGACCCGGTATCCGTAAACATCAGTGGGAGTCTTGCACAATTCATTGGCACGGATTTTGCCGGGTTTAAATTCAACTATGTGGTTGAAGCCGGGTCAAGTACGCCCAGAACCAATTTGCAGGTTCAGGAGATGGCCCCGGATTTATTTGATCGGGGGTTGATTGACCAGCAAGCTACACTAAAAATTTTGAACATCCCCGGTTGGAAAGAGATCGTTGAGCGCATGAACCAAGATCAATTGGGTATGGCGATTCAGGTATTGATCGCTGCCGGGTTGCCGGAAGAAGAGGCGCAGGGTTTATATCAGTATTTGATGGAGGTTCAGGGCGGGCCGGGGAGCGAGACACAGAATCCGAAGGTGGACGGCAAGGGGCAGATGTTGCAACAACAGCCAAAACAGGGGGTGAAGTAAAATGCCGACATACGAATATCAATGTGAAAAATGCGGAACCAACCAAGAGAGGTTTTGCTCTATAGCAGAGCGCCCCGACCATTTGAAATGTGGAATCTGTAAGGGCAAGGCAAGGCGTGTATTCACAGCGGGTCATGGTGGTATCCGGTGCGACTCGATCAATGATGTTAAGTGGATGCCGTCAGCCCTGAAAGTCCTACAGCCGGATCACGAAAAACCCATCGAGACGCGAGGCGAATACAAGCGGTATCTCAGGGACCGGCAATTGGTTTGTAAAGGGTAGAAATATATCTTGATTTTTAGTTTTGGATAGGATAATATGACAGAGACAGTTATAAGATACACCCGAATAGACAAGAATCAATTAAAGCTGGCTGCCATGACGACCAAAATTTTATATCATATTGACCAGTGGCTACAGTCCGGGCAGACCGGAAAAATTGAGATATCGGTGGAGTTGAACGCGAACCAGGGGGGCCTTGGGGATGTGTTCATTGAACGGAGAGAGAGGGGGAGAGTATGAAATATTATAACAGCCTCATTGAGTACGCCATGGAAAACGGGTTGCCAAAAGAAGCCAGATGGGAAGTATGGTTCACGCCATACAATGTCAGGCATTTAATGCTTCCTATCCCGGATTTAAAATCGTTCGCTGAAAATTTTCCGCATGAAGTGCTGCTCAGTGGGAAATGTGAGATAAGGACGAACCCCAATAACAACAGTTATAGTTGCACCGCGTCAGAGTATGCCCATGCCAAAACCAAGCGAAGGGGGTACGTGTTTTTTGTTATGATCGCTGAAGGCGGGACATGGTTGGGTTCAAACTCAATAAGGGAATTTATTGAAGATGATGACTTTACGGTGAACGCATGGTTAAAACCGGAGCCAAAAAAGAGATGGAGACAAAAACTGTTTAATAAATTTAAAGGATTGTCTTTTTAGACAGCAAATATCAAACAATTCGGTTACTGAAAATTCCCTGAGATAGTCTCAGGGATCATAGACAGCCCGAAATCATCGGAAAAACCCTTAACGGGGTCCGGTGGTTCGGGCTTTTTTTATTTTTAACACCCCAACAGCAGGGATACCAGGACGCAGAGGCCGGAAACGGACACCCTCACAAGCGACTGCCCAGCGAAGGAGAACACACGATGGCAGATGAACAGGGGAACACGCAGACCATGGACGGTGAATCAACAGAGGTTCAGCCCATTATTCCCGGCACTACTTACAAGACGCCGGAAGAGGCCGCCAAAGGCTACCAAGAATTAAAAGCAATGGTAGACCGGCAGGGCAACGAATTGGGTATGACCCGCAAACAGCTTGAGCAGGCGACAAAAATGCTCGATTCGGCCACGGCGAAAGGCCAGACACAGGCGACGAAACCGGAGAAACCTGCGGGTCCGGATTATGACGCGGAGTTGTCGGCAATCGACCAGGCCATTGAAAAGCTGGATGTGGATGAACCCGGATACACCAAGCAACTGGCAGCCCTTAACCGAAAGTCACGCGAACTGGTGGCGCGGTCGGTGGAAGAGCGCACGTCAAGCAAGCTGATGTCAAAGTTTGAAGAGACGTTGAACCAGCGTGACACCATGCAGGGCCAGAAGGCATGGGAAGATGCGAACCCGGATTTTCGGTCGCCTGAAATGCAAATGGCGATTCAGGACCATATGTCCAAAGACCGGACCGGCGTAATGGACCCCGTTCTTGCGTATCGTGAAATACAGCACCAACAGACGTTGCAGAAAATGCAAATGCTGGTTGAAGAGAAAGCCGAACTGGAAGGCCGCTTGAAACTCAAAGAGGGAGCGGCACAAACCGGTAAGGTGATTACCACAGGCCAGAGTACGCAGGCAAAAACCCAACCAACTCAAAAATTAAAAGGCGCGGACTTAGACGCTGCCATGCTTGAAGCGTATAACAGCGCGGGCGGCATGTAGCGGGACAGACCGGGCCAACTATAAGGAGAATTACCAATGGCTGAAATCGGAGAACTCAACGCAACGACAGATGTATTCTGGGCCAGTATTGAACCCCAGGATATCGTGAACAAAGCATCCGCCCTATGCTGGAAACTGATGGGCAACGCAGTGGAAAACGCCTCATGGGAAGTCAAACCCCATGAGATCGTACCCGGCGGGACCATGATTAAAGTGCCTTTGCAGTACGGCACGGCAAACAGCGGCGACTATGGCGCGACGACCGTCATCAACACAAGCAAGCAAGACCTCGTAGACGCGGCCCGGTTTGCATGGGGTGGTCTGTATGGCTCCAATGCCATGGATCTTGACGAGCTGACCCAGAACACGGGCGGCCCGGCCATTATCGACCTGACAAAAACCAAAGTCAATTCCATCATCAAGTCGGCCAGAACCAAGCTGGCGACCATGTTGATCGGGACCGGAAGCGCCGGGCAGATTCTGGGACTGGGAAATTTATTTAACACCAACACCGCCACCGAGTATGGGTCATTGGCGGAAGCCAGTGTGTCTCAATGGAAAGCCAACGTTATCGCCACGGCGGAAGCCATCAGCTTTGAAGTGATGCAGGCTATCTTCCGGGCTCCGGGCATGGGCTCCCATAAAGACGCGTTGCCGAATTTTTGCTGTACGTCCACCATTCTTAAAGATGGATACGAGCGTAGCCTCCATCCGCAGCAAAGGTATGTGCATGAACCGACCATTCAGGCCGGATGGGACAATATTGCCCACAAAGGCGCTCCGATTGTGGCTGATGTCTATTATGACGACAACAGCATGACGACTTACCTGGACGCCCTGAACCTGAAGTTCCTCCATCTCAAAGCGCACCCGAAATACAATTTCACCAAGCCGCAATGGGTCAGCAAGGAAGTTATCGGGCAGCCGGATTCGCTCCATGCCAACAGCCGATTCCGTGGGCAGTTCCTTTGCTCCAACCGCCGTATGCAGGTCAGACACACCAACCTGACCCCGCCGGCGTAAGCCTTAAATCAAAGCCGGGAAACCAAGTACCGGCTTTAACCTTATAGGGAGAAACCAAAATGCCTGAAAGAATACTGACGACCGGTGGGAACCAGGCGACGAGGCCCATTACGGACTTTGCGCTGGCCAATACCGGTAACGGGAAAATTTTTTATGTTGATTATACCAACGGGGATAATGGCCGTTCCGGGCGATCCCCCGCCACATCCGTTAAAACCTTAACGTATGCCATATCTTTGGCGACTGCGAATAACGGTGACGTTATTTTTTTGCTGCCCGGCCACGCAGAAACCCTGGCAACCGCCGGAGCGATTGCGATCAGTAAAGCCGGATTGACTATCATCGGAATGGGAACTGGGGCCTTGCGTCCCACGTTTACCTTTAGCGGGACAGCGGCCACTATGACGTTTACTGCGGCCAATGTCGTGATGGAAAATTTCATTATTAAGCCGTCCATTGATTCCGTGGTCTCAGCGCTGGTGGTCAGTGCGGCCAACGTGACCCTGGATTATGAATCTCAGGATGCGAGTGCAACGGTGGAATTTGTTAATACCCTTCTCACTACTGCTGCGGCTGACAATTTGATCGTAAAAATGAAACATCTGGGTTTTATCGCTGGTAACGCTGGGGTCAACGCTATCCGGCTGGTTGGATGCAATAATGCCAAGTTGTCAGTGGATTATTACGGCATCGCATCTACGGCAATTGTTGAATTCCACACCACGGCATGTTCAAACGTTGTTGTCACCGGAACTATGTATAATGAGTCAGCGGCCACCACAAAGAATGTTGTGGACACACAGGGCGCGTCAACCTGGTCCTGCGATATTTACGACGCCAAGGCCGGGGCGAAACTCTCTGGTGGGTCGGCTGGGGCAATTGCAGCCGATGATGTCGGAGCGATTGCCGCGGCGGTAGCCGTTATTGACGAGTTTCATGATGTGCCTGCCGCCGACAATGTATTAAACGCGCAGATGAACGAGGTCCTTGGAAACAAGGAGGATACAGAGGCTACCGGTGCCGTAACCACCACCGATACATTGGTTGCTTATATCAAACAACTCGTGAGTGCTGCTATCGCCAACGCGATCCAAGTTTCAAAGTTGGATGGGCTTTCTATCGCCACGGCACCGGTTGCGAATTCTCTTGCTGCGTTTCTTGCTTCTGGCGGAACGGCTCTCGGGACTGAGCTTGCGGACTCCAAATCAATTATCGACGCCCTGGGTTTCAACGGGTCTGCTTTCGTAGCGGGCGGCCTCGGAATGTACCTGCCTCGTTGTGTTGAGAAAACAGATGGGGCCGTACTCCTTGGAGATGATGCAATTTTTACCATCACCGGAGGTCCGGTCATGGCAAAAATTAAAGGCATTGTGACCACGATAATCGGCGGAGCTGCAAATGGTAAGTTGACAATAGACACAACGGAGCCAGCGGCTACAGCAGAACTGAATGCCGGGGCAGTCGCAATTGATTCCGATGCTGCCGGGACATCCTACGCGAATGTAGGCAATACCAGCGTATTCACGCCTACAACTGCCGGTGCGTTAATCGTTGGTAGCGCTGTTGCCGCTGAGGTAACCGAATCCGAGTTTTTACTTCCCATTGGGACTGTCAATTTCAACAGCTCAGCAGCTCAGACCGGCAATATCAAGTGGTATATGACCTACTGGCCGCTGTCGCCCAACAGTGTTGTGACTGCTGCCGCGTAATTTAACAGATTAAACTTATAAGGAAAATAAAGCCATGAAAGAAATTCTGCTTGCGATTGAAGTCGCACAAACCACAGCCAAGACAGTGTATATCCCTGTTCCGTGCAGGGGGAACATCGCGGCGCTGAGAGGCGTATGCAATGGCGTAACCAATACGGATGACATTGTGACCATCTCCCGCGCCTCCACTGCTGTGGCTACCGTTACCGGCCCGAGTACGGGGCTGGCTGCCGGGAATGCTATTGATGGAGTGCTGGATACAACCAACGGGCAGTTGATTTTTGATCCGGAAAGCGCGACGGCTGCCAATCAGGTCCTGAAAATCGAATTCACCAACACGTTTGATGCAGCCGGATGCCTCGGCCTGTTCATCCTCTGGGATGATTCGGCGTATGTGACCCAAACTCCGTCTGAAGCGTAGCGCCTCCACTGTGCTTTAGACCTCCCAGCCTGGCCGGTGAACTCACCCCTCCCGGCCAGGCTTTAACACCAACGGCAGGGCGTTATGACGACTTTAAGAGAAATTCTTGACGATATCGGTCTGGTTCTGACGGACGCCAGCGCGTATCAGGACCATGTGCTGATTCCGAAAATTAATGATGCGGTTCTGGCGATTGCGGGCGGAATATCCTTACCTGAAAATCATTTGAAATATCCGGCCATGACCTCGCCATTTCTTCCGGATCTGTTCACCATCGGGACCGTCACGACATCGGCGGACGCTGCTTTTGTTGCCATGCCTGCTGACTTTATGGCGCGGCAGGGCAGCTTGAAGCTGGTGGTAGACTCGACCGGCGACCGTGTTTCATGTCCGAACGGTGGGGATTATCACAGTTTCCGGCTGTTCATCAACCGGTTGCCGAAGAAAGACCTATCCGAAACAGGAAGCGTCTGGATCTGCTGCGTCAAGGGCTCGTCCTTATATTACCAGGGCAAGTCCGCACAGGCGTTAACCGTCCAGTATTTCAAAAACCCCACGGATATGTCGGCAGGAACGGACGAACCGGACGGGCTCCCGGCGCATTTGGCAAAGCGGCTTATCCGGCATTATGTCTGCAAGGAAGAGTTTGGGCAGGGCATTGAAGACGGTGAAGACAATCAGGGCCGGGCGGAAGCGTACCACACCCGAAAGTTTTATGAGGCCATGACGGAGTTGATTGACTTCATTGGGATTGATGAAGAACCGGTTTATTTTGCCTCGTCAAGATCGAGTTTTAACGACCTCGGAGCGTGTGATTAATGGCTGATAAAAACATTAACGGATTCACAGGTATGAACAACCTTGTCCCTGCGTTCTGGGGCGGCAAGGGTGTTGTGTCGCCTCGCGTGCTGCTGAATGCGGACGCGGATGAATCCGGCCAATTGGTGAAGCGTGACGGTGTTACAGTGTATTTAGCCTTGGCTGGGGCGCATAGTCTATGGTCCCCTGATGATGATTCCTGTATGCTGTGCGCGGCAAACAAGAAACTGTATTCCATCGGCACGGGTACGGCGGTTCAAATTGCCACCATTACAGGACCGGCAAACGAGCCCTTGAGCTACGCCCTGGCTGAAGGCAAGATTTATATTTCAAATTCGTACTGGCGGGGCGTGTTTGACGCCTCCACAAGCACGGTTTCCGATTGGGGCATCACCCTACCCCCAGGGCCGATGCTACTGACGTCTTCCGGGAATCTCCCCGCTGGTACGTATCATATCACATTTACCGCTGTTTCGGGCGGGCAACTATCCGGTAACGGGCCGATATCCAGCATTGAATTGATGACTGCGGGCGGGATTCAGATTTTAAACCGGCCAAGCGGGGCGCTGGTATGGGCCACGGACCAGAACGGGCAGGTGTTTCAGCTGGTCGGAGCGGTTGACAATGTTGTCGATATCCCGACGATTGAACCCTTGCCGTCCTTTATGTGTGGGCCTCCTCCCAATATGTCGGTACTGATGTACGCGTTTGGTCGAATGTGGGGATCGACGGGGAATATTTTGTATTATTCTGAGCCGTATCAGTTTGGATGGTTTAAGGCCACGTCCAATTTCTTCAAGTTTAACTCAAGCATCACCATCATCGCAGCGGTTTCTACAGGGCTGTTTATTGGTACGGGAGATAGTACCGTGTTTTTGGCAGGCGCGGAACCGGATCAAATGGTTCAGTCCAGCGCCGGGGCCGGGTCGATTAAAGGCACATTGGCTTACTGTAACAACCTCCCGGAGTTGGGGGACGTCTTGGGCACACCGGAAAAAGGGTATTCATCCGTCCCGGTTTGGCGAACGTCTGAGGGCATTGTGGCCGGGAATACTTCGGGCAGGCTGTTCAATCTGACCAAGACCAAACTCAAGATGGGGATACCGGAAAAAGGCGCGAGTCTGTACCGGAGCAAGGCTGGGGTGTTTCAGTTTTTGACCTCCGCAATATTGAGTTCCGGAGCCACGGATGCCGAAGCCCTGACCGCCTTTTTATCGGGCAAGTTGCCCTCTAATAATATTGTCAACAAGAACCCGACAAGTTCGGTTGGACTCACTGAAACCGTGTCCGCTGAGCAATGGCGGAATGGCGTTTTAATCAGCACTTAATTGGGAAGGAAATAATAGAATGAATTTAATCACTGATATTAAAGAAATGGCTTATCTCTGGAAACACCGGAATGATGTCAAGTCTGGCCTGGGTGTCCATGGTCATGTGTTCACCGAGCATTTCCACGCAAAAACCGGCGTATGGGACCCGATGGTAGATGAGGGGTTTAACACCTTCACCACGGAAGGCATGGCCCTTATTCTGAATACGATCTTTAAGGCAGGGTCCCAAATTACCGCCGTATATTGTGGTATTTTTTTGGCAAATGTGACCCCGGCAGTGGGCGATACTGCCGCAACAAAGCTGGGCGCTGCCGGGACATATGAAGAAGGCCAGGATGCAGCATACACCCCAAACACCAATCGGCCGGCTTACACCATCGCCACCACGGCAACCGCAGCCATCACAAACACAGCGAGTAAAGCGGCGTTCACTGGTGTGGCCGCATCTGATGTATGGTATGGGGCATTTCTCTCCACGGCGCAGGCCAAGACGGCGACAACCGGTGCTTTGCTTTGTGCCAAAAAGTTCACCACGGCCAAGACGGTTGAAACGGCGGATGTGATCAACGTTTTATACGAGGTGAGCATGACGACTTCGTAAAAATAAGTGTTGATTTTTCAGGAATCTTGCCCTATGATGGAATAAATGTTATTTATATTAACTTTAATCATGGGGCAAGCAAATGAAGAATAAACTTAAATTTGAAGGCGACGTTGTAACGATGGAAGTGTTGAGAAAAAAGACAGGGGAAGTTTTCAATGTGAAATTCAGCAAAGAGCATTTGCTTATTGTTGAAAAGCACTATTGGGTAATGACTCCGAACGCTCATTGCATCCATTGTAATTACCGGGAAAACGGGAAACTCTTAGGGCCAAGTCTGCACAAAGTTTTGTACGGGTTTAAATTCGTGACTTATTTGAACGGTGACAATTTAGATTATACAAAAGGCAATGTTCTGTTCGCTGAGAAAAGCGGGCCTAAAAGAAAAATAGGCCAGAAATTAAAGGGGAATGAGTTTTCCGAATCTCCTGATGGATGTTTCACTTTTACAATAAGGAACAAATCAGGGGAAATTCATGCTCAGTTTGTTGTTGACAAAGAGGACTTTGATTTTGCCACCGGGTATACTTGGGATGTTTTAAAGAATGGGTATGTCCACACAAGATCAAGGGGCGGAAGATTTAACAGTAAAAATATTTATCTTCATAGGGCGTTGGTTGAAGCCGGAAAAGGCGAAGTCGTCGATCATGTAAACAGGGACAAAATGGATAATCGGCGGGCAAACCTTCGGAAATGTACGGCGTCACAGAACCAACACAACCGAGATAAATACAAAAACAACACGAGCGGTCATAATGGCATTTCAATTCTCCCGTCCGGGTCATGGAAAGTTGATCTTCAGGTAGCAGGAAAACAATACAGGAAAGCATTCAAAACCTTTCAAGAAGCGATTGACCAGTATAACGCCTGGAAGAAACAATTAAATCCAAGTGGGCTGAATTGACTTATGCCGCGCAAAAACTTTGAAAATATCGGTGTGTTGCAGGGATACGAATATATCCGGGGAGTCATTACCGATAACCCGGATATTGACACGGACACCTGCATGGTCAGCATCAAAAATGCTGAAGGCAATGCTGTCGAGTACGCGGACACGCCGATATTTTATCATTGTTCTGAGGATGCAGTAGAGCGGGAAGATAACGGGGCCATTGAAGGTGCGGCGTCCGGATTTGTCAAAGACGATGAAGTAATTGTCTTAAAGCAGCGCAAGGGCGCACCAGGGCATGACGGAGAACCGGTTTCAGAACCCAAGATATTTGTCATTGGGCACGTTAACGGGATTAAGTCATGTTGTTTTGTTGAGCCATGGGACGGTCCACTATTTACGACAAAGAACCTTTGGATTGATGAATATCTTTATTATCACAGGATCGACGCAGATGGAATCCCGGATTTTCCAAACACATCAGCCTTTAATGTTTCAGTTGAAGATGGGGCACTTGTTATACACCGGGACGCCGACCAAGAGCCCACCGGTGGGTGGGAATCTATTATATCTCAATCTTACGGAGAAGACGATTATCATGAATTCGCTTTAAGCTTTCCGTCAAATCCAATCACAACAGGGCAATGGGATGGCATCCCTATAATTAAACCCAATTCCACAAAAATGAGAGTGTCTTTAGGCGAGGTTCTTTTTACGTGTTGCCGGTGGCCGTCTGTAATTCCAAAGTGTTATTTTTTTGTCGGTATTTTTGGCGTAAAAACAGGAACCACGGAAAAATGCATCTTCTCTGTTTACTTCATTTCGGAGGCACCTATAGGCAACTATATAGCTTTTTCAGGGAATGAAGTGATCAACCAGGGCCATTACTGCCTGGCATCAGTGGTGATGGAACACAATTACCAGCTTGAATTTGAAATAGGAGGGGATGTCGGCGTTAAAGAGGCAACAGACGGCATATCAAGGTATTATGCGTATTTGCCGATGGATGAGCCTATGTGGATAAACTTCCCGTTTCCTATAGATGTAAAAACGGTAGGGGTTTATATGCAATTGACGCAAAGAGGACTGTATGCAAATTGGATGCCAAGACAGGAAATGCCTGGCATAACGGTAAAAATTGATAAAATAGAAGTTTGTTAAATTTAAAAAGGAGAAAAATATAATGAATGCAAGAATCCCCGTATCAGGGAAAATGGAAGCCACTGTTTTAAAGCAGGCTGATTTTAACCCGGTGATTCCAATCGGAACCAAGTGGGAATTTAAACAGCTTCGCAAGAACTCAGCCGGGGTTTATGAGGTTATCGACGAATGGGTCCAGGGTAATGTCATTACCACGCAAGGGTTGAATCACATGCTTGATGTCACCTTCCACGGCACCACTGCATTGGGGACCTGGTATCTGCTTTTGTTCGAGGATAACTATGCCCCACTGATCGGAGATACCTACGCAGTGCCAGGGTTCAATGAAAGTACGGCTTACACCGAGGCCACCCGGCCCGCGTTTGTCGAAGCAGCCGCATCCGGTAAAGTCATCACCAACACTGCCAATAAGGCTACCTTCACCATGAACGATACCAAGACCATTTACGGTGCGGCCTTGGTGAGTGCGACGGCTGACGGGAACACAAAAGACAACACGGCGGGCGCGGGCGGTGTGATGTTTTGTGCAAGTAAATTTAGCACGGCAAAAAGTGTTGTGGTAACGGATATTTTACAGATTTCCTGCACGATTACCCTTGCCGACGTTTAAGGGGTGTTCCCAATGGGATTTGAGCCCGTTATCCCCATAAGCACAATTTGGGATATTGAGATTGTCCGCGCCGGGAAAATTTTGAATTCCTGGCGGCAGCGCAACGTATTGACAGACCAAGGGTTGAACCACGTCTTGAATGCGGTGTTTCATGGCGGTACACAAATTACGCAATGGTACATGGTTTTATTCAACAACGATTTCACGCCACTGGTCACAAATACATACGCCATCCCCGGATATACAGAATCAACTGGTTATTCTGAGCCCACTCGGCCTCCTTGGGTTGAAGGTCCAGCCTCCGATGGGATTATTACCAATACCCTGAACCGCTCCGAATTCACAATGTCAGTTGCCGAGACAGTCTACGGCTTGGCATTGGTAGGGGGAGGGTATGGGCCTTCGATCAAAAATGATAAAGATGAATTGGCACCAGTTGATGCAACCAATCTTGGAGTTCTGTTTTGTGCCAGCAAGTTTCCATCATCCCAGGCATTGGATGCTTTTGATATCGTCCGGGCTTCCTGTACCATTATTTTAGAGGGGCTATAAAATGACGACAGAAACGTTTTATCCAGCGGCATCTGGTGACGATGGTCTTTTATATGGCCCGAATTTTAGTTCTTCAGGCACTGAGATAACAGTTGGATGTGTTAGTTGGGTTCAATACCAATCTTTTTTTAGATTCCCAAATATAACAATCCCAAAAAATTCAATTATAATCAGCGCTTATTTTAAGATAACTGCCAATTCGGATAAGGTTGGGGCAACATGTAACGCAAATTTATATTTCAATGACGTAGATAACGCCATCGCTCCAACATCGACATCTGAATATACTGCGCTCCAATTAACAGGAGCCGTTGGATGGAATGGGATAGAGTCATTCGCGAGTGGCGTTAAATACACTTCGCCAGACATATCCTCTATTTTACAGCCTATCATCAATCGGGAAAATTGGGCATCAGGTCAAGCTGTTCAATTAATTTTAAAGGGGAATAGCAGCAATAATGCATATAGGACTATTTTCGCTTATAATTATGGCGATGGTTCTTACAGTGCCGAGTTGGTCATTTCATATTATGGCCTTGGTGAGCTGGACGAATCAGCAACTGCAAGTGAAGTAATTGATGAAAATTCCCAAGTTATTTTGGATGAATCTGCTACAGCCGGAGAGGTTTTTGACGCCGATCACCTTCAGCCGTTTCACGGTATTCTTGATGAAGCTGCTTCTGCTTCTGATGAGATAGACGAGAACCACGGAGCGCTTGACGAAAACGCAGAAGCTGAGGCAGTTTTTGAAGAAGCCTCAAGGGTTGAAATATCTGAATTGGCATATGTTAATGATGTTTTTGAATGGCATAATCCAGTTTATGATCTTTCCATTACTGAAAATGGATACGTCAATGAAGATATTGATTGCCCGAGCCAAATACTGATTGAAGAAGACGCGACGGCTGATGATTCCATATATTCATTGATGGATGGGCTGGATGAAAGCGCCACCGCTCATGATCAGCCAGCCTTTGTTTATGATGCAGACATAAGTGAAGATGCTTCTGTCTCCGATGATTTTGAATCTTTATCTCTTCTCTCTATACAAGAACAGATTGATATCCTTGACGCTTTAAGTGAGACTCTTTTTCATTTATTGTCTCTTTCGGAAAACGTTCAGGCATGGGACACGCCGACATTAGACTTGTCCTTACTGATTTCTGAAGCCTTAGCGGCCGCCGATACTTCTACTGTTCAGATATGCTTATTGATTGCCGACTACATCAATGCCCTTGACGCTTTAGCTGGCCAACAGAATTTAACCATGAGTGCATCAGACAGTATTTACGCGGTTGATGCGGTTGACCGGATTACAATTATCGCAGCCACTCTTGCCGACGCCATCGCCATAACGGATGCACCGACATTTATTTTGACCGTTTTGTTGGCAGATTATATGGAGGCAAGGGAATCGGTATTGCATAGCCTGACAGGCACAAAGGCCATCTTAGAAACCGTATCGGCCACGGATGCAGTTGTGGCGGAATGGGTTTTATCTATTGCTGAATCCATTACATCGACGGACACCATAACACCTGGAGTTTGTGTGCTTATTTCTGATTACATGGCGATTCATGAAATAATCACAGGGGGCGCAGTATCCAATCAAAGCATATCAGAATCATTGGCAGTTGCTGACAGTGTGATCGCGGAATGGGTGTTCGGTTTAATCGAATCATTGGGCGTTGCTGATGCCTTAACCATGATTCAGATCGTCAATTTATCTGAAACAATTTCACTCTCCGATATTCTCACTGGTATCGGAGCCTACGGGGTCCGGATACAGGAATCCGCCGGCATCTCCGATTATACCCAAACCATTATCAGCTTGTTGATTTCCGAAAGCCTTGTGGCGACGGATAGCGTATCTTATTTGAAGGACATTTATCTTGCCCTTGCGGAAACAATGGGTGCGGCGGATGCTCTGGTAGCTTCCCTGAACGTGTATTTGTCCCTGACTGACAACATGGTCGCGGTGGATACGGCATCCAACACCGGCGTTTTCGGAGTAACCATCCAGGAAGGCATCCGGCTGGATGTCAGCATCGAAATCGACGGAGAAGCCTTTGAGTGCTACGTGTTAAGTACTCGAAAATTCTTGCCGTCCATTTATTCCGGGTTCAATTTCAATTCGTACTGTGAATACCAGGGCCGGGCTTTCGGGGCCAATGCAACCGGAATATTTGAGCTGACCGGCGATACCGACAATGGAACAACTATTCACACCGGGGCGACACTCCACGAATCCGACTTTGGCATGAGAAATGATAAGCGGTTCAGGAAAGTGTACCTGGGCGTCAGTGGCACGGAGCCCGTTATGATAATGGAAACAGGCGAGGGTGAAAGAATCGTCTATTTAATTGACGATAAGGGTAAGGTGGACGCTTCCCGGAGTCTGCACAGCCGGGACTGGAAACTTTCAATAGCTGACTTTGACACGGTTGATACTGTTCATCTGGTTCCGGTTATTCTGGCAAGGGGTAAATAATGGATATAGCTTCACTGTTTGTAAAAGGCAAAGGTCCGATCCTGGTTGAATACTTGCGAACCCGGAAGAAATTGGGTGATGCAGTGGCGGGCAGAGGTTTCAGTTTCGAACCTGGGCTTATGTATGACGCTCAGAATGATCTTGAAATTGATCTCAAGGGTCAACTATCGGCTTTGAATTATCAATTGCTTGAACAGGCCATTACACAGGAGTTGAAGCAATCTGGATTGGATTATGATCTTGCTTTTAAAAATGCCATGATTGCATGGGAGTCTGACAAGCAGGCCCTTATCTCAGACCTTGACCGGGAAATATCCATGGCAAAACAGGCTATGGCTGGGGATGATGAGTTAATCCGGATACTGGCTATTGAAGTTTCCAGACGGTCGGCTGCCCTGGAGACCGCAAAACTGGCTATCGAATTGGAGGCAGAATCAATCCGAAAGCAGATTGAAGAATTGGGCAGTTCCACAGCGGATTACGAGGTCCAGCTCGCAGATGCAAAGGTGATTACAGCGAGGAAGAAACTTGAAGTCATCCCCTACATTGAACAGCTGATAGACATTGAGAGGGACATGATCGATAAAGAATATCAGTTGATGGCGAAGTCTCAAGAGATGGCGGTGAAATCTCAGGCTTTGCTTGAAAAGGAATACGATGTTCTGGATAAAGATCAACAGATTCTTGTCAAAGAAACGGAAATATCAGGGAAAGTTCAGGAGATTACGGCAAAAGAAACTGAGATTGTCGCCAAGAATCAAGAGATTGTGATTATCGCTCAAGACATTGCTACTAAGATGGGTGAGATAATTGCAAAAGATACCGAAATTATAGGTAAAAATCAAGAATTAATCACAAAACAAGAAGCAATTTTAGCCATTGTTGAACAGATTGTTGACGTTGAATCCGATATCATCGACAAGCGACGAGACATTATAAATAAGCAGGAACAAATCAAGACGCGGGTCGAAACCATTCTCTCTAAAGAATTGATTATTGTCGATATCGAATCCGATGTTATTGACAAACAGGATTCAATCTTAACTGGATCTGGTGTTTTGGTTGATGCCAGTGAGCGCCTGGTTGACGCCAGAGAGTCAGAGCTTATCCCGGCGCAAGAAGAATTAATCGCTGCGGAGCGAACGGCCGTAGAGTTGAGGGAAAGCCTTGTTCGGCCTGCACTTGAAGCGCTGTTGGTGGTCATGGAAGAATATGTGAGTGAATTGGCTGTCCAATTGGAGCTTTATAACGACATCACAGCATCCAAAGCTGAAACAATCGAGGTCAAGGAAGAAATCGTAGCGATACAAGCCGAGATCCTTGACCGGAAGCGGTCTCTTTCTGATGTGACGAATGTTTTAATTGACCTTACAGAAGAGGTTATATCATATAAAATTGAATATTTGGGCAGTGCCTTGTCTGAATTAATTTCCGTTCTGACTGAATACGGTGGGGTTTCCACCGCCGGGGGCGGGAGTGTTTTAGGCGGTGGTGGAAGTTCTGTCGGTGAATTAGAACAACAAATTTTGCTTAAATCTCAGATTGCAGATATCCGCAAGGAGATTGTGTTGTTGGTCACAGACAAGGTGGCTGGGGAATTGGATGTTGATGCTGCTGAAGTTCTTTATGAACAACAAAAAAACCTTCTTGTAGCTGCGGAATTGTCTATTAAATCGTTACAGGCCCAAAACGAGCTCTTGCGGGCTCAACAGGCGGAAACGGATTTAGTCAACTATGCCGGCCAATGGTCGGAGACTGAATCTGGCATTGTCACCGAAAAAGAGAACACCATAAATACTGTTATCGCATTAGCCACAGATGAGCAGGTTCAAAAACAGAACACGAGAATTAATTCTCAAACCACTGTTTCCGATGCCCAACTATTTGCCATTGAGCGCGAAGGTGATGCAGATAAAGACAAAGTGATTAATTTGGCCCAAATTGAAATTGATAGCAAGGATGTGACGGCTCAATTGGTCCATCTTTTGAAACAGGATTAAGCCATGACAGTATATGATTTTTTCAGGGTTGTTGAACGTAAATTATGGGTTCCGTTCGGATATCACATGCGATTAACAGCAAGCCAAACAGCCGAACGCGCCATTATATTTGGGCTCTATTCCGGTGCATACCAGAACGGAGAAAATTATCTCCGGGCATGGGACGTATTTGAGCTTGCACTGATTGTTGACACCTATAATCAGCAGATGGCCGGACTGGATGCTGAAGAGCAGAATTTTATTCTTGATATTGCATCGAAGCGCTACGCGGACAATATCGATCGCCTTATTCACGATGCTGGGCTTACCAGCAAGAGAGCAGAAATATCAGCCCAAGATGAAGAATGGGACGCCAAGTTTACCGCCTTGTCCGCCGATCAAGCATCTCTCGAAACATTGGAGGCCAGATATACGGCCAAGATTAAAAGCATCGAAGCCCAGATTAAGATACTGCAATCTCAAATTATTGAAGAGGGAATTCAACTCGAACTTGAAACCCTTGAAATTACCAAAAAAGAATTGGAGGTTGCTCGCGCCGAAACCCAACTGGCTGGTCAAGATGTTGATATTGCCATGAAAGAAATCGAACTGGCAAATCAAGATATCGCCATTGCCCGGAAAGATATCGAGGCTTCAGGTAAAAATATCAATCTCGTTATGAAGGATATCGAACTTACAGAGAAAGACAATGCTCTTACCCAAAAAGACGTGGAGTTGTCTGAGAAAGATATAGACATCACCATGCGGGGAACCGACCTCTTAGAAAAAACGAATATTCTTGCTCAAAAAGACGTGGAGCTTTCTGAAAAAGACATGGCGTTATCTGAAAAAGATATTGAGATAATTGAAAAAGATAACCTGCTTTCCGAGAAGGAACTTAATCTTTTAAGCGCTGATTACGATTTGCGCATGAAGGACATTGAATCTTTTGAAAAAGATATCGAGATCAAGCGCAAGGACGTTGAGATATTGAAACAAAGCCTTGCGCTTCGGCAGCAAGACCTTGACTTGCGGAAATTAGCGCTGAATGAATCGGAAGAGGAGTTAAAAATAACTGAGGTCGGCTTGGATGTTTCGAGAATTCAATTACAAATTATTGAAGCCGGACTAAAGGCTTTGGACGCTGAAAAAGAAGCCCTTACAATGGGAATCCAATCGGCTGGGTATGAATCAGACATGGCCAAGACCGCCATGTTGAGAGTCGATCTTGCTGAATCAGCACTTGAAACCGTGCAGGCAAGAGTGGATGTGGGTGAACAGGAAACCAGGATTACGGATATTGAAACCGATATCCGTAAGGTTGAATTACAACAATCCGAACTTGGTATCACGCGCTTAGAAACAGAAAGATCAGTGGCGGATGTTTCAATTGACATTCTTCAGACGCAGGAAAAAATAGCACAGACTGGTATCCTTGAATCCGAGATTGAAGCGGAACAAGCCAGGCTTGCCGCAGAAACAGAACGGCTTGCACTGTATGGTTCAAAGATAACGATTATTAATGCAAAGCGTGATG
>CAYGDK010000006.1:24896-27826 GCA_964348645.1 uncultured Candidatus Saccharibacteria bacterium | reverse complement strand
TGTGGGGGTGCATGGATTCGAACCATGGACCACCAAGGTATAAGCTTGGCGCTCTAACCGCTGAGCTACACCCCCAAGGTATTCGCTTTCGTAATTTTAGGCCTCTTTAGCGTAACACTCAAGGCGCTTAGTAGTAGTAGGTGAGGTTGATGTCGACGATTTTTTTGGCTTTGGCTGTCCCGTTGGTCGAGACAAGGTAGCGTCCGCTTTCGCCGTCGGCTCGGTAGTCAAACATGATGAACGAGCTGTCTTTCGACCAAAGTAAGTTACCAACAACGCGATTGAGGTCGGTTAGCTTCTTTTCGTTCTTACTATCGGCGTCGCTGATGTAAATATTCGTCTTTCCGTCTCGAGTCGATACGTAGGCTCGCATCCTCTTGTCCGGTGAAAGGACGGCGCTTTCTCTGTCGATGGCGGGAGCGGAGATTGCGACAGTCGCACCGCTGGCAATGGTGTATTCGAACCAGAGAGTTTTGCGCGCGGTGGTGTCGTAGCGACTAAAGCGGAGCGTGCCGCTAGCGGTAAATTCCATCCCGTAGAAGTTGTTGCTGTTATCTCCTTCGGCAACTTCTTTGATGCCGGTACCGTTGCTGCTGGCAAGAAAGAGTTTGTAGTTAAATTCACCGTCTTTTTTGCCACCAAAGGCAATTGATTTTCCGTCAGGTGAAAAGCTAAAGCTGTATGAATTATAGCCGGTGAACTGATAGCTTTTTTTGCCAACGACGTCGTAGGTGTAGACTTCGCTCTTAGCGTAGGTTTCGTCGGTATAGCGGTTATAGCCGATGTAGCCGCCGTCTGGCGACCAAACTGCGTAGCCGCCAGAGGTCTCACCGATTTTTGTCAGATTCTTACCGTCGAGATCGACGACATACATGAATTCTTTGTAACTATTCGGGTCGTTCTCTCGCTTAATACCGTCGCGTGTCGAAGTAAAGAAGACTTTGCGCTGATTGGGTCCGAGCACCGGTGTGTAGTCTTCTAGGTCGCCGACTCGAGCAACTAGCGCTTTCTGGTCGCTGCCGTCGTAATTGGCGCTAAAGATTCCCCGTTTGCCTCGATCCCGGTTTGATTCGAAAACGATCGATCCGGTTGGTACAAGCGAGATCGGATCGAACTTGGTGGTTTTTTCGTCGACGGTAACCTTAGTTTTGAAGACGGTGTAACCAGCCTTGGTGGCAGTCAGGTCGTACGCGCCGACAGGAACGTTATTTAACTTGTAGAGCTTTTGTTCGCTGTCAAAGATTCCGTCGATATCGGCCAATTGGATGATCACGCCTTCGAGTGCGGCTTCGCTAATATAGTCGGTAACAACAACGGTTGCTGAAATCTTCTCGACTGGGGTTTCTTCCAGAGTAAATTGTCCCAGATCGTTACTGCCGCGCTTAAGCGTAATATTCTTTGTGAGGGGAATGAAGCCAGTTTTAGAGATGCTGAGCGTCTGCTCGCCGCGGGGAACTTCTGTCAGCGTGGCGCTACCTTCGCTCGTGGTGTCGGTTATGACCCCGGCAATCTCAACGGCAGCGTTTGCGAGCGGTGTTTGATCGGCGCCAAGGACGGATAGTGTGACCGTTGCCACGCGAGTGGAACCGATGATCCCTTGGCTAATCAAGCCAAAGAGTAAGAGGCCAACTCCGACAACGGCGCTGGCAACATATATGAGAACCTTGCGTTTTACTCGTAGATTAAATGGTAGTTGGATAATTTTATCGACAGGTTTAGGTGGTTGAGGTAGTTCGAAGTCGTCCATACAATCAGCGTGAATAATTCTTCCCTGTCTGTAAAGGCCAGAGTCGTTTTTACTCGGTTATTGCGCTAGAGTAGCAAGAGGATGACTCTCGAGGTAACTCAAAGATTTTTAGGAAAAATTGTGCTCGGGCTTTTTGTAGCCTTTGCCATCTACTCCAATGTCCGATTAATTATTCGCAACAACACGCTCAACGAGCGGTTGGCGACAGCAAAAACCGAGCTAACTGAAAAACAGGCCAAAAACGCCAAGCTGAAATTACTGATCGCATATTACGAGAGTCCTTCTTATCAGAACGCCGAGGCAAGGCGACGTCTGGGCTTGAAGGCACCGGACGAAACGGTACTGCAAATTAAGGGTGTCGATGCTACTAAGGACGATGCGACGCTGGAGGACACTATATATAAGGAAGCAGACCCAGAGCCGGTTACTCCGCCATCAAACTTCTCTCGCTGGTGGGATTATTTCTTTAAGTAAAAAAGTGGCGCGGAGCTTGTGGAGCTCCGCGCTAGTTGGTACTGGCCGTCCTTACGCTGCATCTCTCAAGGCGCCGCTGATTGGAGACATGCCTCCCCATTTGGCACCGATTAATCTGCGGAGATATTCCCCAGACTCCTCGACGTATCTGCTGACCGTTTTTTCAGCCTTCATGGCAAGTGTCTGTCTGACTAGCTCTTCATCTGGTCGTCCGGCTCGCAGCCAGTTGATGAGCGGTTGACGCTGTTCCGGGTGGCAGATAATGAGTCGACGGCCTTTGGCGGCGGCTCTAATCATCGTCGGGCCGCCGATGTCGGTCTTCTTGATAACCTCCGCTTCATCAGCACCACTCTCAATCGCCTCCTTGAGCGGGTAGAGATCAACGCAGACGACATCGAAGTACTTGAAGCCGCGGCGAGTCATCTCCTCGTCGTGGATGCCCGGTTGAGCCAAAAGTCCGGAGTGGACCTCGGGGACAAGTGTCGCGACTCGGTGGTCGAGGATGTTGATGCCGATTTCGTTGACAGCCACGCCGGCCTCGGCGATCTTCTGGGCGGTACCGCCAGATGAATACAGGTCGTAGCCAAGCTCAGTAAGCTGCTCGGCGAAGGGGATAAGGCCGTCTTTGTTCCAGACGGAAAGTAGTCCGTTCATGTTTTCTCCTGAAGTGCGATGTACAACAAAACCGAATCCCTCAAGATTCGGCTCT
>CAYGDK010000006.1:0-24796 GCA_964348645.1 uncultured Candidatus Saccharibacteria bacterium | reverse complement strand
GTTTTCTCCTGAAGTGCGATGTACAACAAAACCGAATCCCTCAAGATTCGGCTCTATGCCGTGGCAGCGGTGGGGCACGATTCCCAAAGGGAACGTGACTTACTTCTGCTGTGGCAGGGGTGGGGCACGATCCCACGACCTCGGCGTTATGAGTGCCGCGCTCTAACCAACTGAGCTACCCTGCCAAAATGTGAACATTCAGTCTGTTGCCCGGTCTAGCCGCCGCACTCGCTTTTCGCGTTGCTTTCAGTGAGTGCCGCGCTCTAACCAACTGAGCTACCCTGCCAAAAAATCTAACTAATCCGAAAAACTTGTTGAATTATACCAAGCAGAGCTTGATCAATAAAGGAGAAAATAGCGTCTCACAACGACAAAGACCCACCTTTCGGTGGGCCTTCATCTTTGTAGCGGGGCTTGGATTCGAACCAAGACCTGGTGGTTATGAGCCACCCGGGGTGCCATTCCCCTACCCCGCTAATTGGAAATGATACCTGCAAACGGCATTAAAATCTACCCCGCCTTTGCCTGATTCCACCTTTGACCGCCGGGCTGTTTTCTGTAGAATATGGTTCATGTCACCAAGGAACCGCTTAACCCGTCAAATTGTGTCCGTTCTAACGATTGTATTTCTAGCTATCATCGGCTGGGTGATCTTGCTTGGTCCAACGAGTAAGGATATTGAGCAGGTGGGGATCTCCGCGATTGCCTCGCAAGTTCAGGAATCGAAAATCGCAAAGATTATTGTTGAAGGTAATAAAATTACCGCCACAACCAAGGAAGACAAGCAGCTCGTCGCCTACAAAGAAGCCAGCGAAGGGCTGAAGGACTACGGTATTACCGGCGAAAAAGTCGTCATTGAAATCAAGAATCCCGATTCCGGCGCGATTTGGACAACGCTTCTCTCGGTCCTACTGCCATTCGGTTTATTGCTCTTAATCCTTTGGTTCATGACCAGGCAGGCACGGGGCGCCAACTCGCAGGCCATGTCGTTTGGTCGCTCAACGGCTCGGGTGGCCGATCCACGTAAGCGCACGACCTTTCAAGATGTCGCTGGTCTTAAGAACGCCAAGCAAGAACTTGTCGAAATCGTTGAGTTTCTTAAGACCCCAGAAAAGTTTCGGGCGCTGGGCGCCGAGATTCCTCGGGGCGTACTACTTTATGGACCGGCTGGCGTGGGTAAGACTTTACTCGCTAAGGCGGTGGCCGGTGAAGCCGAGGTACCATTCTTTACACTTTCTGCCTCAGAGTTTGTCGAAATGTTCGTCGGCGTTGGCGCCTCCCGTGTTCGTGACTTGTTCCAAAAGGCTAAGCGTGTCGCCCCAGCCGTTATTTTTATCGATGAGCTTGATGCCGTTGGCCGCCAGCGTGGCACAGGGCTCGGCGGTTCGCACGACGAGCGCGAACAAACTCTTAACCAAATCTTGGTTGAGATGGACGGCTTCGATACTGACGCAAACGTAATAATTTTGGCAGCAACAAACCGACCAGATGTCCTTGATCCGGCCTTACTCCGACCCGGGCGTTTTGACCGCAAGGTAGCACTAGATCTGCCCGATCGTCCGGAGCGTAAAGCCATCCTGGAGGTTCACGTCAAGAATAAGCCAGTGGCTAAAACCGTCAATTTTGACGAAATTGCCAAAACGACTCCTGGCCTTGCTGGTGCTGACTTACGTAACATCGTTAACGAAGCAGCAATTCTGGCCGCTCGCGAGAATCGCAAGCAGATTGAGCAGAAGGACTTTCGAACCTCGATAGAAAAAATAATGCTTGGGCCTGAACGAGCCAGTCATATCATGGGCGAGAACGAACGCAAAATAGTGGCCTACCACGAAGCAGGTCACGCTATTATCGGTCACGTTCTGCCGGAGCTGGATGATGTGCATAAGGTTTCGATCGTTTCACGTGGGATGGCGCTCGGTTTTACTCTCTCGTTGCCCAATGAAGACCGCCGCCTAATTCCAACGGCTAAGTTTCAGCAAGAGATTGTCCAACTATTAGGCGGTCGAGCGGCAGAGCAGCTTATATTTAAAGAAGTAACGACTGGTGCATCAAACGATCTCGAACGTGCCACCGGTATTGCCCGAAATATGGTGACGATCTACGGTATGAGTGAACTTGGTCCGATTAAACTCGGCGAACGGGAGGAGATGGTTTTCTTGGGCCGTGAGATGGGTATGCATCGAACACATTCTGAAAAACTGGCTTCACAAATTGACGACCAAATTAGCCGAATTGTTTCCGCAGCTTGGGAGCAAGCGGTCAAGATTCTCAAGGAAGAGAAAGACGTCCTGCATAAGATGGCGGCGCTCCTGCTCGAAAAAGAGACGCTCGAAGATGACGACCTGCGTTCAATTTTAGGTACGCTCAAGGGCGCTCCGAGCCCACTCGCCTAGGGTAGCGTCCCGCACCGGACCGGGGCACAATAGGAGCATGGAAGATAACGAGACGGCGAAGCCCATTGGAATCGGAGAACGTCTTTACTGGATTACAGGCTGGGCCTACGATTTCTCAAAGATTGCGACGCTCCTGCTGCTGTTGGGGCTAATTTGTCACTATTATCTTTTTACGATTTTGATCGTCCGGGGTCAGAGTATGTTTCCGACTTATGACGACGGGCAAGTTCTGACTGTGAATAAGGTTGCTTACGTGGTTGGCGCCCCAGTACGTGGCGACGTGGTGGCGATGTTCTTTCCCGGAGAAACGCAGAAGCGCTTCATTAAGCGTATCGTTGCCGTTCCTGGCGAAACGGTGACTGTTTTCCAAGGGCAGGTCTTTATAAATAACCAGCCGCTCGAGGAGCATTATCTAGATTCGAGCGTCGTAACGGTGCCAGATCTTAAACGTACACTCGTTGATGGTGAATACTTTGTTATGGGCGATAACCGGGGTAATTCTAGTGATTCACGAGCGTGGGGCCCGGTGCCAGAGTCGTTCATTATCGGTAAAGCCGTCCACCGTCTATTTGAGTTACCTAACTAACTAGCGGCCCGCGCATCTCAGTTAGTAGTTTGGATATCGCTGAGCTAAATTCCTCTATCTCACCCGCGAATTGCGCAGTGCTTGTTTCTTCGTAGCTAATAAACCAATCTGGCTTAACGATAACGGTATTGCTTAAGTCGAACCGCTTCGCCCACGCAGTTGTTTGGCCAAGTGCGACGGCGTAACCGAGGTACTTTTCAAACACCTGGTTGCGGGCGTCTTCGAGCGGCAGGGATTTAGCGGTGGCGAGGTATCGACCGAAGGCGACCCAAGCAGCGCGGGCCTTTCTGCCGGTTGGTGTGTAGTGAACAAGTCCTGGGGTGTAAGCGATGATAAGTCGACACACAAGCATATTGCCCGCTACCGGAAGCAACAAATAAGGCGATGCGCCGCTGACAGCGATCCAGATTGCACCAATAACGGAAGAAAAGTAGAGAGATAGTGCAAATAGTTTGTACCGGACTCGGGTTTGGTGTGGATTCTCAGTGAAGAAACCCTTGGCAGTTACCACTTCGTACATCGCCGAAAATGCCCGTCTGATCTTTGGGCTAAAGAGGGACTGCCGATTAATCTGACTGACTTGCTCGGCCGTGACTTTGGCGTTAGCGATTGGGAAAAGTGACTCAAGTACATCGCGCTCCCAAGGTTCTAGTCCAGTGTCTAATGGTTTTCGTTGACTGAGTGAGTATTGCCCGCTTTTCTTCACGATCACAACATACCCTCGCCGGCAAAGATCAATCAGCATCGCCACTATTTCCTGCGGGTAAACCTTTTTGTCGATTAGGGTGCCAACAATGAGCGGCGAGAGTGGCTCTGGTGGCGACGACTGGTCGGGCGCGTGCACGGTTTCTTGGTGCCTCTGACGGAGCAGGAGGCGGAGCAGCACCATGAAACTAATTAGTGGCAGAAAGAGACCGAGGACAAGCCACGGCAGCAACTCAAGGTTCGCGAGCGCCAGACGTAACTCTTGTGTTGGCGTCAAACGAAGGAGTGAAGTTGGCCAGTGCGCGTTCAAAGTGACAATTGCCTTAGGGCCAATTTGCTGCGAGGTTGCAATTACTTCGCGTGAGCTATCGGTCCGTGTTGTCGATTGGTTGACGCCACCAATTGCGTAAAGGTTACCGACTAAACCATCCCCAGTTGTTCCAGCTGGAAGCTGAAACCTAATTTGAAGAAGTGAAATACCAGCGCCCGATTCCTTCAGGATTGGTAAATAGATTTGGTCGCGTTCGTCTGAACGAAAAAGTTGTGACCGCGTTTTATAGTAGATGTTCCACGTAAGCCCGGTGGTGTTGGGAGAGACGATCCGAAGTTGATCTTTTCCGTGCGTAAGAGTGATTTTATCTAGACCGGTCGACTGACCGTCGACGCTAATTGTAACGTCGCTAACCGCTCCAAACACGACCCAGTTCAAGCGGGCTGGGGCGGGATACTGAATCTCCTGACGAATCTGTAGCTCACCGGTTTCAGCGAGCTCCGCGTTGATATCTAGTAGGCGAATCGGTGTTGAGGTTTGGGCGGAAACAACTGTCGGCCAGATAAGAGCAACGGCAAGTGCCGCTTGAAGCAGTAGTCTAATGACCTTACGATAGAGTCGCATGGATCTATCATATCTTAGCAACGCCGGGAGCGCTCGATGAGAAAGTTCGGCCAGGCATTTCTAACTACATCAGCTGTCATACTACTGCTAGCTAATTTAATTATTATCTTGCTCTATGGCCGACAGTTCTACGCCTGCGTTGACTCGTCAGGTATAGCGTCCGGAGGTTTTTGTGGCTCGGGCGGCCAGCCGGCAATGACGAGTCAGATGGTGTGGCTGAATATCTTCGTAATCTTCGTTCTGGTGCTGGTCTGGTTGGCGATCCGTTACTACCACCACCGTTTTCCGACCGACTAATTAGTCGAGAACCAACCAGGTGTGATAGGCTAAAACAAATGCGTCGATTCCTCTGGCTTCTTTTTGGGGTTGTGGTTGTGGCATCACTCGCCTACTGGTATCAGGGCCAGCAGCCCGATGACACGGCTGTGGTAGCTGGCACTGGCCTGAAGCTAACCAACAGGCCGACAACCTTTTGTCCAACCAGCGCTCAAGTGGTTATTATTCAAACTTCCAATCCGGACTCGATCGGATTTGATGATGAGGTAGCAGTGGAGAATTGTGATCAGGTTGTCTTGGCGGCGAATAGCGTGGCCGCAAGTGGTGAGTATCAAATATTTGTTTTCATTCCTGGCGCTCGGGCGCTCCGTGTTGTTGCTGCTGGTCCGATCTCAACACTCGTCGATATTCCAATCCAGCTTGGTGACACGAATGAAGATAATGTCATTAATGAAGTTGACCAGCGGTTTGTAGAGGCCCGTATCGGCCAGACCAGCGCTGAGGCACTGGCGGCTGATGTTGACGGTGACGCACAGGTTACGATACTAGATTACTCACTCGTCGCGACCAACCAGGGAGCGGGTCAGGTTCGGCCAGATCAGAAGCCTTGGAGGGGTCAGTAATGAAAGGCACGTCGCCACGTTTCCACTTCATCCTTGTAGTCATTATCACCTTATTCCTGTTAGTCGGTTCGACAATTTTACAGCAGCTCGTTTTTAAGGCTGATCAGGAAACGGCAACGCTAGTTCTATCTCCCGCCACTTTTCGCACAACAGAAGGTACTGTTCTGGATATTGATATACAGAATGCCAGTGCCGACACAGTCTTTGCGACCGGGTTGCAGGTTGAAGTCGAGGTTGATGCCGACAAGCTTGAGTTGATTGAAGCGCTCCCCAAGGTAGGCTGGCGGACGTTAGTATTGCAGCAAACGCCGGGGAAGATACACTGGCTGATCGCTCCAACAGCAGCGGAGACAACGATCGCAGAAGTTTCTGACCAGACAAGTTTTGGGCGTGTTCGATTTAAAGCCTTAACTGCTGGTACTACTAGCCTCACGCTCAACGAACAGGCAACGATCCTGGCCGCAGTTGATCCGGCGCAAGGTAATTTTGTCTACAACGCCGCCGTTGGTGTCCAGTCGAGTTCGGGCACAATTAGTTCAATTTCTGAACTTAACTTAGATTTTCCCGAGACAGCCGTAACAACGCTGACGGCACCGGAAACGAATCGTGAGCCAATATTTGGAGCCCAGAGAATTACTTCGACATATGCGGCAGCCACGACTCGCGATGCGCTAATTTTTATCACCCTAGCCTTTCCTGGACGTGCCTCCGTTGAGTTTGGTACAACGCCGCAATTCGGTAATATCGTCGAATCAGTTAACGAAAACATCAGCCATGTCATACGTTTAGCCAGTCTTGAGTCAGAGCGTCAGTATTACTATAGAGTGATCGGTGAGCGGGCCGGTGAGCAGTCTAGGGTGGTTGGTGTAACTCGCTCTATAACGCTACCAGCGGTTAGTGCGACAAATAAGTTATCAGCCGAAGATAGCGAAGTGATCGCTTTTCCGAATAAGACCGATCGACTCGCTTCCGTTTACGCTTTTCCTCGCGATGCGAGTGGTGCGGCCGTGACCGATACCTCAATCACGCTCACTCCTCCCGCGGGTGTTGTTGCTGCCGCGCCCAAGAAACAAGCAGGTTACTGGCAGTTTGACGTAACGAGCACAGGGGCGAAAAAAGAGGTTGTAGCGTTCCGGCCGAGCCTTGGGGATGGGACGTTGCTAGCGTCGGCGTCAATTGTGTTCGACCCAAATTATTCTCCAGCCAAGCGAACAGCCAGCGTCCAAGAGTTGGTGCTTGAATGGAATCAAAGAACAATGGTCTTCATGCTCGGTGCCGCATTCATTCTGTTCTTATTGGGATTCTTATTCGTCCGGCTGGTTAGGAGCCGGTAATGCCGGTTAAGCGCCTCGCCAGCTTGTTCTACCGAAGTAACAACCTCAAGCAAGCAGTCGGTATTTTATTTGTTACGGTTCTGATTAGTAATGTTCTTGGCTTGATCCGCAACGTTGTAATCGCCAACCGAGTTGGTGTGGCGTTTGGCAGTATTGGCCCGCTCGATAGTTACTATGCTGCCTTTGTACTACCGGATTTGCTATACAACATCATTATCGTTGGTGCTCTTTCTTCAGCGATTCTACCGTTACTCGTGAAGATAAACGAAGACGGTGACGACAAGCAGTTCTGGAAAACGTTTAATATCTTACTCTCGACAGGCTTTACGGCCATAGTCGTTGGGCTTGTGGTCCTTTATTTGGTGCTGCCAATGCTCATCCCTCGCATCTATCCGGGCTTCTCCCCAGAAGACCAGCAATTCACTCTCTCGCTCTCGCAAATTCTGCTTCTGAGCCCGCTCTTTTTCACAGTTTCCCAGCTATCTACCTCCGCCCTTCAGGCGAAGAAATACTTTTTTGCTCCGGCGCTCGCGCCGCTGGTTTACAACCTCGCTATCATTTCTGCCGCCCTTTTAATTCCAGACTTTGGCCTATCGGTGTTAGTTTTTGGTGTCATCCTTGGTGCCGCGGCGCACTTCCTAGTGCAAGTGCCGACGCTGATACGGCTTGGCTGGCGATTTAACTTTGAGACCAGTTTTGGCAATTCGCTTGTCAGGCAGGTTATGAAACTGATGATCCCTCGAACGATCGCCCTAACGAGTACGCAATTATTGCTACTCGTTTTCTATCGTCTTGCCTCACATCTACAGGAGGGCTCGATAGCTATCTATCGTCTAACTGACGACTTACAAACAGCACCGGTTTTACTACTCGCTAACACTCTGGCGATGGCGATTCTGCCCGATTTTGCTCGTCATATTGCAAAAAATGATCAGCGTCAGTTTGAAGAACTGGTTGGTAAGGCGATCCGCTTACTGCTCTTTATTTTTCTACCAGCGACACTTTTCTTGCTTATATTCCGAACTGAAATTATCAACCTTTATATTTCAGTCGGCCATAGTATTAATGCTGGCGAAACTGAACGCGCTGTCCAAACATTTAGTTACTTCGTTGGCTCGCTCTTTTTCCAGGGCGCAGTTTTGTTGCTGGCTCGGGCGTATTTTGCTCGCTCCGATACGGTTCGTCCGACAATGTTCAGTGTTATTGCGATCGTCTGTGCCTTCCTGGTTGCGTTATGGACAGTCAGAGCAACCGATCTTGGCGTTGCCGGTCTGGCGCTTGCCTTCTCGGTTGGATCAACAATCAACGCGCTTCTGCTATGGTTCAATCTTGGACTTGGCTCCAGGGTGATTGCCCGTGATTTCGATGGGCGACATAATCTAGCACCGATTCTAACTGGTACAGTTTGTGCTGGCTTAGTGTTTGCGATCGGCGGGCGGATCGGCCCACTGCTTGCAACCAGCTTGAGTGCTGGGCCATCGATGACATACCTAGCTCAAATACTAATCAGCCTAACTCTGGGCGTCGGGTTCTATTTAGTCTGGGCTCGAATATTTAACTTGGAACAGTGGCAGTTGCTGCGCCGCCAGGGTGAGAAGAGCGATGAAACAAGCGAATAATCCTGCTGGTTTCTACGGCGAAGTGGACCAAGCTCGGTACCGCGCCAATTGGAGCTGTCTGATCTGGTTCTTCGTTGTCGGTCTACTTTTGGCTGTTGGTGGGTGGTTAATCGCTCGGCAACAAGGGTGGCTGTAGAGACGTTCTCCGTCTTTTCGGGTACAATTACACCTGTAAATTGCCATGGAAATCCGAAACTTCGCAATCATCGCCCATATCGATCACGGTAAGTCCACGCTTGCCGATCGTTTGCTAGAAATGACAGGTGCAGTCAAAGCCGGTTCTGGGTCTCAGCTCTTGGACACAATGGAGCTGGAAAAAGAAAAAGGTATCACGATCAAGCTCAACCCGGCGCGGATGTTTTACGCGCATAACGGTACGGATTACCAGCTCAATCTTATTGATACCCCGGGGCACGTTGATTTTGGTTACGAAGTGTCGCGCTCGCTCGAAGCTGTCGACGGCGTGCTTCTGCTTGTCGATGCCAGCCAAGGGATTCAGGCTCAAACGCTGACCAACCTCTATCTCGCTCAGGAGCTGGGCTTAACGATTATTCCCGTTGTCAATAAAATTGACCTTCCGACTGCGCAGCCAGAAGACACTGCTGATCAAATAATGAAATTGATCGGTTGCGAGGCGGATGAGATCCGTTTTGTGTCGGGCAAGACTGGCGATGGCGTTGCTGAACTGCTAGTTGCAATTGCGGAGCGGATTCCCGCGCCAAAACTTGATCGCGTCAATGAATCACTTCAGGCTTTGGTTTTTGATTCGTTCTTCGATCCGTTTTTGGGAGTGGTGGCCTATGTGAAAATATTTTCTGGTCGCATTAAAAAGAACCAGCGCTTGTATATGAAAGCAACGCGCGCGCAGTTTGATTGCCTACAAACTGGGTACTTACAGCTCAAGCGCATCGCAGGTGAAGCGCTCGAAACTGGCGAGATCGGCTATGTCGCAACAGGGTTGAAATCGGTTCAAGATTGCCGCGTTGGTGACACCATTGTTGCCGAACAGGCGACCGCCGCATTACCCGGCTACCAAACGCCTAAGCCAATGATCTTCGCTTCATTTTTTCCTGAGCCCGGCAAGGAACGAGAGCTCACAGTTGCCCTCGACAAACTAAAGCTGAGCGATTCTTCGCTGACTTATGAGCCAATTAGCTCGCAAGCACTCGGACCCGGCTACAACATCGGCTTCTTGGGTCTACTGCATTTGGAAATAATTAAAGAACGCTTGAACCGCGAGTTTGACATTAACGTTTTAGTAACCACACCAACCGTGGCCTACCAGCAGTCTGGCGAACAGTGGCTCGAGCCGTGGGTGGATCTAGAAATTCTTTGTCCGCAGGATCATTACGGTGCCGTGACCGAGCTGGTTAGTCAGCACCGTGCCGAATTTAAAAACGTCGAGTACATCAGTGACCGGGTCGTCTGTAAATATGAAGCACCGCTGGCCGAAGTTATTACTGATTTTTACGACAAGCTAAAATCGGTTACATCGGGCTACGCCTCGATGGATTACCAGCTCAAGAACTACCGAGAGGCGGATTTGGTGGCCGTCGACTTGCTGGTTGCGGGCGACAAAATTGACGCGCTGACACAGTACATGGTTCGCACCAAAGCTGAGCGCTACGGCCGAACTGTTGTCGAAAAATTGAAGGAACTTATTCCTCGTCAGAACTTTGAGATAACGCTTCAGGCAGCGATCGGTGGCAAGATCATTGCTCGCGCCGACATTGCGCCATTTCGTAAAGACGTGACAGCCAAACTATACGGCGGTGACGTGACGCGAAAAAATAAACTATTAGATAAACAGAAAAAAGGTAAGAAGCGGATGCGCAACTTGGGTCGGATCGAAGTACCGAGCGAAGTATTCGTCGAGTTACTCCGTAAATAAAAGTTTGGCCCGCTCCTTGTGGGAGCGGGCCGAGTTGGTGCGTTCTACCGAAGCCGGAACGCGGTTTGTGGGTCTGTGATTTCGATGAACTCCGCTGATGGAATCATTGTACTTCGCCCGTCGTGGTGTGTAATCACAGTCCACGAAACGGAGCACCCGTTCGTGAAATCCCGAACAGCGTGTCCGTCGAGAACGCCGTCCGTGACATTGACGAAGGCGACGCCGAAGCTTCTGCCGGGAGCGAGTTCTCGCGTACTGTATATGCGTCCGAACTCGATCCCCATTTCCTGCATCCGCTCGCAGAAGTTATCGGGGATTTTGCCGCGATCCCTTGGGAACTCCTTGAGCTCATCCGGGTGAAGGTAGCGACCTTGGATCTCACCGTTCAATCCAAGGGCAACCGCCGCGGTAATGTGGCCTTCAGGTGCACCGCCACTGCCCATGACAGCGTGCAAGTGCTTGCCGGCTACCATCGCATTAATGGCCTCCGACAAGTCGCCGTCGTCAATCAGCTTAACTTTGGCGTCGGTCTGTCGAATGGCATCAATGGTCGGCTGATTCCGCGCTCTATCGAGTACGGCGATGACCAGTGCGGAAACCGGTCGCCTCAGACCGTCTGCAATTGCCTGCAGATTTCGTGCGACAGGCCAGTCCAGGCGGACTTTGCCTTTCGACGACGGGCCAACGACCAGCTTCTCCATATACCCGTCGGCGGCTTCGATTATCCCGCCCTCTTCCGACCAAGCGATGACCGATATGGCACCGTTCTCGCCGCGTGAGCACGGCGTTGTTCCTTCAAGTGGGTCGATGGCGATAGCGATCCCTGGGAAGTCGTCGGCGCAGCGACCTTCTTGGTGGCCAAGTCCAACTTTCTCGCCGATATAAAGCATCGGCGCATCGTCTCTTTCACCCTCGCCGATCACGATCTTGCCGCACATCGGGATTGTGTTGAACTTTTTTCGAATTGCTTGAACCGCCGCATCATCGGATCGATCCTTGTTACCTTGCCCGCTGGTTGCCCAGCCGGCAACTGCTCCTTCACGGGCAGCGTCGACGAAATGTGGCCACAGGGCCAAAACCGGATTCTCGTTAATCAAAAGTGCTTTCCTCCTGCCCCGTAGTAACGGTGCTGGAAAATTATACCCCGGAAGGGGTATGGAGATCTAGTGTCTAAGGCTCTAAATACTACTCACTATCCAAAGACTGGGCGCCGAGTTTTTCGAGTTTGTACTGGGCGGCACGCTCAGCGGCGAGGCGTGTCAGCTCTGGGTCTTCCCGCGTACTAATAAACTTCATCGCCTTGGCAATACGTGGATAGGCTTTGGCAAATTGCTCGTACATCGTTTTACAAATACGACGGTAGCCAGGATGACCGTCTGGGCCGGTGCGGAGTTCGAGTAGATGAAAGAGAGCGCGGGCGTTGAAGATATAACGGTAGCGCATTTTGTGACCCAAGAGCGTTGCGTACTGCGCTTCGTGGAAGAAACCATTTTTAATTAGCAATTCATACAGTTCGTTAGAAAGCGCAAAGCAGCGTTCAAACTCGGTGATGTAGTCGGCTTCTTTGACGAGCGGCGGGATATCGAAGCCATAGTCAGTCGAAAGTTTTTGCCACTCTAGGGCATCAACGACCCGGTGACGCTGAAGATCGCGGAAAGTGCCGTAGTCGCCCACAATCTCCCACTCAAAGTGTGCTTTTTCGAGCGCCCGTCCAGGTTTGTGCCGACGGTTGAGTCGTTCGCCAAGGTAGGTCGCAAACAATTGGTCAACCTTCTTCTGCGGCCATTTAGCCACTTGTTTGCGGATCTCTTTGATTGGCAGGTTGGTACTCGAAAATAACATCTCGGCGAGCAGCTCAGTCTCGTCCTTTGGCCAGTGTTCGACGAGCGTTACCTCTTCCGTCGAACCGTTCTTAAGTGGGACCAAATTCTTGTTGGCGAAGTCACGAACGTTTGCCCGAGTGTTGGCGAGGAAGGCGGTTATAGCGCCACCGCGATCAGGAACATCGGCTCGTTTGAGGAATGGGTAAATAACTTTACGTGCTTCATTGAGTAGCTTCTGGCCAACAGTTCGTGATTCTTCGAGCTCGTCGCTTAGCAGCCGCATGACCAAGTACTCGACGGCTTGGGCGCTGGCAAATACACCGACAGTTGATTTGGTGGCAGCTGGTAAAACCGAGCGAATGGCATCGCAGGCGGTGGCGCGGGTGGAGTTAAGCCAGGCTGTTCGTTCTTTTCGATCGGCCGGTTCTGGATTCTTTGTGCGCAAATGGGCGGCCAATCCACGTACCATCAGCGAGTAGTGAGAGAATATCTCGTCCATCGTGTCGTTGTACGTCGCCTTGAGCGCTGGCGGTAGGTTGGTTGGCGTGTAGTACAAGTAGCGACCGTTAGTGTCTCGCTGGTCGAAGAAAATATAGCGGGTCGATTGTTCGAGTGGTGAAGTGAAGCGACCCCACTCAAGGATCTTTGTTAGTACGTTCGACGCGCCCTCAACAACAAAGTGAATACCAGCTAACTGCTGAACGGAGTCATCACCGTAAGCAGTAATAACCCGATCGAATAGCGCCTCAGCCCCCTCTTCGCCCGTGTGAGCAAACTCTTCGATAAGTGTCATGCGAAGATCGCCGGCTCGCCTTGATAGCCGAGCCATTGCAGCGCCGATAATGGCCGTTGGAAGTTTTCCCGTGAAAGAATAAACCTGATCGTGTGGGTTGGTCACGATTGAACTCAAATATTCGTAACCCTCTTCGCTAATAGTTGGGACAAATTTGAGATAGGGATTGTCGCTTTTTTCTGGTTTTGCCATTAACCCCGTGGTATCAGTCGGCCGTGACATATGTCAAGCGAAGCCAGTGACGCTGCGTAATTATGTCTAACTAAGCGGACAGAATTGGCTCGACGTGCTGCCAGATCAGTTCAGATATTTCTTCACGGGAAAGTTGAGACCCGCCGCGAGAACAGTTTATAACTGGCCATTTGTACTTGGCAGCAAGCTCGGGATAAAAAGCGTTGACAGCTTCCATGTACTCAAGGTTCTGCTCGTGTCGATCAAATGCGCCGACTTGACCAGCCTTATCGCTATTTGGATTTTCTTCCAACCATTTTTGGCGTCGAGCTTCTGTTTGTGCCCGTCGAACTTCTGGGTCGAGCGTCAGGATTAAGACAAGGTCGGGCTTGGGGATGCCAAAATGTTCAAACTCCACAAAATGCTGTGAGTCGAGAAACTTACTGCGCTGGATTGGGTCGACGAGCTTTACTGTTTGATGAGCTAAATTAGACTCCATGTAACGATCGCAGCAGCAGATGTTTCCTGAATCGAGTAGCGGTATGATTTTGTTTTGGGCAATCATCCGTCTGTCGAGGGCATAGAGCATCGCGGCTTGGTATGGGTCACTAGCAACTTCTTCGGGCATTACGCCAGGACCGCGACCCAGGTATTCGTTCACTTTAATACCCCAGTACTGTTCGTAGTCAGGGAAGGTGAAGAAGTGGGCTTTCGGCTTTTTCGTTTTCACGCGGTTGTTTATGCGTTCAACTAGCAAACGAGTTTGAGTATTTTTACCGGTTCCGTCGTTGCCACCGATCACAATTAGTTTGCCTTTTTTCTGTGAGGACATAGTCATATAACGCCATAAACGTCCGACGCTGGCAAGACAACAAAAGCCCCGATCAAATTTGATCGGGGCTTTTGTTTCTTTGCAGGAAACAATTAGCGAACGTGCGCTTCGGCGTAGGCGTTGCCGTACTGATCGACTCCAGCATTGGCCCAAGCGTTGCCACTTGAGGCGCTTGCAGAAGTGTCAGTCTCGTACGTGACGTACCAGCGCGTTTGGGTGCGTCGAACTGGCTTAGACACTTTTTTCGGAGCTGTGGCTGGAGCGGGGGTGACTTGAGGCGCAGTTGGTGCTGGCGCGGCCGGTGCAGGTGCGGGTGTGGCAGCTGTTTGCTCGGTTGCTGGTTTGTTGGCTGTTTGAGTTGTTTCGTTAGGCTTTTTAACGGCGACAACAATCGCCCAAATAAAACCAACCGCAAAAATCGCGAAAGCAACGAATAAAATAATTTTGACTAGGTTTGACATGATGCTCGCATTGTAGTCCCAGTCGGCTTGGATGTCTAGAAGTTAGGGCGTAATTCTACTGGGTCGTCGGGGTCGTGAACTCTTCTCCAGTCTCGAATATCCGCTTAGCCTCCTGCCAGATTTGCTCCGCTCGCAGCTTGGCTCTACTTTGGAGCGCTCGAACTTTTTGACGGCCGTGGTAGGTTCCTTTAAGGATCCGTTTTCGCTTAATCATAGAAGTACCCTAATGAATACAGACCGCAAGGTGTATGGACGATTCTACAACTACCCAAGAACAGCAATAACAGCGATTGCTAACCAGACAACATTAAGCACCACTGGCTGCAGATCCTTTTTACCAATGCCATCGATGATGATCCCGATTGCTCCGACGGCGTTTAGCGATTGATAGAGCGTTGTGCTGCTCTCGATCACCCCAAAGATATTGAGTGAATAGGCTAATAGGATAAGAGCAACGCCGAACCAGCCGGCGATTTCGATAAACTTCTTGTTATTCATCGGCGAACAACTTTCTGGAAACAGCGTTCTGGTGCAACTGTTCGTAGATGTCGAGAATCTTCTTGTTGTGAGTCATATTTGGTCTCTTCTTGGTGTCGTGCATCTTGGCGGTTAAGTGGTGACGTTGCCAAGTGGCACCGTCATGAATCAAATTGTGAACGAGCGGCTGAAGGTGGTCAAACGACTTAACTATTTTGGCTTCCGCGGTCTTCAGGCTCTCGAATTCTTCGAACAGCTCCCAGAATTCTTGCTCGCGATCGGCTGGCAACTGCGCAAAAAGTTTTTTGGCGGCATCGAGCTCGCGTTTTTCTTTAGACTTGCGAGCCTCGTCGTCGAATAAAAAAGTGTCGCCGGCATAAATCTCGACAAGGTCGTGGATGAGCGCCATTTTTATAACTCGGCCGATATCTGCTTTTGGATCAACTTCGGGTGTCAGCAGTAAGCAGAACATTGCGACGTGCCAACTGTGTTCAGCAGAGTTCTCCTGGGAACCGTCTTTATAGTGAATAATGCGTTTCACCTGCTGCAATTTTTCAATCTCCTGCAAAAACACTATCAAGCCGCTGATGCGCTCGTTGACGACATTAAGTTTTATCATCTGAGCGGGATACCGGAATCGTCAGCTTCGCTTCCGTTCTGAAAAGCTGTAACCGTGCGCCAGTGCTGAGAACTATAAATTGTTCTGACTGACATTTTCATCGAGCGGGATACCAGAATCGAACTGGCGTCTCAACCTTGGAAGGGTCGCGTATTACCATTATACGAATCCCGCGAGAGCGGGAAGAGTACACCCATTAGGGTGATACGAATCCCGCAACTACAACGGCTATTTTGCCAAAAATGACCAATAAAATCTACCGGCCGCGGGCCATGCTAAACACAGCTTTCAGCGCGACGATCAAAATAGCTGGTGCAACGAACTGGCTAATATTCCACAGGATGGCGTCCATGTAGCCACCAATCCAAGGTAGCGATTGCACTCCCCCGCCACCAACGAGCAGTAGAGCGATTCCGGCGACCATAAACTTTGTTGTTTCTTTGGCGCTGATATTAAGGAAACCAATCAGAAGCCCTAATACCGCCATTGTTGGCGATACCCACGGCGCTGACGCGCCGGCCGGTGTTATGCCTAAAATAATAGCGGCAACCAATCCGGCAAAAAACGCCCACTCGCCCCAAGTTGTTTCGTTTGTTTCTTTAGTCATATATTTATTATGCACGATTCCACTGAAAGTGAGCGAGATCGACCTGGAATGTGCCATTTATTTCGTCGACGATCACGCCTTCATTGCGCAGCAACTCGGCTTGGAGGGCGGCTGGAAATTCCATGTTAACGATTGATAATTGGCCATGGCGATTAATAACTCGTTGCCACGGGAGGTCTTGTGCGCGGGTTTGGCGTCGGAGTATTTCGCCAACGATAATTGCCGCGCGGGGTGAGCCGGCCAGGCCAGCAATTTGTCCATACGTAGCGACCCGGCCAACGGGAATTTTGCGGATATTTTGAATGACTTGTTCTTGAAAACTCGCCATCAATTACGTCGATTGAATTCTTGTAATGATAACGTTGTCACCGATATTGAAGAATTGGCTGCGACCGGCATTTAGTTCGAGTACGTAATCAACTGGCTGCGGCGGTCGGTAGGTCGGTAGGTCTTGCGTCTCTGTGCCGGTTAACGGTGCCGGTGCATTTTTTTCGATACCAACAATTTTTCCATTGGCGATCCAAACAATGTCGATCGCGAAGCGCATATCTTTCATCCAGAAGCTGACGCTTGCTGCTGGGGTAAAAGGGAAGAGCATGCCGGAGTTCTCGTCTAGGTCGTCACGGTTCGAGAGGCCGAGGGCCTGCTCTTCGACAGTTGAAGCGAGTTCGACGGTATAGGCTTGATCGCCGATCGTAACGAGGTGGGTAATTGAACCGGAGGCAGTAGTATCAACCGATTCAGTAGGTTCGGCAGCGCTAAAGTTAAGCGATCCAGACTTTTCTGATGACTGGTTGCCGTTCCACCAAATGACAGCTCCTATGGCTAGGATGACAACTGCAGTAGTGATAGCGAAGCGCCTACTCTTCATCTTTAGTTCTCCCCCACTGCCAGCGCGGTTTCTCGCCGGTCAGATATGTAATAACAAGAAGGAGCACCGTTAGCCCGAACAAGGGTACGAAAAAGTTAGCCAGCTCGGCATTGGTCGGCTCAGTATTGGAGTCGATACGCATAGCTAATGTGATTACGACTCCGGTAAATATTCCAATAATCGCCCAGCCCTGCCAAGTTGCCGGTGTCCAGCCCCAACCGTATATTTTGCGCTTGAACCAAATTGGACGTTTCATGGGCTGATTATACGTTTGGTTGATCGTAAGTAAAAGCAGGTGGCCATGGCGACTTTTCTGAAGCGGCAAAACGCCCTACAATACCAGTAATGTCGCTCGAACTAGCTAACTCACTTATCAGCGTTGCAATGGTCAGTCTCGTCTCGCTTATCGGAGTGGGTGTTCTAGCGTTATCGACTAAGGAAGGTGACCGATTTGTCTCGCTGTTCGTTGGACTCGCGATCGGTGCTCTCGTCGGTGACGTCGCCATTCACCTTTGGCCGGAGTCGTACGAAGCGTTAGGAGCTAGCGCCGGACTACTTTTCCTAGCTGGGTTTCTGGGCTTCTTTACGTTGGAAAAGGTTCTGCACTGGCGTCACGGCCATCATCCAAAAGAGCGCAAAGGCATCGCCCCGGTCGGGATTCTTAACCTTGTGGCCGACAGTCTGCACAACCTCATTGACGGAATGTTGATCGGCGCCTCGTTTCTAACTAGTTTTCCACTGGGCTTGGCGACTACGCTTGCAGTAGTCCTGCATGAGATCCCGCAGGAAATCGGTGATTACGCCGTATTACTCCATGCCGGTTTCCGTCGTAAATGGGCGATATTATTCAATTTGCTTTCAGCCGTCTTTGCTTTTCTCGGGGTTTGGATTGCTTTTGGACTAAGCGGTCAGATCGAACAGTTCTCAGCGCAAGTTATCGCGTTTAGTGCCGGTGGATTTTTATATATAGTTGCAGTTTTAGTACGACAGTTCAGCCAGGAAATGGCTGTGTTAAAAACGCTTGGTCAGGCTGCTGCGATCGCATTTGGCGTTGCAGCCATGTGGTTGCTGACTTTTCTGGAATAACTTTCTAACCCGTGCTCGTAATAATTGTCGGGGTGAGAGGACTTGAACCTCCGGCCTCACGGTCCCAAACCGCGCACTCTACCAACTGAGCTACACCCCGGTAGCTCAGTTATCTTACCTTAAATTGTTACGTATTTCGACTAAGAGACCGACTATTTTGTGAACAGGAAGTCTTTGACTAACGCCTTGGTTTCGGCGTTATCGTAAAACACGGCAATCTCCATAATCGTTTTGTCGGTCAGCTCGATGAAGTAATATGTTCCGCTGCTTAACATTCCCGATCCGGACTTGGCAGTGTATCCGGCCTTGCCGCCAACGGTCGCTTCCTTGACGTCAGCGTAGAGCGGATCGGTTAGGGCGGCGGACTTGTCGAGAAAGTCCTTAATGGTCGTTGCGCCAGTTTTTTGCGAATCAATGTCGGCCAGCTTGGCGTGAACATTAACTGAAACTTGACCAGGGTAATCCGAATTTGGCACAACCTTGTCCGTTAGCGATACAAACCAAACGCGCTTATCGCCATCGGCACCTTTGCCGTCAGTTAGCGTCCAAGTATCGGGGTAAGTGAAGCAGAAGCCGAGGTTGACTGACTCGTAAGCTTTTTGGCTAGCAGTAGCGGCCGGGCAATCAGTTGTTGCTGCCTCCTCCATCTTATCTTTCACGCTTGGCGCAACTTCTTCTGTCACTTCCTGCTCTGCGCCCACAAACCAAGTGAAGTAACCTAGGGTGGCAATTAGAGCCAATCCAAGCAGGAGCATAACGATTTTCATACTGTTAGTGACGTGATGCGCTGGCAGCTGCGGTTGTGGCGGGGTGATATTGTCTGGGTTCATTAGGCTCCAATCTTAAATGTAGCGACGACTGTTTTTACTTCGTCAGCTATCTTTGATGTCTGTAGGTCTTCAGGTAGAGCTTGCGCTGGGCTATAGCCCCATACATAGTTGGCGTTTTCGCCAAGTTTGGTTGGTTTGTTCGCCTCTTCTTGAGCAGCCGTCCATTGGGCGGGTGTGTAAACGCTGACTGCAAAGACGCTTGCGTATCCGGCGCTGTGGTCGGTCGAAGCGGCCGTCCAAGTAGTTTCTATGGAAGTTGTCGGCATCTCAAAGTAGCAAGTTACTAGAGCGTAGGTAGGCGTAACCTCATTAACTTTGTAGCCTGACCAGTCGTCGCTGAACGTTAGCTGGTAGGCGTAGGCATCGTCGCCACATTGAACGGCTTTAGCCGTTGCGTTTTCTTCAGTCTTGTCTTTTACGCTCGGTGCTACCTCGACATTATCTTCTGTCTGGCTGTAAGTAGCCTGAACCAGATAAGCAAGCGCACCAACTAGTACTAGCGCAAATACTAACAACACAACTTTTAAGCTGGTCGTGGCGTGTTCGTGTCCTTCAAACGGTTCGTTCAGTTCCATCATCCCCTCCAATTATTCATCTGCGGCAGAATTTGCCAGTTTTGTTCAGATTTCAGCGTAGTTCCTCGGTAATCTGTTGTCAATCTGTCGAATTGACGCAAACGGGGTCGGAGAATATCTCCAAAATTCCATTTTGTTCGAAAGAACTCCGCCCTGCCAGTATGAAGTTGAATAATGTTGGGCGGAGTTCTATACTGCCACTAGTAATTTTCAACCTAATAAATGATTCAGAAAGGAACTAGCTATGACACCATTAACAATCGGCTTAATCGCCGGTGTTGGCGGCCTGATCGTGGGCTATATCGCCCGGCAGGTTTTGCTAACTCGCAGCCAGGAGGATCTCGAAGGCAAGCGTAAGGAAATACTCCTTGCCGCCAAGGAAGAAGCGCTCAAGCTAAAAGAAGAAGCCAAAAAAGAGCAGGACGAAAAAAGTAAGGATGTTGCGCGGGCTGAAGCCCAGCTGCGAGAGCGTGAGTCGTCAATCGAGCGCCGGCTTGAAAAAGTCGAAGCTGAAAAATCTGAACTTGAAACCCAGGCTGAGCAGCTGGAATTAAGCCGACAGGAATTAAGCCGTATTCGCGAAGAAGAAGAGAAGCAGCTCGAAAAAACCGCCAAGCTCTCGAAAGACGAAGCCAAGGATCTTTTGCTCGGCAAAATCGAAAAAGACTACTCCGAAGATATGATCCGTAAAATTCGCTCGATGCGCGAAACGATGAAGAAGCATTGGGAGCAAGAGGCGCGTGAGATTATCACGACAGTTATCGAACGAATGGCGACCGAGCAAACCGCTGAAATGACGATCACTTCTGTGCCGCTACCGAATGACGAAATTAAAGGCAAGATTATTGGTAAGGAAGGTCGCAATATTCAGTCGTTTGAAAAAGCAACTGGCGTTGACCTGGTTATCGACGAGACACCGGAAACGGTTCTTGTTTCGAGTTTCGATCCGATCCGTCGAGCCGTTGCGGTCAAAGCTCTTCAGGCGCTGATTAAGGACGGCCGGATTCAGCCGACCAAGATTGAAGAACTCGTCAAGAAAGCACAGGGTCAAGTTGAAGACGAGATTCGTGAAGCAGGTGAAGCGGCAGTCCAGGAGGTCGGTATTAGCGGCTTGCACCCAGAGTTAATCCGTCTGCTCGGATCAATGAAGTTCCGAACCAGTTACGGTCAGAATCAGTTAGCTCATGCTGTCGAGGTAGCACATATCGGTGCACTGCTCGCTAAGGAAGTCGGCGCTGACATCAATATCACCAAAAAGGGCGCTCTCTTACACGATATCGGTAAGGCAATTAGTCATGAGTATGAAGGATCGCACATCGAAGCGGGTGTCGAAATCGCTCGCAAGTACGGCATGAGCGAAGAAGTTGTTCACTGTATCGAAGCGAGCCACGAAGAAGTTGACGCCAAGAGCTTGGAGGCGATCCTGTCACGTACGGCGGACGCAATTTCATCCGCTCGTCCAGGGGCCCGGCGCGAATCGACCGAGCAGCACATCAAGCGCATGACTGAGCTTGAAAACATCTCCAACGCCTTTGCTGGCGTCGAAAAATCTTTTGCGATTCAGGCTGGCCGCGAAGTCCGTGTCTTGGTTCGACCAGAACAGATTGACGACTTAACCGCTATGAAAATGGCGCGAGATATTGCCAACAAGATTGAAGCCGACTTGCAGTACCCAGGTACTGTAAAGGTCAACGTCATCCGTGAAACACGCTTTAGCGAAACTGCCCGCTAAGCGTTACAATAGTCGTAATGGAAAACACTGAACTAGCTAAAAAGTTAGCCGCCAAAAGTCGCTTGAGCGAAGAGCAAGCAACGGCTTTTGTTGATGGCTTTGCGTCAGTGATGATCGACTACTTCAAGAAAGGCGAGAAGGTTGTGATCGCGGAGTTCGGCAGCTTCTTTGTCGGCGAAAACAAAAAAGTCCAATTCAATCCGTCGGCCAAACTTAAAGAAATCGTTAACTAGCGTTGTGCCCTCGGCAGGAGTTGCACCTGCGACCATTTCCTTAGGACGGAACTGCTCTGTCTACTGAGCTACGAGGGCTTAAGTGCACTATAAAGATTGGGGCGGGAGATGTCCTCCCGCCCGATGCTAGATCATTGAGAACTCGCCGAGTCCGACCTTGTTTGACGTTTCCGTGACGGGGTTGATTGCAGTGAGCTTTTGACACTCTTTGCAATAGACGACCATATCATTGGCGCCAACTTGTCCGAACTTCCAGGCCCTCGGGACTTTTGCGAGCTGCTCGGCAGTGAGCTCTTCTACGTGACGACTAGAACAATGCGCGCAACGCGACATTTAGCCTCCTTGGCTCGCTTCATGATGAAGCGTTGGGTTATGGTACGCCATCGGGTAAAATACTTCAAGAAGCCTGGGGTGTATTACGGGGTGTAGCTCAGTGTTAGTTCGAATTAGAGCTTACTTGATACGTTGTTTCGCAACATTCGACTGAGTCTCTAGGATTGTAAATAAATTACGGGGTGTAGCTCAGTTGATAGAGCGCGCGATTCGGGTTCGCGAGGTCGCTGGTTTAAGTCCAGTCACCCCGACAAAAGATGGAAGATACTATAAGAAATACTCCAGAAAACTTATTTGCAGTCTATAAGGAAATTGGTCCAACGTCCCACGATATTATGTATCGGATTAAGCGACTTTTTCCTGGTGAGAAGGTTGGTCATGCCGGAACCCTCGACCCACTAGCCAGTGGTATTTTAGTAGTTGGTGTCGGGCGACAAGCGACAAAGAAATTGCACACTGAGCAGCTGAACGAAAAAGAATATATCGCCGAGGTGACGCTCGGCCAGAGTAGCAGTACCGACGACGCCGAGGGCGAAAAACTCAGCTGGTCAGTTTCTGAATATCCAAGCGAACAAAATATTCGAGCGGCCCTAAAAAGATTTATCGGCACTATTAACCAGGTGCCACCTGCCTTTAGCGCAATAAAACGAGCAGGTGTACCAGCTTATAAGCTGGCTCGCCGCGGGCAAGAAGTTCAGCTCTCAGCGCGCCCGGCCCTGATTAGAGAGATAGAACTGCTAAGTTATCACTGGCCGATACTAAGGATCCGCGTGGTGACGGGTCGTGGTGTCTATATACGTTCGCTGGCACGTGACATCGGATCTTCTTTGGGAGTAGGTGGATTCATTAGTCAGCTCGAACGAACACGTGTAGGCCAATTTGGCCTTGAGGACGTCGTAAAACTTGAAAACCTAAGGTGATGGCGGCTAAACCTGCTGTGAACGGAATTAAGAGCTAGGCAGGTTACGCTAATTTCTCTACACTAAGCCTATGCAGCGGATAGATATTACGACCTCGACCATGATCCGTTTCATTTTAGTGCTGCTCGGACTCTGGCTACTCTTCGTAACTCGAGATATTCTCGTCCTTCTATTTGTCGTTATTATTATTGTCGCCGCCTTGTCGCCAACTGTTGATCGTTGGGCACGTTATCTAACTAGGCCGGGAGCGGTTGTTGCTATTTTCTTGCTGGTCTTTGCGGTGCTAACTCTCATATTCTCTCTGATCATTCCGCCGTTCGTTGACCAGCTGCGAGATTTTAGCTTGAACTTGCCACTCTACGCCGATCAGCTTAGCCGAAGCAATAATCCAGACTTCATCGATTCACTGGTTAGTATCCTGAAGGATAACCTCAACACCATTTCTTCACAGCTTTCGAATGTTGGGGCGAATATTCTGTCGAAGACAGCTGGGGTCATTAGCGGCGTTGTTGCGGTCGTCACGATTATGGTTTTGAGCTTCTATCTATTGCTTGAAGAAGAAGGCGTAAAAAAGATATATCGCGGCATCTTGCCGGACGAATGGCACGCTCCCTTTAGTGAAATTACACGCAAGATTGCCGTCAAGCTCGGTGCCTGGTTGCGAGGGCAACTGATATTAATGGGTGTTGTCGGCTTACTAACGACTCTCGGACTTCTAGTTATTGGTCACCCGTACGCACTGACCCTAGGTATCTGGTCCGGTATTACCGAAGTCATTCCGATCGTTGGTCCTTGGATCGGCGCCGTTCCCGGTGTTGTGGTTGGGTTGACTGAATCGCCGTTGCAGGGATTCCTGGCGCTGGTTGTATACCTAATCGTCCAACAGCTTGAGAACACTGTGCTGGTGCCTAAGATTATGGGTAAGGCCGTTGGTCTTAACCCGTTCGTAGTCATTGTGGCCATTTTAATCGGCGGAAAATTATACGGACTTTTGGGCGTTCTTCTCTCCGTCCCGCTCGCGGCGGCGATCAGCGTTATTGTTGATGATTGGGCGGTAATTCGCCAGGCAATTAGACCAAACGGCAAACTAAAAGACAGTTAAGCATGCGCTTGCTACTCAGCTCTCTGACCTACCCGCTTGCCAACGGTGTCACTAATTCTATTAACGCGACTGTAGACGGGTTGGTGGCTGCAGGCCACGAAGCAATAGTTGTTGCGCCTGATTACGATACCGGCAAGATTCGCCCGGAACACGTTCCGGTCTCTTCTTCGCGGATTTCTGAGGTGGCCACCAAGCAGTTTGGCAACGGTGAGCGATTCTTTTCGCTCAAAGCAGTCGGCGAAATCCAGAAAGTTGTCGAGTCACTCAACCCAGATGTTTACTGGCTGCATACCGTTACTTGGGCACCGAACATTTTCGAGGTGATGCTCCAACGTAGTAAGAAAACAAAGTTGCTTACATACCATACACTGGTTGATCGCTACGCCAAGATCTACGCCGGCGCGCTTGGCGAGCAGCATATGATCGGACGGAGTAAAGACGTGGCCAGTATCATGACTGGCGTGATCGCCCCCAGCCAGTTCGTCGCCGATCGACTGCAAAGTTGGGGCGTGAAAGTTCCAATTGACGTAGTACCGACCGGCATCGCTAAAACTGAATCGGGTTACGATTCGGCAGCGCTCAAAAAAAAGTACGATATTCCACCTAAGAACAAAGTCCTATTGACTGTCGGTCGGGTGGTTAGAGATAAGAATATTAGCGCCCTTTTACGTAGTCTCCAGCAGATAGTTCAGAACCGAACTGACGTAACCTTACTCCTTGTAGGGCCGGGAAATTTGGACGACTTCAAGAAGGAGGCTCGGTCTCTCGGCGTCGATAAGGCAGTTGTCATGACAGATCAGGTTTCGCCTGACGAGGCCAGAAAGATGTACTGGGGTGCCGATGCATTTGTCTTTGCTTCACAAAGTGAAACACAAGGTCTGGTGTTCGGCGAGGCGATGAACGCAGGTCTGCCGATCGTGGCGCTCGACTCAATGATCCGTGCCGAGTTTTATCCGGAAGGCGTGGCGCTTGTGGCCAAGGACGAACGTCACCTGGCGGCGCTCGTTCT
>CAYGDK010000005.1:0-31093 GCA_964348645.1 uncultured Candidatus Saccharibacteria bacterium | reverse complement strand
CCCCAGGCTCAGCACTACCCCCCGGGGTTCGTCGCACCCCAGCAGCACGCCCCGCCGGGCTACCAGGCCCCCATGGGCTACGCCCAGCCCCCTGCCCCGCAGGCCCAGGCACCTGCCCCGAATTACGGCCCACCGCCTGGCATGATGACCGGCTTCAATGAAGCCCCGATCGATGAGCGCTACCCCAAGCAGGCGAGCGGCAGCACCGTCGACAGCACGATCGATCGGGTGCAGTGGTTCCCGAGTGCGAACCCGAACACCCCTGGCCTGTCCTACTTCGCGGTGGAGATGACGGCCATCGGCGGCAACGATCCGGCGCTGCCCCCTGGCAGCAAACACGCATGGCGACAGAACATGGCGAACGCGAAAGCCAAGGGATCGGTGAAAGCCTTCCTGCTGGCTGCGTTCGGCCTGCGTGATGGCACCCCCGAGGCTGCTGCCTTCGATGCGGATGCCTGCGCGCAAGCTGCCATCAGCCCCGCGAACCCGATGGGGGGCGGTAAGTACAAGGTCCGATCCTTCGCCGAAGGCATCAAGACCCAGAAGGGTCACGACTTCCTGAAGGTGACGTTCAGCCCGTTCACTGGCGGCGCTATCGCTGCGCCGGCTCAGGCCCCGCTCGTACAGGCGCCCCAGCCCGTCCAGGGCACCAGCCCGCCGGGCCATGCGGCGCCCCAGGGTGCTGCCCCGTACCCCACCTGGACCAGCCCCGAGGGGGTGGTCTGGCGCACCGACACCATGCAGGTCGTGCACGACCCGAAGGCAGCGAAGTAGGAGCCATGCCCACCAGCAAAGGAAAGCGCGCGCCCGACATCATCACAGCCTTGCGACACCGCGGGTTGGGTGATCAGCTGAAGGCCCGAGCCGAAGAAGCCCACTGCACCGCAGTCGAGCTAGTCGGCCTAAGCCGTCACGCGCACATCAACAGGGCGCGCGCTCTCCTTTGGCTGGACATGATCGCGCTGGGCATGAGCGCAGCAGCGATCGGCGCGCTGTTCGGCCGCACGAAAGGGACCGTCTATCGGGTCACGGCCAGGGCAGCAGAGCGGCAGGGGGCAGCATGAACACCATCCAGGACCTTCACGACCTACTAGCCAAAGAAGGTCACCACGAAGACGCGCACACCTGCCCGCTGTGCGAGACGCTGCAGCGCATGGCTCGCGCCGTAGCGGTGCTGGAGATGCACGGCAACGCAAGACGCCGAGAACACTTCGGCGAGGATACGACGCTATCGCCGGTGGAGATAGACAAGGAAGCTGAGCGCTTCTGCAAGGTGTGGGATCATCTTCCGCCTGGTGAGTACAAGGGGCAAGTCACGCGCATGATTGAGCGCTGGCCCGGCTATCGCCTGGAGGTGGCGCTGGCATCCGATGACGTGTCGAGCGCTGACGTACAGCGCCGTGGGTTTCCGATCGTGGTGCTGGTGCCGAAGTGATTGGCTTCGACTCCGAAACCTTCCTGATCCAGCCGGGTCAGCAGTTCCCCCCGATGGTGTGCGCCACGTTCGCTGGCGATCCGGCCCTGCCTTCGATCATGCATGCGCGCGACACCACGACACCGGACGCGATCAGGTACGCTTACGATCGCGGTCTGGTCGGTGCGAACACTGCCTTCGACAGCGGGGTCAGCATGGCAGCATGGCCCGAGCTGACGCCTGCGATCTTCGATGCCTATGAGAACGATCGCGTGGAATGCGTGCAGACCCGTCAGAAGCTGATCGACATCGGTCTAGGCTGCTATCGCGGATTCAAGGCGATCGGCGGCCAGCTGCGGAAGCTGGGCTACAGCCTGGACGATCTGACGCAGCGCCACCTAGGGATCCAGCTAGACAAGGATGGCCCCTGGCGCCTGCGCTACGGGACCCTGGACCAGGTGCCCCTCGACTGGTGGCCACAGGCTGCCAAGGACTACGCCATAGGCGATGCGCGCGCCACGCTGGCGGTGCGCGAGGCGCAGCAGCCCTATGCCCACCTCCTTGCGGACCAGTTCCGACAGACCCGCTATGACTTCGCGCTGAAGCTGACAGCTGGCTGGGGGCTGAGAACGGACCCTGATGGCGTGGCATTCTTCGCTGACGCGATCGATCGGCACCATGCGCACCTAGGCGGCATCCTCAGGGAATGGGGTCTGGTGAAAGCGGACGGCGTGCGCGACACCAAGGCAGCAGCTGCCGAGATGGTACGCCACTGCGAAGCCGAAGGCCTGCCCGTCCTGCGCACCGACCCTAGTCCGAAGTTCCCGAACGGTCAGGTATCCCTCAGCACCGACACGTGTCTAGAGAGCGGCTCGGATCGCCTGAAGGTGTATGGCGAGTACAGCCGGATCATGGCGGTGAAGAGCAAGGATCTGGAGTTCCTGATCCGGGGTACGCGCGAGCCGCTGCACTGCCGCTATGAAGTCCTGGTCGAGTCCGGCCGGACCAGCAGCAGCAAACCCAACATCCAGAACCTGCGGCGCATCCCTGGCATCCGTGAGGCGTTCATCCCTGCGGCTGGGTCGGTGTTCGCGGTGGCGGACTACGGTGGCCTGGAGTTGGCTACGATGGCACAGGCCTGCATCGAGCTGGTGGGGTACAGTCGCCTCGCTGACCTGCTGAACGAGGGGATCGATCCCCATCTCTACTTCGCCTGCAAGATGCTTCGTGTGACGTATGAGGACGGGCGCGCCCGCCTCAAACCCGCGAACGGAGCCGACCCCGACAAGGAGATCGTGAACGCACGCCAGACGGGCAAGGTGTTCTTGTTCGGCTCGCCTGGTGGCCTCGGTGCTGCGACCATGGTGGATTACGCGCGCGCCCTGTATGGCATCGTCCTCACTGAGGACCAATGCAAGCAGCTGAAGGATCTTTGGCTGCACCTGTTCCCTGAGTTCCGCGACTACTTCAAGGTGGTCAACAGCATGGTCATCCAGGGCCGCGGTGTCGGACAGCTCTACACCGGCCGATGGCGGGGCAGCGTGACCTATACCAGCGCCTGCAATACGTTCTTCCAGGGGTTGGGCGCCGATGTCGCGAAGCGCGCTGGCTGGGCCATCGTGCGGCAGTGCTGGGGCATCGATCGTGGGCCGCTGAATGGTTGCCGTCCGGTCGCGTTCATCCACGATGAGTGGGTGCTGGAGTGCCCCGAAGGGTACGCAGCGGAAGCCTGCGAGGAACTGCGACGCGTCATGATCCGCGAGGCCGGCGTCCTGCTGACGGGCGTCCGGATCGATGTCGAACACCTGCTGACGCGACGGCTCAGCAAGAAGGCCAAGCCTGTCCGGGACGCATCGGGGCGTCTCGTGCCCTGGGATCGCCCGTACCGGGAATGCCTGCTGGGCAAGGATGGGGCGCTGGTGCTGTCGTGATCGCGGCGCTGTACGTCCAGCGAAACGGCGCCTACTACGGCCTGCCTGATGTCGACCCATGGGACGAACAGAGAGATGCGCGCATGTACACTGGGCCGCACCCGATCGTAGCGCACCCGCCCTGTCAGCGATGGTGCCAGCTAGCAGGTCTGGTGGAGTCACGTTATGGCTACAAGAAGGGCGACGATGGCGACTGTTTCACATACGCGCTGGCAGCTGTTCGCAGATGGGGCGGGGTGCTCGAGCATCCGGCCTACTCGCATGCATGGGCTGCTTTCGGCCTGCCACGCCCAGACAGTAAAGGTGGCTGGGCTGGCCCGGATCCTTTCGGTGGGTGGTCCTGCCATGTCGAACAGCACAGATACGGCCACCGTGCAAGAAAAGCAACGTGGCTTTATGCCTGCCACACTGCCCGTCCAGATCTGATCTGGGGCAAGGATACGAGCAAGGTCACGCATCAGATCTCGGAATTCGATCAGACTCGTATGCGCCGACTGGGCTTGCGTGCGATGAACAAGAAAGAAAAGATCGCGACCCCGCAGGCATTCCGCGATCTTTTGCTGTCGATGGCGAGAAGCGCACGAGACCCCTTGACGCCTCACACAAGAGGTGCATAATGGGTCCTATGAAGAGCGTGGTCAACTTCTCCGACAGCAAGCGCGACACCGTGATCGTTAACGAGGACGGCACGCACACCAGCTGCCCGAAGCGCGCCGACTACCCCGCTCATGTCGAAGGCGCGATCGAGTGGCTGCGCGCCTACCACGCGTTTCAGGATGCGTGCACGAACCTGTGCAACGCAGCTTTCGGCGATACCTTCCGCGCAGCGATGCGCGGCTGATTCCCCGGGGTCTACGGACCCCCGTCCAGCGCTCGACATCACGACCCGAAAGGGGCGCCTGCCGCATAGGGGTGGCTTGTGATGTCGAGCGCTGGGCGCTCATGCCCTCCCACCGAAAGCATCCCACCATGTCCGACGTTACCGAAGCCACCCCGAAGAAGACGCCCGCGAAGTTCTCGGGCGCCTGGTACAGCCCCGATCAGATCGCCATCGCCCTGGACGGGCCGCTGGCCGACCCCGACCGCATCAACCTGCCGATCAAGAAGGACGCGATCGACAGCTACAAGACCCACGGCGTGCTGGATCCGATCCATGCGGTGAAGGGACCGCCGGAAGGTACGACCCAATATCTCCTCGGCGGTGCGACCTACCAGGTGGCTACGCATCCCGCCAAAGACACACCGTTCGCTGTCGACGGTCGCCAGCGCGTGCGAGGCGCCATGCTCGCGAACCAGCAGCTGAAGGCTGCGAAGTCCGATCACTTGCTGCAGATCAAGGTGTTGCTGGACGGTCCACCGGCCGAAACCAGCACACTCACCGAGAAGCTGGTCATCCGGAACGAGCACCGCACCCAAGACGGGCCGATGGCCAAGGCCCGGAAGGCCGAGCGCCTGAAGGCCTACGGCAAAAGCAACGTGCAGATCGGCGCTACCTTCGGTGTCGACGCTGCGACGGTGGCCGGCTGGCTCGCGCTACTGAACTGCATCCCCGAGATCCAGCAAGGGGTGGAGGCAGGGGCTATCCCCGCTCGTGCTGCCTCGCTGATGGGCAAGCTGCCCGCAGCCGAGCAGGCCGCGAAGCTGGCCGAGATCACCGCTCAGGGTGGCACCCTGGCCGGCAAGGCAGGCTTCGAGAACGCAGCGAACGCAGCCCGCGCCTCGCGGCAGCCTGGCAAGGAGGGGGAGGAGACCCGCGTTCGCGCTGAGCGCATCCGGTCGCGCGAGCTGTTCCAGCTGTACGAGCTGACGGCACCCGATCCAGAGAGCAAGAAATTCGCGAACGAGGACGCGGAGCTGTTGCACGCGATCACGGGCTGGATGGTAGGCATGGATCCTACCGCACGTCAGCTGAAGCAGTGGGCGAACATGTTCGACTTCGTTCGCGAAGTCCTGAAGGAGCGCAAGCGACGGTCCGAAGCGGTCTGAGCGGCCACCGCACCCACGGAGCACGACATGCCCGAGCCTCACTACATCAGCCAGCCCTCGATCGTCGGGCTGGCTCGCGGGTTGATGGGAGGGATCGACCTGGACCCCTGCACCAGCCCGCACGCGAACGCGCTCCACCAGATCCCGAACGCGTACGGGCCGGGCGGGGTGCTGGCCTGGGCGCGCGCGGACGACATCCTGCCGCGTGTCCTGTCGCCCCACGACGGGGGGCTATGCGCCTCCCTGCCCTGGTTCGGTCGGATGTACGTGAACCCCCCAGGGGGCCGAGACGTTCGGCGCTGGTGGGATCGCCTGCTGGCCGAATGGATCCAGGGCACGGTGGAGCAAGCCGTGTTCATGGGCTTCAATATCGAGCATCTCAGGACAGGTCAGCACGCGCTGGAGTTCCCCCTGTGCATCCCCGCGAAGCGGCTCGAATTCATCAACCCGCACACCCTCACGATCGACAAGCAGGCACGGCACGCGAACGCGGTGATCTGGCTGCCACCTGCGCCGCAGGACGATCGGTCCTGCTGGATCCCGGAACTCTCCTACCACTGGGTTTCGTTCTTCCGTTCTCACATGAAAGGTCTAGGACCATGCCGCTGATTCTGCCCACGACGCGCAAACGGCGCGTCCTCATCGAGTCGCCCTTCGCGGGCGACCGTGCACGGAACAAGGTCTACCTGCTGGAGGCTTTGGCCGACAGCCTCTCACGCGGGGAGGCACCGTTCGCGTCGCACCTCTTCTACACGCTCTTCCTGGACGATGACGTGCCTGAGGAGCGCGATCTGGGGATCGAATGCGGACTGGTCTGGGGTGCCGCTGCTGACCTGACGGCGGTCTATGTCGACCTAGGGATCAGCCGAGGGATGCAGCTCGGGATCGAACGGGCCAAGGCAGAGGGCCGACCCGTTGAAGAAAGAGGGATCAGGCTATGAGCAAGAAGACACCACAGAAGAGCAGGCCGATCATCATCAGCGGCCAGGTCATGGGACGGCAGAGCGAGCCGCACATCATCGTGGACGATCCGATGGTGCACCCGAACGGGATCGATCGGTCAGCCCCAGAGGCAGCAGCGATGCGCTCGATGGATCGCGCGATCGACCAGGCATTCCCTGGCGGGCTGATGCGATCGGCCCCTGTGTCCGATGCCGACCGAGCCGAACGCTGGGCAGGCCAGCGCGGCCTGTATCAGACCGAGGCGCAGCTATGGGCTGGCTTCCTGGTGCACACAGGAGACGCTCAGCAGGCCGATGAACTGCTAGCGGAATGGCGCCAGCGGTGGGCACCGTGAGCAGCGCGCCCGAGCAAGCCGCGCACAGCCCATGCACGCGATGCAAGGGCGCCAAACAGCACGGGCCGTGGGGCGACTCGGACCACGATGACGACACCATGCGGCCGTGCAACTGGTGCAAGCAGACGGGCGTCGAGCCTGCTGCCGCGCCGTCGCAGGCGCCCCACCCTCTGCCCACGGTGAAGTGCGAGCGCTGTGAAGGCCTCGGGACCGTCATGGGCAGGCACGAGCGCGAATGGTGCGGCGTCTGCCATGCGACTGGTGAGGTGAAGACCACGGCGCCCCACCCTCTCGACGCGCTGCGGGCGTACGTGAAGCGACTCGACGCGGCATCTCAGCAAGCAGGGCTCGGCAACGTCGAAGCGGTGAAGAGAGGCGCCGAATACGAGGGCGCAGCCCAGGCGTCGCGGATGGCCTCCGACGACTTCGCCGCCGTCGAACGCGAGCGGGATGATGCGCGTCGCTTGCTGACGAAGCTGGTCGACGCGCTACGTGAGCTGTGCGAGGCCGACCTTTCGACGGATGCGCAGCGGCTTGCGCGCGCCTGGAAAGCAGCGCGCGATCTGTTACGCACCCATCCGAAGGCCGAAGGCTAGATCGAAGTTGCCGCTGCCGTCATAGGCTGCAGCGAGCCATTGGCGATCACCGATCGCGATACGGCCGGGCGCACCGCCAGCGCCTGAAAGCGAGTAGCCGCCCTTCGCGATCGGGTCCGGTTCCCAGTTCCAGGTGAGCCCCGCGTCGCCTGTCCAGAGGATCCCGTTCCTGGCGGTCATCTGACCGGACACGGCGAAGATGCTGCCACGTGTTGCTGCGGTGTGCGTGGCCACGCCATCGAACGCGGTAGGAACGAACGCGCTCTTATCCGTCCAGGTCACACCATCAGGGGACGTCCAGACCTCTGCGGCTGCACCGGCATGCGCGACCAGGATGAACAGCTCATCTTCAGGCAGCCAGTGCAGATCGGCGATGTTCACTCCACCGCCCTGAGGTCCTGCGACCATCGTAGGCGTGAACGTACCAGGTGCCCAGCGCCACAGGTTAACGTCATTGGCTGCGATCTGCACCGTAGGAGAGCACGCCACGTGCCCCATGCTGACGTTCGTGTCCCCTGTGTCGACGGCCGTGAACGTAAGCGCTCCGCTGACAGCCGGTGCACGCCAGATCCCGAACGTACCTGAGTGCGTGCCGCACACGATCACGTAGCCGCTGTACGGATCGATCCCGATGCCTTTAGTGGCGGTGCAGCTCGTCAACGCCTGCGACCCCCAGGCCGACCCTAGCGACGTGCGAGCTACCTCTCCCGCGCCGGCATTGTCGAAGCAAGCCACGTTCAACGCAGGGCACACCGAAGGCACGAGATCGCACTGGGCGTAGTCCGTGATCACGCCAGCTCCCGCACCTAGGCTGATGTCCGCAGCCCAGGTCAGCCCGCCATCGTAGGAGATCATGATCTCATCTTCGTTGGCCATGAACACCAGGGGGCGCTCTTCGTGCCACAGCTTCACCCCCAGCCCGCGCACCAGCGTAGGCGTACCTGCCGGAGTGGGTCCAGCGTGGACCGTGTTGATCAACGCGGACCAGTTCCGGATCTCGATCGTGTCGAGGTCACGCAAGCGACGGCTGAAGTCCTTGTCGCGCCAGTTCGCATAGTCCGCTGCCAGCGGCTTGTCGGGCTTGTATAGGCCTGTGGCGATGACGCCATCGGCCGGTCTGCGCGCCAGCTCGGTATTGTGCCAGGCCTCGCCTACATCATCGAAGTTCTCTGTGGTAGCCAGCAGCGCGGGCTTTCCGATCGGACGGCTCATGAATCCTCCAGTGTGATGGCCCAGCCTAGCAGATCGCCTAGGTTCGCGTCCTGCGACCAGCCCAGCGTTCCACCCACCGCGGCGTTCTGAGACCAGCCCGACAGCAACGCATCCGCGGTAGCGTGCGGAGAGTAGATGAGATCCACCCGAACACCGAGCGCTGGCAGCTGCCGCAAGTTCTCGAGCACGCGCACGTAGTAATCCTCATCCCCGCTCACGGCTTGCCCGCCGAGCCAGGTGATCAACATCGCAGCGGGGGGCGTCATCGTCAGCGTGAACTCACCCAGGACACCGCTCAGCGCAGCGACATCCAGGAAGTCCTGCACCGTGCCGCGGGATCTGTTGATGCGAATCTGGCATCGGATCGCGATGCGGAACGCGGCGCAGCTGGCGCATGCTGCAGGGTGGACGCAAGGGCCGTAAGCATCGCCCCTGCCACGTCCTACCAGCTTACCGATCCTGTCCAGGATGATGCCGAAACCGGACTCGATGTTGAGATGCTCGGCCACCTCGCGAGTCATGTCCTCGCGTTTCTGATGCTGGCGCATCAGCACGGTAACGAAGGCCTCGATCACAGGCTTTCGGAACTGGCCGAGCAGCTTCGCTAGCCCGCGCTCGACATGATCCGTGGACCAAGTAGGCATCAGTCCACCCAGCCGAACCCGAGAAGGTTCGGATCGTCCAGCCTGCGAGCCATACGAGCCACCTGCGTACCATCGCCTGAGTTGCCTTCGATGGCGTAGAACAGACCGGCTGAAGCGTCAGCTACAAGCTCTAGAACGCCGATGTGCCCCGTCCAGGCGTCAGGCTTGCCTCGATGCCAGACGGGAACCATACCAGGGCGCAGCTTGCGGGGGTCCTTCCTGGCCTCCGCTACGGACATCCAGCGCTTGGCTGCGATGAACTGGGCCATCGTCGCCTTGGCCCCCTTGCTGCCAGCGATAGGCATCAGCACACCCAGGTTCCTGCATGCCGTGCGCAGCCAGAAGGCCACCGACGCAGCGCACCAGTTGTTCGGGCTGGTCGCGCCGACAGCGCGAAGCCAGGCATCGATCACGGGGCCGGCGTTCTTGCTCTCCTCGCGCATGCCCAGGTAGCCCGTCGCCACCTCCAGCAGCTCGACGCCCAGGGATCGTTGGCGCAGGAACACACCCAGCACCCTACGGACCAGGTCACTGATCATGCTGCCAAGTCCTCCAGCGCGACACCGAGCGCGCGCGCTACCGTTCGCAAGTTCGGCGCCAGGTTCATGATGCGATCCAGGATGCCGTCATCATCTGGATCGATAGCGCGCACCAGGCGCAGCGTCTGGCTGTAGTCGGTGTGCATGTCGTCATGCTTCGTACCCAGGGTCTGGATCATGCTGGTCACCTCGGGGCGTTCGTCGGTGTCCCATCCGTAGTTCAGGGCGCGGCCAGGCTTCGCGCCTTCGATCCAGTCCTTGCCCGCGTTGCTGACCGGGGGCCAGCCCGTCCAGTTGGAGGCTGACAGCGCAGCCATCACAGCGTCATCGTGGCGAGCGGCCCATTCCTTGGTCGCCATGCGTTCCAGCGGGTTCGTACCGCCACGCTGGAGGCGCTCCGCTTTCTCAGCCGGCGTCTCTCGCACGATGATCGGATCGATGTAGTGGCCTTCCTCGCAGATCAGGTTCACCAGCCCCGTCGTCATCAGGTGCGCAGCGTACCTGGCTGCCACGACACGGGCCGATCGATAGGTCGGACGGGCGAAGGTCGGCATGCCGTCCCGAACGTCCACCAGGGGCAGCCTGGTCACCTCCACGACCCCGCCCCCCTTCGGCAACGTGAGCCGAACCCAGCCCGTAGCATCCGCTACCTGGCAGGCTTCGGGCGGGGTCTGGTGGACGGGGAACATCAATGCCCTGTCTGGCGCTTCCGTGCCGCTTCCTTGGCTGCCTCACGGTTCAGGCGATCGATCTCCTGCCAGGCGGTCAGCGGCGCGGGCGGCTTGCCCGCGATGGTCTTACGCCCCAGGAAGAACCCAGCCAGGCCGGTGCCTAGCGCAGCGCCTGCGGGGATCAGGAAGTCCCACACGGTCAGCGACCGGAGCCCTTCGGGTCGGCGGGCTTCGCGTTCGGGCCAGCCACCTGGACGGCCCCCGCCGCGGGCTTCGCGTTCGGGTCGACAGCGGGCGGGGCCGGATCGGTGGCCTCGCTGGGTGCGCTCGGGTACGCCATCTCGTAGGCGCGACCCATCTCGAAAGCGAGACGGAGCAGGGAGTTCTTGTCACCGAGGCCCAGCAGAACGTTACCGTGCTGCTTGTGCTCCTTGGGGAAGTTGGCTCGGGCGAAGTCCTGGATCGAGAGAATGGTTTTGCTCACGGCGATGGCTCCTGGCAGTAGGTGGGATCGAAGGTACACCACGCCTTGCGGATCGTGGTCATGACGGAGATGGCAGGTTGCCATGCTTTCGTGACCCGATCCATGCATTCCAGCATGTTCGCTTCCGTGATCTCGTGGATCATGCAAGCCTTCTGCTCGCGATCGTACGCCTGCCGCAGGAGGGGATCCAGCTCACCCAGCCCCGTGGTCACGGTGTCGAAGGTGCGAAGCGCTTGATCACCCATCGAGCCAGGACCGCACGCGCCCAGCGCCAGTATGCCTGCGACCAGCGTCATGGCGTAGGCCGGCCTGACCATGATGATCACTTCGATACTGCCTTCTCTACTGCCTCGCAGTAGGCTGCCTGGCCCAACGGTGGCAGATCATCGAATGAGCGCGCGCTCGACGGCGGGTCACCGTTGAAGCGCGCTTTCGCCAGCTCCTTGGCCTCGAATAGCGCCTTGGCCATGGCCAGCTTCGTTTCATCATCGATCTGCACCAGCGGGCTGGTGGTGCCTTGACCCTTCAGCAGGCCGAGCAAGCCGCCTGCGACGTTGCTGGTGATCTGGATCAGGAAGGCTATCAGCTTGTCGATCCAGCTCTCCGGCCATTGCCGCTTGACGGCAGGTGCGATGAGACGGAAGAACGAACCAAGGACCATCATAGCGAGGACGGTCAGGAGGACGGCGGTTTCGGTGGACATCACACCGATCGTAGCATCCTGTCACCCTCCAGGCTAGGTCTCGTCGGTGGCCACCACCGTTATGGTGCTGGTGTCCACGATGCCGATGCTTCGGGCTGGCGGTGTCAGGTCCGTATGCACCGCAGGGCTGCCGCTGGGTAGGTTCATGGCCACCGAGGTGACACGCGTCACACCAGCCACCGACAGCGCAGCAGCGCTCATGTCGGAGAAGGCGACGATCCCAGACTCCCCGCCGATGCTCGGGCCGATGTCCAGCAGGGCACGCGCAGCCATCGCCTCCTTGACGGGCAGATCACCAGCGTACAGCGATGCCTTCTTCTTCAGCGTGATCGTGATCGTAACAGCGAGCTGAGCTGCTCGGGTGAAGCTGACGGAAAAGAACTTGCCGTCGATCTCCAGGTTGTAGTCCGTGAGGCCGGCCGACTGAATGCCTGCAGGTTGATTGTCGAAGATGATCTGGGCGATGTCCTCATCGGTCACGACAGCGCCGACACCATCGAACAGGATCACCTCGAAAGAATGCGGCGGTACGCCGATCGAATCGTAGGTGTCTTTGACGTTGTTCACCACCTCGACAGCGGTGATCGGGTGGTTCCCCTCTTCGTCGGTGTAGGCGAGCAGGTTCGCTTTGATCGCACCGAAGGTGCAGCTACCTGCGCTGCGTAGCTCGCGCTCAGCTCGGGATCGTGCGCTGGCATCGTCCTCCACATCGGCGCCTACGATGGCGTCGAAAGGGTTGTTGACGCTGTTCCAGCCCGTGGTCCCTGTTGCGATCGTGGTAACCGTGGTGGCGTTCGCGACGACGGGGCCGGTGTTCTCCGCGCGCGCCTCCACCTCGTACACCGCATCACTAGGTGCAGTGAACACCCCGTCAACGAAACGATCATCGGCCGTGATGACGAAGCGGATCAGCGGGTTCGATCCTGTCACGGCCACCATGCTGGTCTCGGCCGTCAGCTGCGCACCTGCATCCAGGTCCACCTCCAGCTTGCGCGTCCCTGCGAAACGACTGTAGCTCGCTGGGTCCCTGAGGGTGCCTGTCAATGCCAGCACACCATCCAGGATTGCGTCCTCGGCGTTGTCCCTGTCGAGCGCATCGAAGGCCGTCAGCAACGCCTCGTAACCCTCTCGGTGGTGGCTTGCCTCGATGGCTACGAAGTTGCCCATCAGGCTGTCCGCGTCGGTAATCAGCAGCGGATCGATGTCGGCACGAAGGTCCGCCGTGATCTCTGCGATCAGCTCTTCCACCGTGGGGATCTGCATGCCTTCTTTGGTGATGTATTGGGCCATGGGTCAGGCTGCCAGCGGCACGATGAACGGGGTGGGGCTGGAGAGGAATGCCACCGTAGCGCCCCCCTCCACCTTCACTTTGAACTTGATCGCTGCGGTGCGCGTCTTTGCCACCACAGAGATCGAGAAAGAGATGATCTTGCTGACACCAGGGCAGCCCAGGATCGCCCTGCGGTAGAGCCTTTCAATGAGGCGCATGTTGGGCCGCTTCTGGCCGGCAACGTTCTGGATGAACGGGAACCCCTGCCGCGTGTCGAGGAACCACTCACCGAGCCAGAAGCCCAGGCGGATGCGCAACCGTTGCGCGATAGCGTCGACACCATCGATCAGGGTCGCGCGCTTGCTGGTCAGATCCATGTCGCCCGTAGCCGGATCGATCCTCCAGTCCTTCAATGCAATGAAGCCGCCGCTGGTAGCGGTCGGCCCCTGCACCGGAGGCTGGTTCAGGACGATATAGGTCCAGGAGATCACGGGTCCACCTTCACCTTAGCAGAAGCTGTCTCAGGCACCGCAGCGAAAGGCGCCACAGGTCCGCTGGTCGGGTCGCCGCTGCCCCCGCTGGTGTGGGTGTGGGCATTGAACACGGTCCGGATGCTGCTCAGGTAGTCCTTGATGATGTCCCCTAGGCCGACACCATGCGGCGCATCCTTGCTGCCCAGGCTGATCAGATCGGCCGCGCTGATCACGATCGCATTCTCGGCTCCCTGCGCATGGTTCGTGTTCTTGGCGCCCAGCCCAGGGATGAACACCGCGTTGCCTAGGTGGTGCTGGCGCCCCCAGTCTCCGGCCTCGCTGACCTGCCCCGTCTCTCGCCATTGCGTGATCGCGCTGACTGCGAAGATGAGCATACCTGCGTCCCCCTTCTGCAATGGTGGCAGGGTGATCATGTTCGCGGTGCCCACGCTCATTGGCCACAGCACCATCACGTTCGGCAGCACCGGGAGCGTCTCGTGCGTGACCACGCCGCTATCCTTCGCAATGGCTCGCTTGATCGCAGGCTGGATGTCTGCCGTGCGGCTTTCACCGTCGTACGTTTGCACGATCCCGATCGTCATGGTCCAGACATCCGACAGCGCGGACGTGATGGCCTCGCGAACCAGCTCCGCTAGGGGGATCTCGCGAGGCATCCTAGTACCGCTTCCCTTTCGCTTCGATGACCCAGGACCCTGCGCCGGCCTCGCGCGTATCCCCCTTGTGGCTGGTCTCTTCCAGGCGGAACTGGCCTTTGATGCGCTCGGCCTGAAGTAGCACGATGCGACCAGGGAATACGTCCTTCTGCATGGCCATGGTGCAGCTCATGATCCCCTTGTTGTCGATCGTCGGCTCGCCATAGAGGCCGGTGTCCTTGTTGAGCACGATGGCCTCGGTGGAGAGTGCCTTACCGCGCTCGAGAATCTGCAGCTTGCCGTCCTGAATTGACCATTCTAGGTTTAGACTTTTGCAGATCGCGCACATCTCCCTGTACGCGGACCCCGATAGCACCGTGCCCATGGTGAACAGGTTCCCTGTTCCGCTGAAGGCGCTGCGGATCTTGCGCGCGGCATCGTCCAGGTTGCCTGGCTTGACACCGAGGGCCAAGGCGATCTGCTTCAGGACCTGATCGGTGTTCGTGCCTTTCGCGATCGAGATGTTCACGCGCGACTTGCGGACTGCTTGCTCGCCATCGCCCGAGCCGATGACGGTCAGATCGTCCGGCCCTTCGCTGGTGGTGAACCCTGTCCGCAGGTCACCTAGGAAGATCACGCTGGTGGCATTCGAGTAGCCCGCTTCGAGCTGGACAGGCACCGTACCCAGCAGATCGATCTGCGTCTGGTGGAAAGAGTTCAAGTTGAAGATGACGATCTCCGCCTTGTTCGGCTCGGGCTTCAGGTTCTTGTCCACCGTGAAACGGAAGCGCAGCGAGTCCTGCGAGCGAACGCGCATCGTTCCCACCGTCAGAATAGCGCGACGGTCGTAAAGCAGATCACCCATCGCCGTCATCGTCCAGGTAGTGCAGGGCGACCCTGCGCCCCAGGTCCGCGAAGCGGATGGTACTACCGTCACCTCGCTCGTCAATGAAGAGCAGGACACCTTTGGGGCGCGCCTCGCTTTGGATGGTGCGCAGCACGTTCCAATTGGGTACTACCTTCATGCCACGACCGATGTACGCGCCGCTCGCATCCAGCAGCGACAGGCGCCAGCTGTCCTGACGTTCGATGTAGTCGAAACGCAAGGTGAAGTCCTGCCCCGTCAGCGTCACCTTCAGTGTGAACAGCGGGGTATCGGTCGGTAGCTCGATCTGGATCGCTCGGCTGGCCATCGATCACCAGACTTTCGGGAAGCGGAGATCGCCATCGATGATCGAAACTAGACCGCTCTTACCTGGCTTCAGGCCCAGCATCTCGGCTATGGCTTGCGTCTTGTCCTCACCGCTTTGGGCACCCTTGCTTACCAGCTTAGCGCCGCGCGGCTCCTTGGGTTTCGGCGCCTGCGCCTTTTCTGTGGCCACGAAGTTCATGTGTTTCATCTCCACATGAAAGCGGCCCATGCCGATCGACAGCTGTTCGCGGTTCAGGTCCACGATCGAGATCACCATGCTGATGTACTCCTTGATCGTGGTCAGCACCGTGAACGTGGTACCTGCCAGGCGAGCGCGTTCCAGGCGGTCCCACATCTCCTGGATGCGGTTCGCTTCGCGCTCGACTGACGTCCCTGTCACCGTGATCGATCCTGGTACGTTGGCCCCGTCCTGACCTGCCGGCCGGCTGATGGTCACCTTGGCCAGCGTGTTCGCTGTCTCGTAGAAGTTGCCGGCGCTGGGTGTGTTCGTAACCATTGCATCGAACACGAAGGGGTCCGGCTTGTGGATGATGTGATCGTTGGCGATCGATCCGTCCTCCAGCGGGTTCTCTGTCGGCTCGCTTTCCCCGTGGTGGTTCTCTGCCAGCGTGACATCGAACGCGATCACGTCCTGGCTGGAGTCATCAGGTAGGAGGAATACCGTGCTCATGATCAGTCCGGCGCAGCGGTAACGAGCGCGTTGACGGTAGCTCTGTTGGCCTCGCCATTGAAGCGACGCAGCGCACCGATCGCGCTATTGGCTGCGTCGCTTCCGTCAACTGCCCCGTGGATCGTAACGTTCATGATCGGGGCGCTGGTGATCGTGTTCGTCACCGACTGCCCAGGCAGGACCGCGTTAGATGCGCCGGCCTGCTGCGCGCGCAGTGCTTCGTTGCCAGGTAGCTCAGCATGCAGGATGTTGATCATGTCGGTGAGATTGGACGGCCCGTCACTACCCTTGCTGGCCATGCGCGTTAGGCGATCGTTCTGGGTGCCTTGGCTGGCCTCATCTCCGTTCACCAGACCCTGGATCTTTTCGATAGCGGACACCAGCCCGGGGAAGGCTTCCTGCACCGCTTGCCTGATGTCGGACTTGATCTTTCCAATCCAGGCGCCGAAGGCTGCGCCAAGATTCTCCAGCAGTCCGGACCATCCGGCCTCGACTGAGCTGTTCATGCCGAACGCCAGTGATATCGCTTCGGGGATGTCCTTGCTGAAGAACGTGGCGATACTGCTACCGATCCGTTTCGCCACAACACCCATCTTGTCGATCGCGCCTTCGGCCTTACCCACCTCAGGGGCGAGGTCTTTTACGTCAGCCTTGATTTGTTTGAAGATGCTCTGCCCTGCACCCTGACCGAACACCTTGTCAAGCAGTCGACCGATCGCGCTGTCGCCACCCTCGAATGCTGTGATGACGTCATCCGCCACCAGCGCGACGCCGACCATGATCGCGAGCAAGCCAAGCCACGGAGCGAGCGCGCTAGCGCCCGCAGCAGCGGCCACCAGGCCGACACCGATCAGCATGTTCTTCATGTGACCGGCTGCCTCCTTGTTGTTCTTGAAGGCAGAGACGGTGCGGCCGATGATGCCGATGAACTTCGTGAACGCGGGCGCTATCCCCACCACGATCTGGGCCTTCAGCCCGTTCATCGCTAGGGTGTAGTTGTCCGTCATGTCCCCCATGTCATCCAGCGCAGCGATGGCATCTTCAGTCAGCCCACCACCGAATGACTCGTAGGTTTCGATCATGGCATCGAAACCTTCCTTGCCCTCCTTGAACACAGGCAGCAGCTTGGTGCCTGCCTTGCCGAACAGCTCGAGAGAAAGTGCCGCTTTCTTGGGGCCGTCCTCCAGCTTGCTGATCGCGTCCGCTGCGTCGCGCGCGACGGTGCCCAGCGCCTTGCCTTCGGTGGTGTAGTCGGCACCAAGTAGATCCTTAAGGACAGGGCCAGCCTTCGATGCCGCACCGTCGACAGAAGAGATGTTCTTGGCCAGCGTGCGGAATAGCGGCTCGGCGTCGCCAGCGCTACCGCCCGTCTGACCGATGACGTATTGCCACTTTTGCAGCTCGGTGGTTCCGACACCGACGCGAGCGGACATGTCATTGATGCCGGACCCTAAGTCCACCATCTCATTCGTCATGGTCCGAATGCCACCGAGGATCGCGGCACCTGCGATCAGGTTGCCCATCCCCTTCAGTGCGGCGGACATGCCGTTGACAGCACCGCCAGCAGCGCGCAACGCGGCATCCTTTACCTGGATGTCGAAGATCGCGACTACTTCGCGCAATGCTGCCATGGCCCTATTCTCCTAGCATGTTCAGGTAGGCGTGCGCCTCCTGAAGATCCTCCAGCGACCAAAGCGTTTCGATCTCGATCAGCGTGCTGGAGAACCGAGGCGAGGCGACGATCCGCCAGAGGTAGCAGTTCAGCCAGTCGGGGGCTTCGAGCTGCCTTGTTCGGGCGCCACCTTCTGGATCAATGTATCGATCGGGGACGCTTGGTCCCCTTCGGTAAAAGTCCCGGTGTTCACCCCCAGCCCCCACATCACGAACGGCATGATCTCGGCCGGTCTGCCTGCGAAGTGCTGATCGAGATCGAGCGCGATCTCTCGTCGGTGTTCGCCACCGTTGCTGTCGGTGGCGATGATCACCTTTTTGGTGTGGCCCTTCAGCGCATCGAACAACCACAGCAGGCACTCGCGCTTCGCTGCTGCAGTGGCGCCGTCAGCGGACATCTCGCTAGCGTAGGCAAGCGCCTCCAGTGCCTTTCGGCCACCCCACTGGGTGACCATCAGCACGTCCTCGCCGAACACCCGATCGAAGGACTTGATCACTTGTCTACCCCTAGCCGACCGAGGTAGCACTTCGCGGCGCCCGTCTCGAGCACCCACGACTGATCCTCGATCTTGTTCGACCGCTTCCAGCTGGGCGGGGTCATGATGCGCGCCTCAGCGGCCAGGAACAAGTCCAGGCCGTTCGGGTCCTTGAACGCTAGCGGGAACACGATCCCACCCCCGCCCTTCTCGGCGCTGATCAGATCGGCCTCGTGAAAGCCTGTCAGCGTGGCGTTGTGCTCGCTGGTTTGCAGCAGCGAGATCATCACCTTCCAACGACGGGCGCCCGTGTAGCTCATGGCATATGAGCCGTCCACGCCATCTACGGAGGTGAAGCGTTCACCGATCGGCTCGGGCGCCCAGGCTTCGTTTTGACCGAAGCCCGACAGCGGCACGTAGCCGTAGGTGATGATGCAAGCGGAGAGCGCGTATGTTTTCATGATCAGACCCCGATCTCGCCTGCGATGTCGACCTTGTGAATCGCGCCCGAGTAGCGCGCCCTCCAGCGAATGGTGCGCAGCCGGCGCAGCGCTCGATCACTGGCGAGCGTCTCCAGCGCCTTGGGTGCGTACGCCACGGGGGCAGGGGACGCAGCCAGGATGCCATTGATGACGGCCTGGTCCAGGACACCTTGGCAGGCGCTCACCAGGATCTCGATCCCGATGTCCTCGAAAGGGATCTTCTTGTTGTTGAGCTGGACCGTGAGGATGGCTTCCTGCATGCGCACGCCGATCCAGTCGGTGCCCAGCGTCGTATCCCAGAAGTCCCCGTCGCAGACGTTCGACTCGTAGAGGAACGACACCCCGTTCAGTGTGGTGAACGTGGTGCCGTACTTGGCCCGTACCGCGTTCTCTTGGCCGGAGGACAGCTTGTCCGGAAGGACGCCGATCATCTCCTTGAATGCGGCCGAAGCGCTGCCCACGGGGTTGCTGATGGCCAAGAACATGGCCACCGCAGCGAAGTCCCGATAGTCCTGAACCGCCGCTTGCGCGAACACCGGGCCTGTCCGGCTGTAGCCCAGCGTCTTCAGCTGGCTGAAGGTGTCGTCGGTGACCATCGCATCGGCGATCTCTGTGTCGCTGCTGCGCGGGATGAACATCACCTGACGTGCCTGGGCCCAGGCTGCAGCGGCCAGCGCCTCTGCCTGCCCGCAGCTGTCGAGCGCGAACGCGTACCAGCTGATCACGCCGTTCGTTTTCTTGGTGGCGTTCTCCAGATCGGCCAGGTCAGCGGCCAGGCCCGGATCGGCCGTGGTCACCTCGACCGTCATGTCGTCGGGGTCCGGCATATCGTAGTAGTCCACCAGCAGCCCGGCCGTGCTGGTGCAGGTGATGACAGCGACAGCGGCCACGGCTGCCATGCTGGCCACGGGACCGAGCGCGGTAGCGAGCGCAGCGGCCACGGTCGTGGTAGTCGCAGCAGCCAGCACGGTATATTCGATCGTGGTGATCACCCCATCGGGGCCCTTCACCTTGAACTTGTAGATGAACCCGGGGGTGATGTTGATCACCGTGAGGCGGACGATCTGGGTGAACGGTGTTTGCCGCGTGCCCATGATGATCGACTCGGGTCTGATCTCCTGGCTGAATGCGAGCTGAGCCGCAAGGTAGAGCGGATCGTTGACGGTGAATCCGTCGTCGGTGATCTCGCTCAGCTCGCTGTACTCACGCAGGAGGACACCAGGCAGCACGGTCTGGTAGCAACAGAACATCGTGTTCCCGAAACCCTTCTGGGTGGGGAAGCTGGTGTTCTTGGTGATGGCCATGCTGGCCACCTGGTTTAGCGTAGGCATCGCATCATCTCCTTAGCACGACGTGATTCGAGAAGCGAGCAGCCCGAACAAGACTACCAGCACGGGGTACACCAGGCGGAACAAGCGAGCCTGCTGATCGGCGCGATTCCTTTTCTGGATGGCTTCAGCTGACATCCAGTCGGCCATTGCGTTGTTGATCCTGTTCGGGTCGCTGACGCGCAAAGCTTGCTCCACTGCCTTCAGCGTCCGTCCGAGGTCATCGAAGGCCAGCCTGTTATAGCCCGCTTCTTTGCGGCACTCATCACGGACCGTGATCAGCTCGCTGCGCACGGTGATCAGCTCCTTGCTGATCTCGCTGTAGGCGTTCATCACCGCTGATGTGGTGGCGAGCGCCTCTTGCTTTCCGTCCTGCGCTGTGTTCAGCGCGCGCAGTGCGATGCCTTCGGCATTCGCGGCAATGGCGTGGGCGCTGCGCACGTCCTCAAACATCGTTGTCATGCTGTGATCTCCTGCTCGGTTTCAGCGGTCTCCAGCACATCATACGGGCCGTCGGTTTCCACGTTCACGATGTACAGTTTGACGTCCTGCACCCCGACCGATCGGATGCGTTGATCGTGTTTCGTGGTGGGGTATTGGGTCGACTCCAGCCGGCTGAACCCGAGGCCTGCAGCCTCCAGAAGCTTGCGCGTGGACAGGCTGTAGATGCGCCCTGCAATGCGCTCGGTGATCGTCTCAGCTTCGACACCGGGGGTGTGGACGAAACAGGTCACCTTGATCCGCAGGTTGATCTCACGGACGGATTCGACGGACTCCACCAGCAAGGGGCTGGACATCTCGCCGCCCCAGGGCTCACCGATCTCGAAAGGCTCGACGGGATCCCCGTCCTTCCAAAGGATGTCAGGCTCGCCCACTGCAGCAGCCGGCCATACCATCAGCTCGACGATGGCGCCGACGACAGGATCGATCATGGGCATGGCTGCACCATCGAAGGTGACCATCCGGATCGGGATGCCTGTTAGCTTCGCAGCGATGGCCTGCAAGCGCGGCTTCAGGATCGTCCAGTCGATCATGATCCCTTCGCGCGCACGCGCCCTCGGATGCTGCTGCGGAACTGCCCTTCGTCGATCAAGGGGACGCTGCTTCCCTTCTTGGCGATCGTGCTGGGTGCGTTCTCCGGCGGGGTGCCTTGTGCGATGCGTCCCTGAAGCTCACCAGCGAGGCGCTGCGCGTAGGCGTCGAGTCGTTGCGCTGGCTTCTGTCGAGCCTTGATCGCGGCGCTGATGACGGCTGCCATCTCCTTCGATGCGGTGGCCGCTTTCGCGTCCGCGAACATGGTGATCGCTGGACGGGCAGGAACGCCGATCCCGTATTCATTGATCTCCGCGATCTCCAGCACAGAGAGGCCTTCACCTGACGATGCGCCGCCGTCCTCTTCCAGGATGCCGACAGCGATCTCGAGATCGCTGCTGCCCTCCAGCGAGGCTAGTAGCACCTTGTATCCCTTGTCGCGGTCGGTGACGGTGTTCGCCATCAGAAGGCCCGTATCCCGCACGTGACGCTGGCCAGCAGCGCATCGAACTGCACCCCGTAGGTGGTCTTACCTGCGTCGCTGACCAGCTTCGCGTTGATGCCGTAGGGCGACAGCGCGATGTAGTGGGCTGCCTTCAGCGCCAGCCCGCGATCGTACACGCCGCATTCGGTGAACAGCTCCCCCACCTCGGGGGCTGCTTGCGTCAGCGACACCGAGATCAAAGCCAGACCCTCAGCGCTCGCGAGTAGCGGCACCATCTCGGGGATCAGGGCTACGAATTCTGTGCTGGTCATGGCTTACGAAAAGACCCCGCGCGCAGCTCGCGGGCGGGGTCTGTATGATGCCGGATGGCCGGCGCTGTCAGGTTCAGGCGAATACGATGCCGTCCAGGTAGAGCACCGAAGCGGGCTTCATGATGACGGCGCCGCCGATCTCGCTGTAGCCCGGAACCACGAAACGCATGTTGCGCGCCTGCGGGGGGATGCTGCGGTACTTGACCGGCCAGACCAGCTTGACCTTGCGGACGTCGGGATCGTAGGCGGTCCAGCGAACACCGCCCGTAGCGCTCGCGGTGCTCGCGTGCGTCCAGCTGACGATCTCCTTGCCGGGGTTCGCTTCGCGCCAGGCTTGCAACACGGTTCGATTGTCGGTGTCGGACACGCGCTTCAGACTGATGATGCTGTAGCTGCGCGGATCGATGATGATGCGCTTCGCTTCGTGCACGTCCACCGTGAGAAGTTTCAGCGCATCGGAAAACAGGTTCAAGTTGTCCAGCAACTGTAGGCCTGTCGCCGTCGCGACGTTCAGGGTGTAGCCCGCCGTCGGGGTGATCTTGACACCCATAGTGTCCTCGGCCTTCAGGAAGCCGGGGATCCCGCGGTCGGTGTCGCCGAAGGCTGCGACGTAATCACCGAAGCGTTCGGTAGCTTCGGCCGCGTCCAGGGCCTTGTCGCTTGGAAGGCTGATGCCCAGCCGGCTAGCGGCTTCTGCCTCCAGCATGCCGTAGCTGTAGCCGATGCCGTAGAAGCGCAGCGGGCTGCGATCTTCCACGTAGCTGGCTGCCACTTCGGGGATGTCGTCGGCCTCGTTATCGATCCACTTCGGATCGCCCACCGCCTTGCGACGGCGCCAGACGAAGGATCCCGAGTTCGGCGGAACGTCCGTCGCGAGGGGCAGCAGCTGCCGCGCCTTCAGGGCGGGGAAGTCCGTGGTGATGATCTCGGCCTGGACCACTTCCAGCTGCCGCGAGAACGCGAGGGTTTCACCAGCGTCCAAGCGCTCGCCATCGGACTTCGTGATCCCCATGCTGTGGAGGATCGCGGCGTTCGCGTCCAGGCGGTGCTGGGGGACAACGATCAGTTTCGGATCGATACGCATCTTAGGGTCCTTGGTTCAGACGGGGGAAGAGGATCGATCTCGATCAGTTGAAGATGTGGATGCCGATGGCACCTGCAGCGTCGGCGTCCAGCACACCAGCGTTCGTGATCGCGTTCACGATGACGGCGCCGACACCTGCTTCACCTGGGGTGTTGTTGGCCGGGATGTTCTGCAGGCAGGCGAAGTTGGTGGATCCGGTGATCGCAGCCTCTGGCATGGCCACCACACGGCTGGCCGCTGTGACGCGGATGCCTGCAGCGACGGTCACAGTACCTGCCGCCAGCGTGGCAGTCACGTACTGGTACTCAGGAGCCGATGCCCCTGCACTGCCGCTGGCGGCATCGTTGAACTGGATCTCTGCCAGGGTCGTGGACTCCTTGCGGCCAGTGAAGCGCGCGCCAGGCAGCAACGTGTAGTCCGCCGCGGGTACGTTCGACACCTTGCCGCGGTCGGCCACGGTCGCACCGTGGTAGACGTACACCAGATCATCGTGGGCGATGGTGCCGGTTTTCACCTTGGCCCAGCCACGGCCGACACGCATCACGCCCAAGTCTTCGCCGACGGCGAAGCGGGCTGCCGCGGTGTTCGGCTCCTTGATCAGCTTCAGCATGACCAGGCCAGCAGCGTGGTCCGTCACCTCCGCGGAGGTGGACGGCGGTCGCACCTTGCCATAGGCGGTCTTGCAGACGATGTGGCCTGCGTCCGTTGCGGCGACGGTCAGCAAGCAGCTGATCACGTCCTGGAATCCGCAATCGGATCGCTGACCCTCCATCGCCTTGGGCTGCGAGGTGGCGATGTCGACTTGGGCGTTTCCGGTGTAGGGCATGATCTCTCTCGGATGGTGGGACGGTGGGGAAGGAAGGGGCTGCGCTCAGCGAGCTGCGCGGACGCTGGCCTGGTCGATACGACGGATGCGATCTGCTTCGATGATGTCGGCCAGCGTCATCGGCGCGGGTCCGGTCGCAGGCGGGGTGCCTGCAGCGCGCACGGCAGAGAGGCTGTCGGCAGCAGGCGAAGCGCCACCAGCGAGCACAGGAACGGGCGCAGCGGGGTCAGCGACGGGGGGATCCTTCTGCTTCTCTTCTTCGCCTTCGGCGTCCGGGAATGCGTAGGCTTCCAGCACCGCCATGATCGCTTCGGGAGACTTGCCCACGGGGTTGAACTTCGGCAGCACCAGCTTGATCACCTTGGCAAGCAGATCCTCCTGGCTGATGCCGGCGTCCTTCTTGTCGGTGCAGAAGGTCTTGTCCTTGCGCTGCCCCGTCGCGATCAGCCAGGCGCGTTCCTGGACCAGCTTCGGGACGCTCGCGGTCAACGCGTCAGCTTTCGCTTTCGCGTCGGCAGCGTCCTTGCGGGCGGTGGTGAGGTCGGTGGACAGCGCGGTGTGCGCCGTGATCAGCTGGTCCACCTTTTCGGTGTGGGCCTTCGATCCGATCTCGTAGTCGATCCCGTCGATTCGCTGCGTTGCCATCTCAGGAAGGGTGCAGTAAGCGCCATCTACGCGCAAGGCTACATCTGTGCCTGCTCTTCCCCAGCCTTTGGGTCCTACGCCTACGTGGTTGTATACGATGTTCCGCTGGATGACGTCGTATGGTTGGCCTTCCCATATGCCGCTACTGTTCTCCAGTTGTGTCATGTAGCCGCAGCTCAGATCGTGACCATCGCCAGAATCGATCTTGCGGATCAGGTCCGCATGGGAAGCGATGGCCGTTGCTGCGATCATGTTCCCGTCGGGGCGCACGTCATCGCCGATGTGCCCGCGTGCGTAGGTGGACCAGTTGTCGGGGGTGACAGGAACCGGAGGGTGCAGGTCCGTCAGCGCGACACCGCGCAGCGTGCGCAAGGAGTCCTCCTTGTTCACCTCCTCCGGTGGGCGCAGCTCACGGCGGATGCTGCCATCCGGCAGGGTGTAGGGGAACACACCGACCCTGGTAGGGAAGCAAGCGATCCGATAGGACCCGTTCGGCATCTTCTCCAGGCGAGGGGCAGAATCGAAGTCATAGCGCTGTTCAGCGGCACCGAGCATCCGGGCAATCTAGCACGATCGAAGAAAAACGACGTGGCCCCCCTTGACGTGAGTCAGAACGGGTGCATAATGGTGTCTATGAGCAACGCAATCGTGATCGAGAAAACAGGCGCACCGACCTTCGAGCCTGGCAACTGCCGAACCTGCGGCTGTGCGCTGAACGATCCGCATCGCCGCTGGGTGAATTATGCGATCACCGAAGGTTGCGTTGCAGCTGACCACACCGGCAAGCTGCCGATCGACAGCCTCGCGCGTTCGCAGAAAACGCGCGACTGGCACAACCGAGCTGCAGCCAAAGCCATCCGCAAAGCCTCGCGAGAATACCTACGGAAGTTGCTTGCTGCCTAGACTTCAGCCCCTGCGATCTTGGCCTGCGCTCGTAGGTCAAGTAGCTTGGCGATCGCCAGGCCGCGCGCATCGTCGCCCGGATCGTTTCGCTCCCACGCCAAGAAGTCCGCGCGCAGTTCGGCTGCCACCTGCATGAGTAGCGTGACGTCCCGATACTTGATCCCGAGGCGCATCCGCAAGCGGAGCACCTTGTCCAGCCCTTCGATCACCATGCGGCAATGGTCCGCATAGCTGGGCCAGCTGGTGTGCGTGCCGCTGTAGCGCGGGGTATGGGGGCCGTTCGGCATGACGGGGCAGGGTAGCACGCCCCCGGATCGCCGAACATCCGGCCAGCATGACAGAGTGATCATAGAGAAACCGCGGGTATCATAAGGGTATGACAGAACGATCATGACAGAAACCCGCAGGATCGATCCGCGACATGATCGCGCTGTCATAGCTGGATCGATCTGCTGCCAGAATCCGGCCCGAATCTGCAGCGCGCAACGTTGGCATAACAGGTGCATTAAGGGAAAGCATGAACGCAACGAACCGAACCGCTGACCTCTTCGTCGTTTTCGCGAACGGCAACACCGCTTCTTTCCTCGACATGAACGAAGCGGACGCGCTTGCCGATGCCCGCAACATGTCGCTGAACTTCATGTGGGGCAGCAACGGTAAGCCCAGCAAGATTCTTGTTTGCGGCGTAGGGGGCTGGCTCTTCCGTGCAGAAGCGTAAGCGGGTAGTGCTGACGGTGCTGCCCCCGGAAGGGGGCACCGGCCGATCGCATTCCGGTAAGACGGGCCAGCTATGCGGCGATTGCGTCGCGATCTGGTTCAGCATCACAGGCGCTTTCGCTCGCTGTCGAGCGCTCGACACTGACCTTGAATGGGAGGGGCGCTGGCCCGGCGCTGGTGTCTTTCGAAAGTGTACCGGTGAACGGATGTTCATCAAGGCTGAGGGCGCGACAGCGAAACTATGCGGCCTGTGTGAGATGCGCTTTGCCAGCACGTGCGAGGCATACGGTAACGCTGAGGTGAAGCGCTCCGATGATGGCTACACGTTCGGACCCGCGCACCGTTGCCAGGAATGCAAGGACGCAGAGAAGGAACGGAAAGCTACTGCAGCTCAGGGAGGATAGGTATCGCAACGCACCTGCACCCCCCGACATCCTGCCCGGGGTGATTGGTCTCGCCCTGTTCGTTCGTGACGGGCGGATCATCCCACGACTGGATCGTCCCATCCAGATCCGCGTGCATGTCGCGCACGCGTTCATCGCCTGAGGTGCTCCACTGGTACGTTTCGATCCCTGCCTGGCGTTGCCGCTCTTCGGTAAGATCTCCGTTCAGCTTCAGGACTTGATCCCGTGCGATGAGGTCCGCTTTGCTTTCGGCGATGCCTAGTTCATCGGCCAGCTTGCGCCGCAGATCATCGATCCGCATGCCGCTTTCGTAGGCTTTCTCGAGCGTCTCGCGCACGCGCGCGTTCGTCTTCTTTCGCAGCCCGCGGATCAAGTCCGCGTTCCTTGTCTGGAACCCCTTCAGTGCAGCTGAGTCCACGACACCCTTCAGCGAGATCCCTTTGATGGTGCCACGGGTGGGCTGGTCCTGTAGCGTCTTCTTGGCGCGCCGTCCCTGGTAGACGCCTGTCGGGCTGTACGCTCGGATCATGCCCTGCGTCTCTCGTAGGTTCCGAGCGCTGACGCCCGTGGCTACCTTGCTGATGTCCTGCTGCGGGGGTTGCGCCCAGGCTGACTCTGCCTGCCCCATCAGCCGATCGATCCGATCGCCTGGTGCGTCGGTGCGAGCGGGGCTGAGCGGCAGATTCTGATCCCACGCCGCGAGCACGTGCGCCTCCAGCCAGTCCGCCCAGCTGCGCACCATCGCCCTGTAGGCGCGCATCAGCTGCGCGGCTAGGTCAAGGGGTGGCTGGGGGACGGGCCCCCTACGCATCGATCTCGAGTTCCTCATCTTCGCCTAGTTCGATCCACACCGTAGCATTCAATTGCGCCATCATGTCCGCGCGGAATGCAGCGACTGCCAGCGATACGGGGGTGTGATCGATCCTGAATTCAGCAGTGCTGATCATCCCGTCCAACTTCACCGCTGCGCCGGCCTGGATGGTGGTCACTGCTGCCGCGGTGCAGCGCATCGGCAGCATGGTTTGCGCTGCGCTGGCGAAGGATGGCGTGGATTCGGGACGCGGCAGGATGGGTGCGCGCTTCGACTTCGGTTCGGTGGGTGTATGCGTTCGCGGGATGCGCGTTGATACCGTGATCCCTCCACCGCTAGGCCCATTCACCACGATCATCGGGGGCACCGACGTAGCAGCGCCCGAGCTGGACATCGGCAGCAACGTCAGCCCCTGGGCTGCTGCCTGGCCTGCTGCAGCAGCGCCCGAGCTGGACATCGGCAGCAGTGTCAGTCCTTGGCCTGCAGCCAGCGCGGCCGAGGCGGTGCCCGAGCTGGACATCGGCAGCAGCGCCTGATCGGCGGTGGCCGTCAGTGGCGGCAGTCCGTAGAACTCGCTACGGGTTACGGCCAGCGATTCCGGCCCCAGTACATGCCGTCTTTGCGTACCGGGGCGTAGCACGTCAGTCCTTAGCGATCACGAGCTTGCCGCCGATAAGTCCCGTGCTGGTAGTAGAGCACTGGATCATCATCGCCAGGCAGGCGTCATTCGGCACGCGCTCCAATCCCAAAGCGATGGCATCTAGCACGGTGGCCACGTTCACTAGCGGCATGGGGATACAGGCCAATCTACGCAGCAATGTGATCCCGATGTCGCCAGCAGTGCCGCTCGACACGGAGCATTGCAAAGATGTTACTTGCGGGCAGCCCCGATTGACCGCGGTTCCGCCACTGATAAACGGCATCATCTGACCTACGCTCTCAGCGTTCGCCGGATGTGTGTACGCCCACGTAACACCCGCGTTTCCTGCGCTGTCTACACCGGTCAGTGTCCACGTTGCGCCCGTTGCGCCTGGTGCTGTGTATACTTCTAGCCAGGGTTCTACATCATCCCCGGTGTTCGGGTCGCGACCGGCTGTCAGCGATCCGGGGGTGGTCACGTTTTGCGCCGTAGTTACGACCGTTCCGAAACCTGAACATGCCCACACGCGGTCGTAAATGATCAGCGTCCCTGCCGTCACTGGCGTGATCGCGATCTTGCCTAGGTGCGCGTCCGTCGTCGGGTTGGAGAACGGGATCGCACCTAACGTGGTCCGCGTAGGGATGTACCCACTGCCGGCGGAGAATAGTGGGGGGTTCGCACCAGCGGGCGGAAAGCCCGCAACCTTCCACAGACTAGCGAACGTTCCCGCACCTTCGGCAGCTAGCGACGCTTTCCACAGAGAGAATCGCTCGCCTTGCGCTAGCCCTGCAATCAACCCATCCTCTGTGGTGATCATGCGTGCGGCTCGGTTTTGGTGAAGCCCGTTACCGTGATCACTTGGCCGATCTCGGTAACAGGGTTGTCGATCGTGATGTCGCCACCACCGCCCGATATTGTGACGGTGCCCTGTTCGTGACAGGTAGCGCCCTGCTTGATTCGGTAATGGCCGATCGCCCCTGCTGCCAGCGCTGTGGCGACCCATACGCCCACCTTGCTGATCACACCAGCAGCCGGAGCCGACAGCCAGTCAGCTGGTAGCGCCACGGTAGCCACCGCGATGCCGACATCGGCAGCAGCGCAGTTCGCCGGCTTCGCCTCGGTTCGGAACTCCAGCGTGGGCGAAGCGCCTACCGTTGCCTCAATGGCAGCGGCTCGCGCGTTGCGCACGTCATCGGAAAACTGGACGCTCATACCTTCTCCTTGAGCCCGACGCGCACCACGCGACGGTGCTTCGCCTGGTACTCCACGAACGGCAGATCGCCATCGGGATCCTTCTCGCCATCCTTGCGCAGCTCGGTCTTGCCGTCCTTCGCGCGGATCTCGTTCACGGTCAGCGCCTCGGGCGGTGCGACCTGAACGGGGGCAGGAGTGGCTGGCGCGGCAGGCGGTGCGTTCGGGTCGGTGCCTGCCTCAGCGGCGGCAGCAGCGGCCACCAGTGCGCCTCGCTTGGCCTTGAACTCCAGCATGGTCAGCTTCGCGTCATCCGGACCGAACGTCATGGGATCCATGCCCAGGCTTTCGAGCGCCTTGGCCACCGTCGTGATGATGGTCTGATCGCTGGGGGTGATCGTGATCTTGGACTCCGCGGATTCGGGCGTAGCGGCAGGAAGCGCGGGCAGCTCCGCGGGATCGGGCTGGTCCTGCACCGTGGCAGGCAGGCGCTCGCTCATGACAGGGATCGGCTCCTTGCCGTCAGCGATCGCGCGCGCGATCTCCTCGGGGTACACGGCCATCATGTCCACCCAGAGCTTATGCTTCTGAGCGCGTAGTAGCTCCACCTCCGCCTTCTCCTTGTCGGTGAGCTGATACAGCTCGGGGAAGGCTACGGTGGTGCCTGGCTTGATCATGTCGGCCAGCGAGTTCAGGGCAGGTGCCACCTCGCTCTGCTGGTACGTTTTCACCTCGTCATACCATAGCCGGATGTCACTATCTCCGGTCGCGTTCAGGCCAGCGGGTGCCTGCCCCATGATGACGGTCACAGGGATCCCCGTGACGGCGCTGAGGTAGTTCGCGAACCGATCGATCACATCGGGCAAACCTGCCCAGGACGTGGCCACCTTCGTGTAGGTTTCGTTCCCGTCCGCATCCAGGATCATGGTGCGGTTCACGGCACGGAAGAAAGCCATCAGCTGCGCGCGCGCAGCCATGCGATCCTTACCGCCCGTCTGCCCGAGCTGCGCCATCAACCCCTTGATCGTGAGGACACCTTGCGACGCATCGCCCACCATGTGGCCCAGGTTCAGGTACCCATCATTGAACTTTCGCAGGGCTGCCAGGATGCTGTCGAAGATGCTCAGATCCCAGCCGTTGTTTTCGTACTTCTTGCGGTGCAGCGTGGGCACCCCGCCGAACACCAGGCACCGCGACTTGTGGATCAGGAACTGGGGGCCATCGAGCGGGCTGACGCGAAAGGTATCTTTCGGGATCCCGCTGGTGCGATCGTTCTCCAGCTGCAGCCGGTCGAACATGTCCAGCCGCTCGATGGGTTTCAGGGGGGTCCCCGGTGCGCGTGGCTTCTCGGGGCTGGGGTCTCCCGTGATAGGTACCACGATGGCGCAGCCGGTGGCCAGGCCAGCACCCAGCCCGTGCGCCACGATGTCCGCGCACCGCAGGCGCACGAAGTCCGCCGTCACGCTGGCATCGGTCGTGAGGATGCCGCGCCGCAGGGCGCCCTTCGGGCGCGCGTTCGCGATACGTGCTGCGATGGGGTCTCCCTGGTATAGCTCGCTGGTGAACTCCGGCCGGAGCGGCACCGACGGCGTGAACTCCGTGGACATCGACTTGTCCGCGGCAGCCGTCCCGAGGCCGGTCACCGTATTGAACCAGCCATCAGCCCGCACGTACTGCTCGGCTATCGCCTGGAACGCAGCCGAACCCAGCTCTTTCAAGAGTGCCACAGCGGGCAGGGTAGCACAGATCGCACGCGCGCAGGCACGAAAGGGCGGGGCATGATCACGATGTCATAGCGATCGTCCCGGTATCACAATGGTATGACAATCGTGTCATGCGAAAACCAGCAGGATCTAGAAAGGGTATGGCAGACTGATCATGGTCGGATCGATCATGCACTGTAATCCGGCCCGTTCTTGGCGCGCTCAAGCGTGGCATAAGGGATGCATTAAGGGAAAGCATGAACGCCGAACAAGCAGACCGCATGAAACTCGAAACCGCTCGCGCTGCCCTCGTCATGGCACAGGCCCAGAACTGGCGCGGCATGAAAGAGACGATCCGCGCTTGCGGCGCCGCGCAATACCATCACAGCCTTTTCGATGGCGTGCGCGCTGCTGCGCTGACCGCGCAGTATGGCACCGTTCATGTTCACGCTTCGCGCTGTGACGTGTTCGATCGCCCCTTGGTTGCCACGCTGGAACAGTTCCCCGAACTTGCGGCGCGCATGGAAGAGGCTGCTGATGAATGCGTGACGGAACTCAGCTGGATCGTTCGTTCGCTAGCTGGTCGGGTTCACGACGCTGAACGCTGCCGCGCTGAGTGGCTCGCCTCGCAGGCCTGACCCCATCGCCCCGAAGCCCCGCCCCGTACC
>CAYGDK010000004.1:29316-36264 GCA_964348645.1 uncultured Candidatus Saccharibacteria bacterium | reverse complement strand
GTTGATTGCGCTTGTGGCCACCGGCGGAATCGGCAAGAGCCGAAGCGACTATTAAATAAGTGAAAGCCCGACGCGTGGTGCGTCGGGCAGTTTTTGGTTGGCGCGCTCTCGTCAGCGCTTGCCGTTGTTCATGGCGCGAACGCGCTTGTTACCCCCTGAACCACTTCGGCGTGGGGCCGGCTGTTGCCGGCGACCAGTTTTCATGACGAGCTTGCTGTTCAACTTGTTCAAAAGAGCATTTCCTCCGAATCTCTGCCTACAGGAGAGTAAACAGGTCTAAATAAAATAGCACTTTCTCCAAAACCAATCAATCGTTTTGGGAGTGATAATATTGTGGGTCGAGTGGGGATATTCGTACGACTCATTCCCCGCTCTTTACCTAACGCAAAAACCGCCCTAAAGGCGGCTCGTACGTTGGTGGGTCGAGTGGGGATAGTCGCGGTTGCTCCTTCCCCATCTACCACTCACTTCGTTCGTGGGTCGAGTGGGGATCGAACCCACGACACAGAGCTTAAAAGGCTCCTGCTCTACCACTGAGCTACCGACCCAAATTGTTCTATCTAGTATTTTATCGAAATCCGTAACAGATTAGAAGGATTCGTTTGTTTGTTTTTCTTCGGATGGTTCGTGATGCTGGATGTGCTTGAACGCGCTTGTGGCGGCCACCGATCCCATGGCAGCAGCAGTAATATCTTGCTTAAAGTGCCCGAAGAAGTTCGTCACGTCGCCAGCGGCGTAAATGCCGGGAACGTTGGTGGCCATCATATTATCAACTTTGATAAACCCGAGCTCATCGAGTTCGACACCGACGTGATGGGCGAGTTCGACCTCGGGCAGCGAACCAATTTCGACAAACAGGCCATCGACAGGCAAATCTTTGCCGGTACTGAGCAGTAGGGATTCGAGTCGCTTCTCCCCTTTTAGCTCCTTGATCTCGGTCTTGTAGTGGATCTCGATTTTGTCGCCAAAATACTTTTTGATTTTTTCGTAGTTGAACGGCTCCGCCTTAATTTGATCGCCGCGAATAAGCCAGTGAATCTTATGGGCGTATTGAATTGCGAGGTTAATACCCTTAACAGCTGAATCACCGGCACCGACAACGGCCACCACTTTTTCTTTATAGAGCGGGCCATCGCAGGTGGTGCAGTAATGAACCCCTTTGCCTTTGGCAAACTCTTCTTCGCGAGGCAAGTTGAGCAGTTTACGGGCGGCGCCGCAGCCGAGCATGACTGTTTTGGCGGTAATCTCACGATTCTCTTCGGTTTTGGCAATAAAGTTGTGACCGGATTTCTCAAGGGTAAGGACTTTGTCGGTGACGATCTCGGCGCCCATTTTTTCGGCCTGTTCTTTGACTTTCATCATCAGGTCATAGCCGTCGATAGCGACATAGCCTGGGTAGTTCTCGACCGTCCAAGCGGTCGACGTGGCGCCGCCAAATTCGTGACCAATAACGAGCGTTTTGAGGTTGTAACGGGCGGCATAAACAGCCGCACTTAAGCCCGCCATCCCCGAACCAATTATTAGAACATCTGTTTGCATTAGCTTAATAAGCATAACCACATTTTGCGAGCCGACAAAAGACTCGAGGCTTGGCGACGAGGCGGCCTTTGCTACAATGCAAGGGCATGTCCAAGTCGATCCGTAATACATTCTTTACAATAATCGCCCTGGTACTCACCGGACTAGGTGTCACTTGGAACGAGGAAGTGGCGCGCCAACGTACACCGGTAGCGATTGGCCAGACGGTGTTAGCTGAATTTGCCGGCCAAGAGCAGTCGACAGGTGATTTTCGCTTAGACGTAGACTTATCGCGCTCCCAGGTACTACTCGGCCAGTTTCAAGTTATTTCGATCCGCGCCGTGCCGTTTGCTGAACTAGACTTAGCTCTGCGGTACCAGGAAGGAACATATGGCGGCGGACATAGCCGCCACGTGGCAGCAGATGAGCTGGGCAGGTTCACTTGGCGTTTTCAGGTGGACGACTTTAAGGCGATCGGTCCGGTTGAGGTGTTGGTCAAGGCGACTGCTGGGGATCAGAGCGCCGCTCGCCGAACTATATTTAACGTACAAACGTGGAGTAAATCGACGTCGACGGAGGAATTTACCTACCCACTAATCCCATGAACTCTCTCCCCAACATAGTTGCAATTGGGGGAGGGAGCGGATTGGCCGCCTTACTGCGCGGACTCAAGAAGTATCGAGCAAATATTACTGGGGTGGTGACCATGACCGACAACGGCGCTTCAAGCGGTCGATTGAGCCGCGAAATGGGCGTCGTGCCGCCTGGCGATGTTCGTAAGTGTTTGGCGGCAATGGCTGATGACGAAGATTTAGTCACGCAATTATTTGAGTACCGTTTCAGTAAAGGAAGAGGTATTAGTGGTCACAGTTTGGGTAATCTATTCTTACTTGCTCTGACTGATATTACTGGCAGCTTTGACATGGCCGTTGAGGCATCGAGTAAAATTTTGGCGATCAACGGACGGGTATTGCCGTCAACTTTTGATCATGTGCATGTTGTCGCCGAACTTGGCAACGGCCAAATGGCGCTGGGCGAAAAAGACATACCCGTCCTTGGTCACCGTCACGGTATCCGTCGCGTTCACCTACTGCCGCCAGAAGCGACAGCCAACACTCAGGCCGTTGAGGCGATTAGTGAGGCGGATTTAATACTGGTTGGTCCGGGAAGTTTGCAGACAAGTATCGTGCCTAATTTTCTAATCGCAGAGATAAAGTCTGCTTTCGAGAAAAGCACGGCCCGTAAAGTCTACATCTGTAATGCTTCAACTGAGCGTGGCGAGACCGAAGGCTTTAGCGCCGAAGATCACGTCAACACACTGCGCGAGTATGTAAATGGAACTAGGTTCGATGGCGTTCTAGTGAACTGTCGTAGCGTAATGGTCTCCAAGAAAGAGGGAAGGCTAGGTTCCGTTCGAAATATTACAACCGATCTCGATATACTGTCGGGTATGCCGGTATTCTCACTTGATGTTATCGATGAGACGCGACCGCTCTATCACGATTCGACCAAGCTAGGTACGGCAATTGCCGAAATTGCCACAAAACATTTTGATATCCCACTGACTCTTACTTAGTGTCGTTAACGGCACCGGTGGCGGGGTCGAGCGTGAAGGTTCGTTCTAGCGGACTGGGTGGAATGGAGTCGATCACCTTTCGCGCCACAAGCTCGTCTAGGCTTGAGGGCAGGCGGCCAAACTGTGTCCGGTAGCGGCTAACTCCATCTTCGAGGAAGAACTGAATATTTAAGTGCTCGACGTATTTCCTGGCTCGTTCTTTGGTGAAGTCGTCGCTGGAAGTCTCGTAGATCGTTTTAAATATTTGATACGCAGTCTGCCTTGTACCCGCTTCTTTGTAATAGATAGCTGCAAATAACTTTGCGTTGGCCGGTGCGCCAGGCAGGGTTGCTGCTCGCTCAAACTGGGCGGCGGCTTTGGCGTAATCTTTTTTACTGATGTGCCAAACAAGCCCGGTGTAGTACGGTAGCTCCCAGTCGTTAGAGAGTTTTTCCTGCCCCTTGGTGCCGAGTGCCAGTGCTTCGTCAACAAAACCTTCGCCAGGCAAGATTAGTAATCCGGTTTTGTAAGCGGCCTTAAACTTGGGTGACAAGTCGGTAACGAGATGGAATAGCTCGGCTAGTTTTCGGTACTGACCGCTTGGGTCACCGCCACCGTAATATTGAATGGTTTTCAGCCAGTACCAGTCAGCTAGAAATTCTGTTGCACCGAAACTTGAGAGACGGGCTGCTGACGAAGATGGCGGTTGCGGCTCGATGAAATAGTTGAGCGTTACATTAACGGCGCTTTTGTTCGGCGCGTGGAACCGATGAGTATCTTGGTTTACCTGAAAGACGTACGCCAGCACCAAGAAGACAAGTGCGGCGTACCCGGGGTGAAAAACGGTCCGCTTAGACTTCATACTTGCGAATGATGGCGACGCCGAGCAAAAGTAGGGCGGCAGTGTAGACAACGGCGTAACCCGCCCCCCAGCCGACAAAGCTCCAGTCGATTGGCGCGCCAAAGACAACTTCATTTCGCAAATTGAACTTCTCGAGGTTGGGAAAAACGTAATAAATGAATTCCAGGATGTACTTAACAGCCGGCTGGCCTTTGAGGGCAACAGCCAAAAGTGCGGTGCTGGCGTGACCGATCAGGGCCAAGCAAAGTGTGTAAATGGCGCTTGATAGTGGAGCAGTAAAAGCGCTGAAAAGCATGCCGACCGCGGTCAGGAGCCAGGCTTCGAGCATCATCATAATAATCGCCATTACCTGGATGGGGGCGACGTTGTGGGTCTTGAAGGCAACGAGGGCGATGAAAGCCGTTCCCATAATGGCGGTAACGGCGGCAATCGTGAGCGATAAGCCGACAAACTTACCCAGGTAAAACGCGTCGCGACTAACTGGTTTTGATAAGAGCATGTAAACGGTTTTACGTTCTATTTCTCGATAGACCAGTTGTGTGCCGATAAATACGGTAATAATCAGCAGGAAGACGAGCATGGCGGTCAGGCCGAAGTTCTGAATGACGCGTACTTCTTGACCGAGCGAGACAGAGCCGGCAAGCAAGCTTGCGGCAATAACAACCACGGCAAAAGCGACGAGTGAATAAAGTATGCGATCACGGATAGTTTCGCGGAAAGTGTTGCGGGCGATCGCCCAGATGGTTTTAGTCATTTTTCCTCACAAGATTAACGAAGAATTCTTCAAGTGTTTTGGCTGTTCCTTTGATGAGTTTGCGCGGTGAGTCTTCGGCGACTAGGCGACCGTTAACGATAATGCCGACTCGGTCGCACAGCTCCTCGACGTCACTGAGAATGTGCGAGCTAAAGAAAACGGTTCGTCCTTCTCTGCGCGCACGGGTAATTAGGCGCTTAAAATCTAGTCGGCCAAGCGGGTCGAGTCCGTCGAGCGGTTCATCCAAAACAAGTAATGCTGGGTCGTTCATGAGAGCGACGGCAAAGCCAAGGCGCTGGTGCATTCCCTTGGAGAAGTTTCTGACAGGCAGCTCGGCTGACTCGGCAAGGCCGACTTGGGCTAGTAGCTCTTGGCTGCGCTTGGCGATTGTCTCTCGGTCAAGTTCGAACAGCTCGCCGACAAATTCGAGCACTTCTCTGGCTTTTAGATGGCGGTAGAACTGTGGATTTTCTGGCATAAACCCAATTAGCTTTTGTGCCTGAAGTGTTCCGGCTGGAAACTTGCCAACTGTAATAGTGCCTTCGTCAGCAAAGAGGAGTCCGGCGATAAGTTTGACGGTTGTGGTTTTACCGGCGCCGTTTGGTCCCAAGAAGCCGTACACTTCACCTTTCTTCAGGGTCAGAGATAGCGAGCGAATGACCGGTTTTTCATCCTTGGTCTGGTAAAATTTCTTTGCTAAGCGTTTTATGGTTAACATCTGCTCGGTCAAAATAACAAAATGCCAACCAACAATCTACTCCCGACATATACTAACGCGCCAAACAAGGTAATTGCTGTTGTTGGACCAACTGGTTCTGGCAAAACTGCTACAGGCACCGCGATCGCAAAAGCGCTTGGCGGAGTGATAATTTCTGCAGATTCCAGGCAAGTTTATCGCGGGCTAGATATTGGCACGAATAAAGAGGGCGTGCCGGGTGAATGGCAAGGTCTGCCGGCGCGGATAATTGAGGGAATACCGCAATTATTGGTAGACGTTGCTGAAGCAGGAACAAAGTACACGTTGCACGATTGGTTGCAGTCGGCGCGTATGAGTGTTGAGGCAATTCATGCTGCCGGAAAACTGCCAATAGTTGTTGGCGGAACCGGTTTGTACGTCAGCGCGTTACTTGAGGGCTATGCATTGGGCGAAGGACGCTACGCCAAACTGAAGGAGGAGCCGACATTTGCGTCGTTAGTGATTATGTCCGACATTGACCGAGGGGTTTTATATGAGCGATCCGATGAGCGTTTTGAGCGAATATTTGATGACCTGGTTGGCGAAGTTGAGCGGCTCGTCGCTCGCGGTATTACGCATGACTGGCTGCAGTCCATCGGGCTGGACTATCGATTCGCCAGTTATTACTTAACTCGACAAATGAATCGTGAGATCGCAATTGCCGAATTCCAACAATCGAGCCGACACTATATTCGTCGGCAATTAACATGGTGGCGCCATCACGGGCGGCCGCAACTATGCAAATCAGTGGACGACGCTTTGACGCTCGTGCGGAAGTTTGCGACTGGCTAGTTATTTGATATGGTTTAGCTAATGCTTTGTCCGATGTGTGAGGGGAACTTTGAGTCGGTTTCGATCCGTGCTAGTAGCGGCGGAAGTCGGCAGGTGCGCCGTTGTGCGCAATGTAGCGGCTTTTGGTTTGACGCTTCATCCGACGAAGGTCTGCTTCCCGAAGCCGTAGCGGACATCGATATACCACAGCCAAATTACTCACTTCGCCACATGAGCTTATCCTGTCCCGTTGACGAAACACTCCTCGAGCAGTCGGATCATGAGGCCGGTCCGACCGGCTTAAAAGTTTGGACTTGTCCCGATTGTCACGGAACCTTTTATCCGCGTGGACAGTTGGCACTATTCTATAAGTGGGCGGCGATGCAAGGTATGCCGACGCTGGTAGCTCCGCGAGCTCAGGCGGCGCTCGCCGTGATGCTAACTGTACTTGGCGTTATCCTAACGTTCTCTTCAGTCAGCGCTCCCGGCTTTCAGGCGGCTGTTGCCGAGCCGTTGCCGACCAGTGGCCCAAATATCCTAACCTTGGTTTTAATTGCGCTAGCCTACGTTTCCGGCACGGTGCTGGCGGTGCTAGGCAGGCGGCTACCGATCGTCCTAATGGGCTGGAGCGTCATTACGATTTGTTTATTCGGATTCTTTGTAATAATCTTCGGACCTTAGATAAGATCAGGGACCTGCATGGCGTTATACAAAATTCCTTCTGCGGTTGCCGAAGGAGTTACTGCCTTGCC
>CAYGDK010000004.1:25065-29216 GCA_964348645.1 uncultured Candidatus Saccharibacteria bacterium | reverse complement strand
GCATGGCGTTATACAAAATTCCTTCTGCGGTTGCCGAAGGAGTTACTGCCTTGCCCGTGGGGGTAGAGGTTGATGTCGCATCGGGTTTGCCCGGGTTTGTGGTCGTCGGCTTAGCCGATAAAGCAGTCGAGGAATCTCGCGAGCGGGTTCGCTCGGCGATCAAACACACTGGTTACACGTTTCCTCTTTCCCGAATCACTGTTCACCTATCGCCATCGGAACGTAAAAAATCAGGTGTTCATTTTGATCTGCCAATCGCGCTCGGGATATTGATTGCCGATGGTCAGCTTAAAAAGCTTCGAGACGTCCAGAAGGTACTTTTTCTCGGTGGGTTATCTCTTGACGGCGGCCTGCAGCCAGTTAGCGGCGCGCTGGTTTTCGCTGAATGGGCGAAACTCCAGCGTTGCGAGACGGTTATCCTCCCCCGACAAAATGTCGAAGAAGCAGCTCTGATTGAAGGAATAGATATAGTTGGATTAGACACATTTAGTCAGGTGATCGATTGGCTCAATGAAGGCATTGTCCCAACGCCGAATCCGCAACCGAGCGAAAATATTCAGACTGACAGTTTTAGCGATGATTGGCTGCGCATCCAGGGCCAGGAAAAAGCTAAACGCGCTGCCGTCATTAGTGCAGCCGGTGGACATAATATATTGCTCGAAGGGCCGCCTGGAGCCGGTAAGACGTTGTTGGCACGCGGGTTACGGGCGTTATTACCACCACTTGAGTCGAATGAGCTGCTTGAGGTGATAAAATTACACAGCATTGCTCACGAACTCAAACCTGGACTATCGCCCCGATCGCTTGGTCGACCGTTCCGTTCGCCGCACCACTCCGCCAGCCACATATCAGTTATTGGCGGCGGCACAAATCCGAAGCCAGGCGAAATTTCCCTGGCTCATCGGGGCATACTCTTTTTGGACGAATTACCAGAATTCCCACGTCAGGTATTGGAGGCGCTTCGGCAACCACTAGAGGACGGCGAAGTTCACGTCTCCCGAATAAGTAGCGCCGTGCGGTATCCGGCGGCTTTTACGCTCGTAGCAACGATGAACCCGTGTCCGTGTGGTTGGTTCGATTCTGGCCAGAAAGATTGTCAGTGTAGTCCGCACCAAATCAGTCAATACAGAAAAAAGGTCAGCGGGCCGATCTTGGATCGGATCGATTTGTGCATTAGGCTGGGTGCGGTTCCGTTGGGAGACTTGCGCCGACCGCCTAAAAGTAACGACGAACTAACTAAGCTGCGACAGCTTATTACTCGGACCTGGCGCGTACAAAAAGAGCGCAACGGTGGTGTCTTGAACGCGTACGTGCCGGCGGATCGTCTGGCGAAAGTGGCGGGTATTAGCGATCAAGCGCACGAGTTGCTCGAAGAAGCATCGAAGAAGTTCGTCATTACTGGTCGAAGCTATCACAAAATTATCAAAGTGGCTCGTACTATTGCCGACCTGAACGGTCGGCCAGAAATAACAACACCCGACGTTGCTGAAGCGATTCAGTATCGCTTTCAATCGGCTCGATCGGTAGAGTAAAGAAATGGAAGAAGAACGCGGCGGCGGTCCGCTAAAAGTTTTTATTGACCTGTTTTTAGTTCTGTTGATTTTGGCGGCATTCGCCCTAAGTGTAATTTTCTTTGTGCGCAACCTGAACGCCGGTAACGCTGCTAGCTCGTATATTTCTCAGCCGATAGAGTTAATTGCCCAGCTCTAGGACGTCGTACAGTTTGGCACCGAATGACTCAAGGAATGGTTTTTGTCGGTCAACGACGATGACTGACGTAAGAACGATCGCGACTACACCAGTGGCTAACAGTGTTCGCCAGATTTCTTTGCCGTGATGCGCCGAAACAGTAGTCGGTTGGTGCGTATCGATAGCTGTAAGCTCTTCGATAGGTTTGACGCTAGCCTTTGGCGCGCCTGGAATGGTGAGCGTCGATTTTTGAGCAAGCGACTGTAGTTCTGCTCGCTTAGCGATTAGTGCTTTGATGTTTCGTTTATTCTTCTTGGCCATAATACGACCCGATCGTAACTGCTAAAGTACCAATGATCAAGCAATTGCTTTTTGCCCTTCGAACCAGTAAAGTAGTGAAACATGCGGCAGTAGTTCAGCTGGTAGAACGTCTCCTTGCCAAGGAGAAGGTCGCCGGTTCAAGTCCGGTCTGCCGCTCAAGAAAGTATATAAAGATTCCGCCTGGTCGAATGAGACCAGGCGGTTTCGGTTTGTGCCCTACGCGAGGGCGGTGACGAGAGTGCCGCTGACGACATCTTCTTCTCTGGCGGGTTCGGGAGTGATGACCCCGAACGGTTCGAGCCAGTTGCGGAGCTCTGCCAGCTCGAAGTGGAGATTGCCACGACTCGAATCAGTGGCGAATTTCGCCAGGTTGTCGTTGCCGGCAAAGGTTCCTTTGGCATCAAACGTCAGGGTGATGCTGGCGCAGTGCTTCGAAGACGACGCCGTTTCCAGGCAGTCGATCCGGAGCTCCGTGCGTCCGTGGTCATCCTTCAGCTTGATGTTGATGCGCCGACAGTGAAGCAGCAGCTCTCGGCTGCCGAACCTTCGGAGCGTTGGGACGCAGTGTTCACTTTTGGGAAACTTATCGGCCATCCAGAGGATCTGGTCGATGGTTGAGAATGATTCACCCTCGGCGATGAAGGTTGCTTCGTCCATGTTGGCCCGAAAGCCGATGATGGAGAGCCCTCCAAAGAGGAGGCGCAAGAAGGTCTTATTTGACTTCATAGGTTCTAACTCGACCGGTTTTTGACACCGGAAGTCTAATGATAATGATTTTCTTCAGCAAAGTCGAGGCATAGAAGGCGGATAAAATGGGTCGCCTTTCGACGTCCTTCAGGGTAAAATACAGTCATTGGCCAGGTGACCGAGTAGTGAGGTAACGGTCTGCAAAACCGTTTTACAGGGGTGCAATTCCCCTCCTGGCCTCAATTTGCAGGTTTATTGGGTTGACGCTCAACTGACTGACAGCTACTATAGCCGGTACATGACCAGTTTTCTGCAGGTCACACAAATCATAGCCGGTGTCCTTCTTGTCATCTCGGTCTTATTGCAGCACCGAGGAACTGGCTTAGGTGGGGCGTTTGGTGGCGAGGGTATGTCGTACCGGAGTCGCCGCGGTGTTGAAAAAATTCTATTGCGCGCAACTGTTCTTATGGCGGTTATCTTTCTGTTGGCCGTCATCGCGCAGCTGCTGATCCCGGCCTGATGAGTCGGATTAGTTCGCTCTAGCCACATTCAATGAAAGCCCCGCTTGATAACTTTTTGTCACGTCCGCGTCGAGTCGGTAGTGCTGTTGCTCGACTGTTTGGTTATTACGAGAAGGTAATTTTAGCCCTGCTCGCGGTCGTGATCGTTGTGAGTGGTACTTACTGGTACCGTCAATTTACAGTTGGTCGTGACGGGTCGCCTAACGCTGGCGGAAGCTATGTCGAGGGGATTGTTGGTGATGAGCAAGAGCTGCGCCAAATTGCGTTAAGGCTAACGAAGGTTGGTTTTTTCCGTTTTGATACCGACGGCCGACTAGCAAACGTCCTTGTTAAAGACTGGCAAGTTAATCCAGATAAAACGATTTATAACTTCACTCTTAAGGAAAAGATCGATCGTAACGAAATTATTACCGATCTTGAGAACAACATCGACCTTTTTGGCTCGGCGTCTGTGGAGCAGAACGAGGCTGGTCAGATCGTGATGACGACCGTCGAGCCGAATCCGAGCTTACCGCTGGTGCTGACTCAGCCGCTCTTCGACTACGGTCCATATAAAGTCAGCAAGGCTACTGATCAGACGACGATATTCAGTCGTAATCCCAAAGAAGGTGCTCAATTGCCGTACCTGAATAAAATCATCGTCCACTCGTACGCAACGAAAGAAGAGTTGCAGCAGGCGTTATCCAAAAAGAAGCTTGATGGCGCCGAAGCTGTTGATGTGAGCATCCCGGCCGGTTACTCACTTAAGTCGTACTCGATGGAGCGATATCTCGCCGTCATTTTCAACCTGAATAAATCACCTTTTCGCGAACCAGCGCTTCGCCAGGCGATCGTCGATGGTCAAACTATCCCGACGACACCATTTACCCTAACGGTGGCCGATCAAGAACCGAACAAAACATTGGCCACTGAAATCGTGAAGCAGTGGGAGGC
>CAYGDK010000004.1:22960-24965 GCA_964348645.1 uncultured Candidatus Saccharibacteria bacterium | reverse complement strand
ATTCAGGTTCCAGTGCTCGCAAGAGCGTGGAGGTTCAAGTCCTCTCCCAGGCACAACGAGACGGTAGCTCGCAAAGGGCTACGGCTTGTTGCCTCGGTGGTGACTTGAACCCAAGGTTCACTGCGACCACCGCAGGCGGGAGAAGAAGTGAAGCGCCTTTCCTCTCCCGGGCACAGTCAGTTTAATAATCTGCGCGAGTGGTGAAACTGGTATACACGCAGCCTTGAGGTGGCTGTGGGAGCAATCCCGTGGAGGTTCAAGTCCTCTCTCGCGCACTAAATAATACGTTGGCTTGGTGGATGAAAGTGCTTCAGGTAAACTGAAGCTGATGTCGAGGTCAATCAAGTGGTGGCTTTGGTCGTTTATCGTAGTTTCCGGTATCGGGGTACTGATTTATATCCTTGGCCCAGTTCTATTTGCCAGCGTCGCCTACCCGCTTAAGTACGAAGAATCTCTCTGTAAATGGAGCAAGGAATACGGTGTTGATGTTCACCTTGAGGCCGCCAAGATTATGGCCGAAAGCACCTGGAACCCGAACGCCCGAAGCGGCGCCGGTGCGGTGGGGTTGACTCAATTTATCCCTTCGACCGGTAAGCGTGTTTACACTACAATTTATGGCCCAGAAGCGGGTGCGAAGTTTAACGCCAATCAGCTACTCGGTAACCCAGACCTGGCGATTCAAATGGGAATCTTTCACCTCAAGGAGCTCAACGATCGCTACGGGGGCAACTTAACCAAAGTTTTAATTGCTTATAACGGCGGCGGCGGCGCGGTTAAGCTGTACGAGGCCGGAACACCAATCACGAGCACAGTCGGCTACGCCAAAAAGATTTTGGCGATGCGTGAGGCATATATCAAAATATACGGAGACTTCTGCGCCAGAGCGGCCACTAAAGATTTTAACGTCGAGCCGAAACGTGACCTTTCAATCATCCGCACTATCCCGCTGACTGAGTTTTGGCGAAACTTCTTGTTCACTCAGAACGTCGATGAGAACGACGAAGCTGTCGCCCCAATTCAGGATCTTTGGCAGAATCTCTTGAGGTAATTATGCATATCGCCCTTCTTCGCCAGAAGTTTCTTGAATATTATTCCACTGTTGGTTATCAGGTTGTGCCCGCGGCGTCCCTTTTGCCGCAGAACGATCCGTCGGTCTTATTTACAACGGCTGGAATGCAGCAGTTTAAGCCTTATTATGCTGATCCGTCAGCGGCACCATCGGATCGTGTTGCCAGTGTTCAGCCAGTCATTCGAACCAGTGATATTGCTGAAGTTGGCGACGATACCCACCTGACTAGTTTCGAGATGCTTGGCAATTTCCGCTTCGGTCAGAAAAGTTCTCTAGTCCTCAAGAAAGAGGCGATTACTGAAGCGTGGCGTTTTATGACTGAAGTGCTGGGCGTTGAGAAAGATCGAATTTTTGTTACTGTTTTTGGCGGCGACCGAACCACGCCAGCCGATACGGAATCTGAGGGCGTCTGGCACTCGCTTGGGGTAACCGATGTTCGGCGCGAAGGTCGGGCGGATAATTTCTGGGGACCGACCGGTGACGAAGGCCCATGTGGACCAAATACAGAAATATACGTTGATGGCGTCGAGGTCTGGAATCTTGTTTTTAACGAGTACTATCGCAACCGGGAGGGAGAATTTACTAAACTCACTAACGCCGGACTCGATACCGGTTCGGGGTTGGAGCGATTGGCCTGTGTTCTTGCTGGTAAGGCATCGGTCTGGGAGATTGAGCCCTTTAGCAGTTGGGTTAGTCACACCGATCCTCATAAGGCTCGAGAGAGTCGGATTATTATTGATCACTTACGAGCAGCAATCTTTCTGATCGGCGCCGGCGTCTTGCCGGGTAATAAGGGTCGCGATTACATATTGCGTCGACTAGTCCGAAAAACGGTATTCCTGGTGAGCCAACTTTCAACCGCTTTCGATTGGGATGTAGCAGTTTTTCATGTCCACGCTTTTTACGCGACTGCCTACGAACTACCCAATAAAGAAG
>CAYGDK010000004.1:14533-22860 GCA_964348645.1 uncultured Candidatus Saccharibacteria bacterium | reverse complement strand
GTTTTTCATGTCCACGCTTTTTACGCGACTGCCTACGAACTACCCAATAAAGAAGACATTCTCGAAGTCCTTTTGGTTGAAAAGCAGTTGTTTGAAAAAAACCTTAACCGGGCGCGTTTGCATTTGGAAAAATGGCTGAAGAATCATACTGAAGTTGATGAGAAAGCGATCACGGAACTCGCTTTTTATATGTACGAATCGTTCGGTTTTCCTCGTGAGTTAGTGGTTGAGTATTTGGCGGCGCTTGGCTGGAAGATCAGTAACGATCATTTCGACAAACTTTTTACTCAGCACCAAGAGATATCCCGAGCGGGTCTGGAGCGACAATTCAAAGGTGGCCTAGCAGACCATGAGCCGCAAACGATCAAGCATCACACCGCTCACCATTTATTATTGGCGGCGTTGCAAGAGGTTCTTGGAAAGGAAGTCGTTCAGAAGGGCTCGAATGTCACTGGCGAGCGACTTCGAATAGACTTTAATTTTGAGCGCAAGGTAACTCCCGAGGAGCTCGAAAAAGTGGAGGCGATCGTCAACGAGCAGATTGCGGCCGACCTACCTGTCGTACAAGAGGAGATGAGCCGGGACGAGGCGCTGAAAAGTGGCGCTCAAGCCGAATTCGGTGCCAAGTATGGTGAAAAGGTGACGGTCTACACGATCGGAAATTTTTCCAAGGAATTGTGCGGCGGACCACACGTTAGCCGAACTGGAGAACTGGGTAAATTTAAGATTCTTAAAGAAGAAGCTTCGTCTCAGGGCGTCCGGCGGATCAAGGCGCGCTTGTACTAAGGCTTTGGCTGCTTGGACAGGGCTGATTCGTATTCTGCGCGGCGGTCATCGGCCATTTCAACAATCTGGTCGAATTCCTCCCCCCGTTGATATGCGGCATCGGCCAGCTCTTGCAAATCTTCGATAGCCGCTTCAATAAATCCGGACTTAAATTTGAGCGTAGCGGAATCGAAAGCGAGTAAAAAGCGAGCGGTTTCGCCATCGGTTTCGGTGTCGGCCAACATACCCCCAAGCTCCTGGTAGTGAAAAAGTAACTCAGGCGTAAGCGTGTTGCCTGCTTCAATATCTTCCTCGATTGCCGCCATCTCATTCCGAATATTCTGCGATTCAATTTGACCGGGCTCTTGTGTGGCTTCTGGCGCCTCTATCGACTCAGGTGATTCGTGCTCATTCATGGCATTACTATAGCAGCTCCTTGCATGATTGCACTTTGAATGCGTTTATCAATTTTTCTCTTTGCGCAATCTGGTATGGCTTGGTAAGCTGAACCTAACTATGAGCATCTTCGGGGGGAAGAAAAAACGGGGCTCCAATTGGGCGGTTTCACTCGATATTGGCACGGAATTCGTGAAGGCTTTGGTCTTTGAAGTCATCGATGGCCGTGGTTACGTCCGTGGTGTCGGGCGGGAACGTCAGCGCTTGAGTGATATGCAGGGTGGTGGAGTGACCGACATTCACGGCGTTGCGCAGAATTGCGAAAAAGCGATCGAGCAAGCGGCGAACCAGGCCCAATTCTTACCAAATCAAGCCGTCGTTGGTATTGCTGGCGAGCTAGTTAAGGGTGCCACTAGCAGTATCAAAGTTACTCGTGCCAACCCGGCAACTCAGATCCAGATGGCTGAACTGCAAGATATCGTCAACCAAGTTCAGGCGGAGGCGTTTCGGCGAGCGAGAGCCGAACTAGCGACCGAAACTGGCCTTGAAGAGATCGATGTTCAGCTCGTCAATGCGGCGATCGTTTCGGTGGTGATCGACGGCTACAAGGTTTCTAACCCAATGAGCTACCAGGGCAAGGAATTATCAGTTGGTGTTTACAACTCCTTTGCACCGATCGTCCAGCTGGGTGCGCTTGAAACCATCGTTCGTGAATTAGGCATGGAGTTGCTGGCGGTGGCGGCTGAGCCGTACGCAGTGGCGCGGTGCCTCGATGAAGAATCGACCGATTTTGCGGCCATTTTTGTTGATATCGGCGGCGGCACAACCGATATTGCTGTTGTTCGCAACGGTGGCGTCGAAGGAACCAAGATGTTTGCTATCGGCGGACGTGCTTTTACCAAGCGGGTCGCGACAGTATTGGGCGAGGGCTTTCCGGAAGCAGAAGAGTCGAAACTAAAATACTCAAAAGGTGAGCTTGAGCCGGAAAAGGCCGAGCTCGTCCGACATGCTCTCGGTAACGATATAAAGGTCTGGGTTTCTGCCCTCCAGCTGTCACTTGAGGAGTTTGGCGAATCAGACCTTCTGCCGTCCAAAGTTCTGCTTTGTGGCGGCGGCAGCAATCTGCCCGAAGTCCGCTCGGCGCTCTTGGATAAAAATTGGATCAAGGGACTGCCATTCGCCAGGTTGCCCGACGTTCAGTTTTTGAAGCCTAACGACGTTGTTACAATGATAGATGAGACGAAATCGTTGACTGATACCGGCGACGTCACGCCGTTGGCATTGGGTAACGTCGGGTTGGACCTTGTCGGAGAAGGAACAGTCCTGGAGTCGATGATGCGTCGCGCAATTAGCGGGATAAAACAATAGAATCACACATGGAACAAATTTTTCTTGAACCAAACGAAGAGATAACTTCGGTCATCGATAAGCTGGCCGGCGCTTCTGGCGGAAAAGTCGCGCTTGTTCTGCCGAAAAATAGCACGCTTTTCCAGAGCTTGGTCAATTTAAAGCTACTAGCTAAACAGGCAAAAGAACTGAATCGAGAAGTGGTTCTCATCACTGGCAATAAAGTTGGTCAACGTTTAGCGACGCAAGTTGGTATCGAAACATACGCGACGCTTGGGAACGTTCGCGGTACCGCCAATGTTCCGCCACAAACTACAGCTAGTCCGTCGCCAGTTGCTTCGCCTCCAGTAACCCCTGAGACTTTACCGGACGGTACGCCGATTCGTCGCTACGTTCCATCGAGCGGCCAAACGCTACAGGCGGTTGTTGAGCCAGAACCGATCCCAACTGCTACCGAAGCTGAAAGCGTAAAGATTGAGACGCCAACCGATACTGTTCCAATAGTTGATGTGGGTGCCTTAGCTGCTCATGAGACATTTGAAGTTTCGCACGAAGAAGCTTCGACGCCACCGGTGAAAACGAGTCCTGAACCAGCTCCGATCGAGCTGCCCACAATTATTAGCCGCGGACCGGTTCAACGTCGTGAGTTCCATTTTGAGCTTCCGTGGAAGTCGCTGGTGGCAGCTGGCGTCTTAATTTTAATAGCCTTTGGTATTACATACGTCATGCTGCCAAAAGCGACAGTAACGGTTACCTTGCCGGCAAAAGCCGTCAGCGAGGAGTTACTACTCGCCGTGCGAGCGGTGACAGAGGCAGACGATAAGACTGTACCGGGCAATTTACTAAGCGTTGACAAGTCACTTACTAAGCCAATTGCGGCCACCGGTAAGAAAGACATCGGGACAAAGGCCGGCGGAACAATATCATTCAAGAATTGCGAAGATACGCAGTCGCGGAGCGTTGCAGCTGGAAGCAAGGTGACCGCCAGTGCTAAAACATTTACTACTAACGCGGCGCTGACCATACCGGCCGGTAGCTTTAGCGCCGGCGGAACAGTTTGTAGCTCAACAGCTGTCAATGTCGCCGTAACAGCGGAGACCGCCGGTGAAGCACACAACATTAGCAACGGCACTTTTACGATCAGCGGACAGTCGAGCCGAATTAGCGGCACAGGTTCAACTACCGGTGGTACAACGAAGCAGGTGACCGTGCTAACACAAGAGGATATCGACAAGGGTTTGGCCGACCTTGATGCGCAGGCATCAACCGAAGCTACTACTGAGCTGACAGCCAAAGCCGAAGGGCAAACGATTATCGAGGGGAGCGTAACTTTGACGCCCAAGACCAGGAGTAGCGACAAGAAAGTCGGCGAGCAAGTTGATGCGGCAACGGTGACATTAGTCACAACGGCGTCAACACTTGTTTTCGACAAAACGTTGGCTGAAGCGAAAGTTCGGGAATCTCTGACGGGAAAGATCGACGACGGTCAGCGACTAGAAATCCCAGCCGATCAGCCGATTACGATAATCTTCAAAGAATTTAGCGCCGATAAATCTGTAATGACCATCACCGCGGCCGGCAAAGGATTTGGCGTTCCGGACATTAGCAAGGGTGAGCTGGCCAAAGCGGTTAAGCATTTTTCTCGGGCAAAGGCTGAGCAGCGCCTTAAGGATGATTTTCAGGCAACAGAGGTAAGAATTGATTTATCGCCGTCGTGGTGGATGGATCGATTACCCTTCCTAGCGAGCGCCATCACTGTTGAATACGGGTTTAGTGAAATACAGCCGACAACTGAAACTCCAACTCCATGAAGTATCTCGGCTTAGATATCGGTCAAAAGCGGATCGGCGTTGCAGTTGGTGAGATCTTGGCGCGGGAGCTCCTAACACTTAGAGCTGGTGAGCGCGAATCGTTCTACGTGGAACCTGCTCGCACAAGAGCACTGGAAGAAATAAAAACAATTGTTGAGGAAGGGGCGGTTAGCGGCATCGTTGCTGGTCTACCCGTAAAAGAAGATGGTGGCCCAAGTGAAGAGTCGGCCAAGATTTCGGCGTTTTGCGACGGACTGTCGACAGTCGTGGGGTTCGAAGTTAAGACTGTCGATGAAACTCTTACAAGCTTCATGGCGCGAGATATTCTGGGCGGCCAAGGACTGAGCGGAAAAGAACTCGAGAGTCGTTTGGACCAGGCGAGCGCAGCGTTAATTCTACAGCAGTACCTCGAGGAAAATGCGAAGCTTTAAGATAATCGCCCTCATCCTTTTCCTTGCCATCTTAACTGTGGTTGGCGTGTTTATTAGTAATTTGGGTGCGGTCGGTGCCGAAGATTCTTCGGCGACGGAGTTTGTGGTGGTTGAGGGTACGTCAACGAGCGAGGTGGCGCGACAGTTGGAGGAAGACGGGTTAATAAAGAACAGCTTCTCCTTTTTTGTTTACATAAAACTGATTGGCGGCAAAATTCTGCCCGGGGTTTACGAGATAGCGAAATCACAGTCCGCCAGCTCGATCGGCTGGATGCTTGGTTCTGGCAAATACAAGACGTCCCGCGTCACTATTATTGAAGGCTGGCGGGTAGCGCAAATGGCTGAGTACTTCATTGAGGAAAAAAAGTTAACGAATGTCGCTGATTTTGAAGAAAAAGCGATACCGTATGAGGGCTACTTATTTCCCGATACTTACGATGTTCGGATCGATATTAGTTCTGACAACTTAATTAAACTAATGCGTGACAATTTCAAGGAGAAAACAGCGGCACTGCGTATCACGCCAGAAACGATCATATTAGCCTCGATCGTTGAGCGTGAGGCACAGAGTCAAAGTGACCGTGCCCCAATTGCCGGTGTCTACAGTAATCGAATCAAAATCGACATGAAGCTCGATGCTGACCCAACGATTCAATACGCAAAGGGTTCCTGGAAATCGATTACCCGTAGCGATTACCAGTCGGTAATATCGCCGTACAATACTTACCTAAATAAAGGCTTGCCACCTGGTCCGATATGTAGTCCAGGGTTGGCTAGCATTCAGGCGGCAACAAATCCGGCCGAACACAACTATTTATTCTTTTTTCACGCCAAGGGCCAGACTCATTTCTCCAAAACCCTCGCGGAGCATAGCGCCAAAGTGGCACAATACTTCTAATGACAATCGTTGCGCTTGCTATCCTGCTAATTCCAACGATACTTGTTGGTCTTGGAGCTTATCTGCGGCCAGATGTGCGTCGACCGATGATTTGGGGTGGCTTGCTGGCCGTTCCCGTTCTCCTGGCTTTTCCGCTAACGTTTCACTTCATTAACTTTCCGTTCGGACTCTTGCGACTACTGACTCTCTTTATGCTCGGAGCGTTAGCTGCGGCCGCCTATGAGGTAATTTTTAGTCGTTTCTTCAAGCTGCATGATCGCTCACGTGAGCCGCTCCTGTGGATGCTTGTTGGGCCAATCGTCTTTTTGCTCGGTGTGATGACGACCTCGGAAACAGTCGGGCCGTTAATCTTTGCGTTGCTTTTTGAAGTTGGGTTAATTATTGCGCTGCGTCGCGACTTGCTCTGGGACGTATTGTTTTCCGGCGGGGCGATGGCCTTATTTTACGTAATCGTTGTCTTTGCCCTTGTGCGATTACTTGGGGCTCCGGTCGGTTATAGCGCGATTGTTGATACCACCTTTTCTGGTTATACGTTAATTGGCATTCCAATCGAGGAAGTGGCGGCGGTGGCGCTCTTCGGGGCACTCTGGGGACCGATGTACCCGGCGTTTAAAGATCTGAGATTCCGAAAGAAGTAGGATGACGCGTCATCCGAAGGTACTGATTGGTGGTTTGTCGGCTGCTGTTTTTGCGATCGGGCTCGCTCTTTTTCTAGCCGGCCACTACGCACCCGTCACCGCCCAAGCGATCTTTGCGGGTGAATCTTCTAAGCTGACTTTAAAGGAACCGCTGACGCTTTCATTCAACTTCCCGGTCAATCGACGTGCTCTTAAGCTGACAATTAGTCCCGAAGTGGAGGGAAGCTGGTCGTGGGAAGGTGACGTTGCGGGTCACCTAGCTCGTACGGCAATATTTACTCCAGAAACAGTCTGGGCGCCAGATCAGGAATATAAAGTAGTGCTGGAATCCGTAGGCCCGCTCCTTGCGCAATCACCGACACAAACGATCGAGCTGGCCGCCACGACATTGCCATTACCGACGATCGTTAGTGCTTCTGTTTCGGAAGGCGCCAGTGATGTTCCGACAGACTCGACGATTGGATTAGCGCTCGACCAACCGATAACTGACGAAGTGGATTTTTCATTTCGTCTCGAGCCCGAAGTGGCGGTGACAATTGAACACGATACCATCAACAATCAGTATCTTATTAAGCCAACTCAACCATTAGCAATTGGGCAAAGTTATAAATTGATTGCAGAGCGCGAAGTCGTTTTTCGTCCGCAGTCGAGCGGGACGATTCTTAGCCGCTCAAACCGGGAGAAGATTTTTGAGCGTTTATTTACAGTTAAGACTCCGCCTAACATATCTTCATTTCATCCGACAGGTGAGAGCGTGAGCCCTACTCAGCGACTGATCGAAATTAAGTTCTCTCGTCCAATGGATCGGGCGTCAATTAATAGTGTTATATCCCTGCAGCCTAGTTTGCCGGGACAGTGGAGCTGGCGTGACGATAACAGTCTAGTCTTTGAGGCGACCGAAAATTTGAAGCTTGATACGAAATATGCCGTTTCATTTACTGATGGTGGTCTCGACCAAGCGGGTGACCGATTTAGTGCGACGCAAATTAGTTTTCAGACCGCCGGGACGCTCCGCGTCGTTAGTACTTATCCGAATAAGCAGTCGGGTGTTAGTCGGACTGCGTCGATTCGCCTGACGTTCGATCAAGATCCGAGCGAGTCGTCTGTTGCTGAGAAGCTGACGATATCGCCAACGACGCCGATACGTTTTTCAAGAAATGGTCACATCCTTTCCATCACACCGATTGACGGCTGGGCATTCAATACAACATACACGGCCACCTTACGGGCCGGTGCAGTTGGGCAATACGGCCGGCCGAGTTCGGGCGAAACGATCGTTCGTTTTACAACAGAGGAAAAAGTAGTCCTGCTCAACATTGCTTGGGATCGACAAGACCGGGCGCTATCGTGCGAGGCGGCGGCACTCAAAATGGCCTTAGCAGGTAAGGGTGTGCGCGTCAGTGAGGACGAAATTATGGCGCGAGTTGGTTACGACCCGACAGCTAGAACGAGTGGCGGCTGGGGCGATCCGGATTCGGCATTTGTTGGAGATATTAATGGTGCCCAAAATTCGACTGGGTATGGTGTCCACTGGGCGCCGATTGCTCGAGCCTCTAGCGCCTGGCGACCTAGTCGGGCGGTGACGGGTATGTCGCTTTCAGATGCAGCCCGTGAATTAGAAGCAGGTAACCCGATCGTCATTTGGGGAGTGATGGGTACTAGCTATTACGATCCCTGGGTAACACCTACGGGCCGGAAAGTTGAAGCCTGGAAGGGCGAGCATGCCCGGACGTTAATCGGTTTTAGGGGCAGTGCTGAGAACCCAACGAGTTTTATTATCAACGATCCGATCGCTGGCCGAGTCAGTTGGTCAGCCGCCAAGCTGCGAAGTAATTGGGCAACTTTTTCAAACAGCGGCGTGATAGTCTATTAGTATGGCTAAACCCACTAAACGGCAAAAGAATATTCTTTTCTTTGTGGCGCTGGCCGTATACGCGGCAATTATCGGCTTGCTGTTGCACGATCATTATCTTCAGCTAACTGATACGGCGACTGAACCTGCTCCTGCGCCTCGTGTAACAGTTCCCAAGAAGGAAGCTCC
>CAYGDK010000004.1:10757-14433 GCA_964348645.1 uncultured Candidatus Saccharibacteria bacterium | reverse complement strand
CGGCGACTGAACCTGCTCCTGCGCCTCGTGTAACAGTTCCCAAGAAGGAAGCTCCAGCTGCACCAGTCACTAAGCCGGTCAACTTGCCCAGTGAAGTAATGCTAGATGTTCCGTTTATGGTTCAGGCCCCATTTGCTAACTGGGACGCGTTGCACCAAGAAACCTGTGAGGAGGCGAGCCTAATGATGGTACGCTACTTTCGGCTCAAACAGTCATTCGGTTCGCTGCAGTCAATCGACGACGAGCTGAAAAGTTTGGTGGCTTGGCAGACTGGTAAAGGTTATGAGTACGATGTCACGGTGAAAGAGCTGTCCCGAATTGCTCGCGACTACTACTCGATGTCTTCTGGCCGAATAATCAGCAACCCGACTCTCAACGAAATCAAGAAAGAACTTGCTGACGGCCGGCCAGTTATTATTCCTGCTGCGGGTCGATTGCTAAATAACCCAAACTTTACGGCGGGTGGGCCACCGTACCACATGCTAGTCATTCGTGGATATGACGCCAACGGTTTTATTACTAATGATCCGGGAACCAGGCGCGGCGAAAAGTTCCGTTACACTTTTGATAATCTGATGGATTCTATCCACGACTGGACTGGAAACAAGTCAACGATCACTACAGGCGACAAGGCAGTGCTCGTCTTTGACTAATACGACGAGCTTGCCTAGAATGCCATCAATATGTTGAACCGTCTTTTTGGTGCTTTCTCTCAGGATGTTGGTATCGATTTGGGTACGGCCAATACTCTTGTTTATGTGCGCGGTAAGGGAATTGTCATCAACGAACCATCGGTGGTGGCGCTAAATCAAAAGACGAAACAAATACTAGCGATCGGACACGAGGCACAGATCATGGTCGGTAAAACACCGAGTCACATTGTGGCAACGCGTCCGTTGGTAGATGGGGTAGTTTCGGACTTTGAAGTAACCGAACAAATGCTCAAGTACTTTATTGACCGTGTGCACAAAGAAAAGTTCTCGCTATTGCCGCGGCCTAGAGTTGTCATCGGTATACCATACGGCGTCACGGAAGTTGAACGGCGGGCCGTCGAGGAGGCGGCGATGAACGCCGGTGCCAGACAAGCTTTTCTGATTGAAGAGCCGGTTGCTGCTGCAATTGGTGCCAGACTGCCGATTCAAGAGGCAACTGGCAGCATGATCGTTGATATCGGCGGAGGTACTACTGAGGTGGCTGTAATATCGATGGGTGGCATCGTCGCATCACGATCCGTAAGAACTGCAGGTGACGAGATGAACCAAGACATAATCAACTTTGCTCGGGATAACTTCAACTTGCTCCTCGGCGAACGGACGGCAGAGCGGATTAAGATTGAAGTGGGTTCCGCCTTTCCTTTGCGTGAAAAGCTCGAGAAGCCGATGCGCGGCCGTGATCTGGTGACTGGGTTGCCTAGGGAAGTAATCATTAACGATGAGCAAGTTCGTCGGGCACTTTCGAAATCCATTACCACCGTCGTCGAGGCGGTCAAAGTAACAATCGAGGAGACGCCGCCGGAGCTGCTGGCGGACATTATGGAGCGTGGCATCGTACTGGCTGGTGGCGGCGCTTTGCTGCGCGAGCTGGACACGCTTATTTCTCAGACGACGCAGACTAAAGTATTCATTGCCGACGATCCGCTAACTTGTGTAGCGAGGGGAACTGGTGTTGTGCTTGAAGATTTAGAGACGCTCGAGTCGGTATTGCTCTCGAGCGCATTAAAGTAGATGCGACGTTGGCTGGGTCGACGCAGTACGTTGATCCTCCTAGCAGTTATTATTTTGGTGGTCGCCCAGTTCAACTTTTTTCAGCCGGTACGCGATGCGCTCCGGGTGGCGGTCAGCGGACCGAGTCAGTTCCTGTCAAATACTGGCGGTCGGATTAAGGCCTCGTTCTCGGTATTATTTACGGTTAGCGATTTGGCCAGGGAAAATACTCAGCTACGTGAACAGCTCTTATTGAAGGAGGCGGAGATCGCAAAGTTGCAGTTTGCCCGTGGTGAGAACGACCAGTTGAAAAAGGATTTAAATTTCAAGCTTGGCCGTTCGGACTTTGACGCAGTAGCCGCAACAGTTATTAATTTCTCACCGACAAGTATTTACCAAACAATTACAATTAACCGTGGGACGGCTGACGGAGTTGCTGTTGGTCAGGCCGCTGTCTCGAGCGGTTTCTTAATAGGTAAAGTTACTAATGTTTCTACTTCAACGGCAGAGATCTGGCTGCTCAGCAATCGGAGTTTGGTAACGCCCGTAATGCTAACCGAGAGTCAAACGGTTGGGTTACTTAAGGGCAGCATTCGAGGGCTTGTCGTTGAAAATATTCCACTCGATACCAAGGTCGAAAAAGGATCGCCAGTAGTCACGTCTGCGCTCGAAGGATTGTATCCGGCCGGAATAGCAGTTGGCGTCGTTGAAGAGGTTATTTCTGCTAAAGAGGAGATCTTTCTCACCCTGAGAGTGAGCTCGCCAGTTAACCCGAGTAATTTGACGAGTGTATTGGTGGTTCGGCAGTAATGTTGGTTCTTCAGCTAGCTCTTGCGGCAATCGCTGTGGTATTAGACTTTGGTCCGCTTGGTCGCGTGTCATCAACCTTCTTCAGCTTGAGTTTCGGACTGGTACTAATATGGGCATTTAGTTGGTTCGGCCAGCAGCGTGATGCGTTCAGATTTGCAGTTATATTAGGCTTACTCTTCGGCCTGATTGGCTTCACCTCGCCACTGCTTTGGGTTTTCATCTTCGTTGGTTCGTATTTTCTAGTAGACACGCTAAAGGGACGTTTTTTTGAAGTATCTTCTGTGCTGTTGGCTATTTTAGCGCTCGGTGTTGTATCGTTGTGGCTCGCGCTCGTGCTGGGTGCCGCCACCGGCTCATTCGATTTGATGACAATCCTGACTGGCATTCTTGCTAATTGTTTCGCTGGGACGATCCTCTACTATACGGTCGGCATTCGCTTTAAATTCTTACAACGCTGGGCAGGAAGGAGGCTATGAGTTACTTGAAGCATTTATTTTCGACTATTTGGCGCCGTCGATCACTGGTTAGGCCTGATGATCGTGGTCTTTTTGATCCATTTCTACCGATTAGCTCTCTAAAGAGGATCGAAAATGAGTTTGATACTAACTATGAACCGGCGGACCAGAAGAATGATTTCCGAAATACAGGGACTGGGGCAACCGACTCGTTAAATTTTGAAGAGAACGTAGAGCTCTCGCCTTCTTTTGTCGGTTTCCGAATCATCACAGTAATTGCCGCAGTGGTTTTGGCGACTAGGCTCATTGGTTTGCAAATTACCCAAGGCGCTGAAAACTTTTCCCAGGCCGAGGGTAATCGTCTTGAGGCTAAGGCGACTCCGGCGCCCCGAGGTCTGATCTTCGACCGTAAAGGTGTGTCGCTCGTTCGAAACGAACCGAGCTTCTCCGTAGTGATTAGGCCAAATGAACTACCGCGCGCACAAGAAGAGCGCGCTGCTTACTTACAAGTACTAAGCGCCGCCCTCGGCCGCCCGATTGCGGAGCTGGAGACCCAAACCCTGGCGGCAAAGAATAAGGAGAGCTTAACGCTTGAGGACGGTATCGATCGCGATCGCGCTTTGTCTCTGGAGATAAAGTTATCAGGCATCACTGGAGTTGAGATTGAGAAATCACCAAGTCGACAGTACAGCACTCTCGCTGGCCTTG
>CAYGDK010000004.1:2403-10657 GCA_964348645.1 uncultured Candidatus Saccharibacteria bacterium | reverse complement strand
GGAGTTGAGATTGAGAAATCACCAAGTCGACAGTACAGCACTCTCGCTGGCCTTGGCCATATTATTGGTTATATCGGTAAAGTGACTGCTCAGGACCTTGGCTCTCGACCAGAGCTGCTTCCGACAGCATATGTTGGCAAGTCTGGCGTTGAGCAGAGCTACGACGAATTTCTTCAAGGCAAGCCCGGAACAGAGACGCTCGAGATCGACGCATTGGGACGAGCAGTCCGACCAATCGGCTCAACGCCTCCGATCGCTGGCAAGTCGCTAGTCTTGTCGCTGGATGCGGAAGTCCAAGCCGTGACTGCCCAGGCACTTCGTGAGGCGATTGAGAAAAATGGAGCAACGAGCGGCGCGGCTGTTGTGATGGATGTTCGGAGCGGCGATGTGCTTTCCCTTGTTAGCTTTCCAAACTACGACAACAATCTCTTCTCAAGCAAATTCAGCTCCGAAGAGCGTCAAAAAATTCTCACAGACCCCGGCGCACCGTTGATCAATCGAGCTATCGCGGGGCAGTATCCATCCGGCTCGACGATCAAACCATTTGTTGGGGCCGCGGCATTGGCGGAAAAAACAATTACGCCAGATACTGTACTGGATACATCCGAGGGTAAGATCGTTGTTGGTCAAACGACGTTTTCTGACTGGAAAACTCACGGCCGCACGGCAATACGTCAAGCAATCGCAGAGAGTAATAACATATTCTTTTTCGCTCTCGGAGGTGGCTATAAGCAAATTAATGGACTAGGAATTGATCGTCTCAAGAACTACTTAGAGCGCTTTGGCTTTGGATCCGTCACGGGCATTGATCTTGGCGCTGGCGCAGAGGCGAAGGGCTTAGTGCCCAGTCCAGACTGGAAAAAACGAATCAAAAAGGAAAGCTGGTTTTTGGGTGATACGTACAATACGGCCATTGGTCAGGGTAATTTGCTTGTCACCCCGCTTCAGCTGACCCGAGCCACATCGGCGATAGCTAACGGTGGGACCCTTTACCAGCCACGTCTGGTTAAAACACTACTCGGCAGCGGGCAGCAGGGCTCACAGGATCAGCAGCCGATAGTGAGTCGTCAGGCGATTATTGATTCAGATATTTTGCGGGTGATTCGCGAGGGAATGCGCCAGACAGTTCTGACAGGCTCAGCTCGATCGTTTAACGCCCTCAATGTTGAGGTTGCGGCCAAAACCGGTACAGCGCAGACGTCAAAATCAAAGGACAAGACCCACTCATGGTTTACGGCCTTTGCGCCCTACTCATCCCCCGAGATTGCCGTTTCGGTGATCGTCGAGGGCGGCGGAGAAGGCTATTCGGTTGCGGCGCCAGTGGCTCGAAACTCAATCGAACGTTACTTTGGCTTGCCGCTGACACCAATCGTTGCAGCAACTCCAACCGAAAACTGAAACTATAGGATATTCCATAATTTGCTTTAAAATTTTGTGATGTAATACCTAAAGTGATTGAATGATATGTGTGATGGTTGTGTAATGCTATAAAAGGAGGAAACCGTGTCTCCATATCTTCTCGACAGTCTGTTCCAAAATATTAAGCAGGTTATCGGTCGTCCGATCGCTATTACCGATCGGATCGGTCAAGTGCATCCGGCGGCGAATGACTTCCCTAAGCGTAAAAATTACAGACTAACCGAACAGCCTTCGCCGGATAAGCGAATAATGGCTCTCGAAGGGGCGCCTGGGCTAGTGGCGGTGCCAATTTATGTTGACGGTACTTTTTACGGCATCGTCATAGTCGAATCAGAGGATGGCGGTATCGTTTCTATTATTCAAAGCCTAGCCGATCTCATAATCCACCAATTCCTTTCGACTCATCGACCGCGTCCCGATGCCGTTGACCTGCTATTGACCCGGGTTGCGTATAAGCCAACCACAATTGATGGGGAGGAGTTTGAACAGCAGCTGGCCGCGCTAGGCTATCGGTCGGACTTACCGAGAGTGGTTCTTGCTGTCGAACTGCGAGGATTCTGGGAAAATTATCTGCAAACGGCGGGCACACCTCTTGGCGAGAAGAGCGATCTAATCGCCGGAAAAAAGCGAGATATTGAGCATGGCCTCAACAGCTTCTTCAGCAAGAGTCAGGACAACCTAGTTGGTTACTTAGGAGGCGACACCTTCCTCGTCATAAAAGATGCGGCCGATACTGATTATGGAAAGTTCTGTAATCTTCTCCAAAAGCATTTCTCAGCGATCACGCAGCCGCTGACTAATGTCTATATTCGTGAGGTAACGATTGGCGTAGGCACTGGTGCGCAAACAGCGACTGGCCTACTCCGCTCCGCACAGGAGGCGCTCCAGATCCTGAAAATTGGCCGTCGTATGATCGGTGGCGGCCAAGCGCATCTTTTTGAGGGGCTTGGGGTTCTGCCGCTGCTATTAACCGGTACAGATGAACAAAAGGGTGACTACGCGACTCACCTTTTCGACAAGCTCGATGATCCTGAGTTAGTTGAGACGCTTGAGGCCTTCCTGCGAGCCAACCTGAATCTAACTCAGACCGCAGAAGACCTCAGCGTCCATCGAAATACCGTAATCTACCGTCTGGATAAGATTACCGACCTACTCGGAAGAGACCCGCGTAACTTTGAAGACGCAGTTGAATTGTATATCGGCAACTTATTTCGCAAGATTTTCAGTCAGGACTAACCTTAGGCGTTGAGTCGCTTGGTGATGATTTCCACCATCTCGTCCGGTGTGTGGTAAGACTTCACGAGGTAATCCACTGCTCCGAGCGAGAGAGCGAGCTGCTTATCCTTATCAGACTGTTCGCTCCCTAAATTAGTAAGGACGATGACTGGTATGTCCCTGGTTTCAATATCAGCCTTCAGTTGTCTCAAGACCTCAAAACCGTTTATGCCCGGCAAGAGTATGTCGAGCAAGATAAGGTCTACCCGACCAGCACGAGCAAGTTTAAGTGCGTCCTCGCCTGTCTCGGCCGTCGACAGTTCGAATGATTCCTCGGAGAATCGCTCTTCATAAAGGTCGATTAGTAACGGCTCGTCTTCCACTAATAGGACGTGTTGTTTTTCAGTGGCTTCACTTTGACTCTTCTTATTTGACATCAATTGCTTCCTCACTAGCGTTTAGGCGAACGGTAAAAGTTGATCCTTTGCCCATTCTACTCGAAACGGAGATTTTTCCACCTAACTTTTCTACAAATGACTTAACTATAAAAAGGCCAAGGCCGGCACCTGATTCTCTGATCTGGGCGGTGTTATGAGCACGTCGAAACTTCTCGAAGATCGCAGAGTAGTTTTTGGAACTTATTCCAATTCCGCTGTCGCGCACGTTGGTAATAATTATCGGCTGGTTATTGAGCTCTCTTTTTTCGAACCATACCTCGACTGTGCCACTGACGGTATATTTAATGGCGTTTTCAATAAGATTTTCAAATATTTGCTGAACTTTATCCTCGTCGCCAATAACCCAAGTGACAAAGTTGGGTGAATTGTAGATAAGTTTAATGTTCTTCTGCTCTGCTTTTGCTTTAAGATCTCGTGTTACCTTGCTCAACACGACGGCCAGATTAATTGGCCGCAGATTAAGGCGGAGTCGGTCTTCCTCGACCTGAACTGACAATAATAAATCTTCGGCGAGTCGAACGAGACGATCATTGGCAGCGGTTACGCGTTGTAGGTAGCCCTGATGTTTCGAAGAGAAAGACTGCTGGTCTTTTTCGAGCAAGCTCAGATACCCCTTGATGGCAGTAATTGGTGTTCGTAGCTCGTGGGTGGCGATAGAAATAAATTCGTTCTTGCGCTGTTCGAGCTGCTTATGCTCAGTTACGTCGCGCACGATAATGATAATTTGGTAAATTTGCTGATTTTTGTCCCTCAATACCGAGCCTGATACGTCAACCCACCGTTTGAGCTTCTGCTTTGTTTGAATCTCGAACTCGTCGTGAAACATGGTCTCGAGTGGGTGGCTGGCAAGGTGCGTCAGCCTAGCCTGAAGCCAGTCGGGGTTTTCTTGGTTGGAGAGGACAGTAGCGATTGGTTTACCGATTGCTTCGGGCGGTGAAAACCCAGTCATTCGCTGAAGTGGGCGATTCCAGACACTAATTAGTTGCTGGCCGGTTGTAACCGCCATTCCCTCGCTTAAATGGTGCGTGAGCGAGGCGACGCTCTCAGCTTCTCTTCTGATTTGGTCGTCTAGTCGCTGATTAGTGAGCCGTAAGGTTAATATTCTTGCGACGATTCGCAAGAAACTTAGCTGACTAGCAGGAAGCGGTGTTCCGGCGAGTAATATGAGTTGGTGACCATCGCTGCGCTCGCCGATTGGGCAGGCGTATACGTAACGGTATCGTTCCTTGAGCCAATGGTCGCTGGCGGCAACTGGTCGGTGGACGGCGTTCCGGGAACGCAACAGTCGTTGGATTGTGTGCGAAAGAAGTAGGCTCGTCGTACGTTTCCGGCTAATTGTTGTGGTTACGATCGTCGGACCGTCGTCGCCCTGGCGAATTACAACCGCACACTTAATTGGCCGGAGCCTGCTTAGTGTTAAGGCAGTTTTACCAAGCAACGAACGAACCCCCTCCCTTCCTTCGGTTACTAATTGAAGTATGGCTGCTTCCTGACGGGTTGGCGGTGGAATATGTTCGTTAATGTGAAGTCTTCCAAGGAGCTGTTCCCAGCTGGGAAGAAGTGAGGATTCAGGAGTGTTGGCCATCGGACGACAGTATAACTTTCTCCCGAGTTGACTCCTAGTGATATTTCTTCTAATTTTTTTGGATTTTCTCATAAGTCAGGGTAGCAACCTTGACACGTTAAAAAATGTGTTGTTAAAATCTCTCTGATACAGCTAGATTTACTTCTTGGGGGACGAGCAATTTCTATAACCAGGCTCGTCAGTTGTTATTAATTAAAGAAAGGCAACAATATGAAAAGAGAAATATTAATCACTCAAGAGGGACTAGATAAACTACAGGCTGAGCTTAAGGAGCTTGTTGAAGTTCGACGACCTGACGTAATTTCCCGAATTAAGTCAGCTAAGGAACTTGGAGATCTGAGCGAAAACGCCGAGTACTCCTCCGCAAAAGACGAGCAGTCTTTCATTGAAGGACGCATTCAGGAGCTAGAAGATATTACCAAGCACGCCAAAGTCGTTGCAGACAACGCTAAGAGCGATAAGGCGATACGTATTGGTAGCCGCGTTAAAGTTGAAGTTGAAGGCGATGTCGACGAGTACGAACTCGTTGGTCCCGCCGAATCTGATCCGGCTAAGGGTAAGATCTCAACCGATTCACCAGTGGGGCAGGCGCTGCTTGGCCACAAGGAAAAAGAAACCGTTAAGGTTAAAACACCTGACGGCAACGTAGCCTACAAAATCATTTCGGTCGCCTAATATTCCCTTTGTTCTCTCGAGGCGGTCTGCTACACTACGAGGGCAATGCTTGACCTCGAAATAATCCGTAAAGAACCAGAAAAAGTCCGAGCTTCAATTGAAAAACGGGGTGGTAATCCCGAGCTCGTCGATGGACTACTTGAGCTTGATGCGACCTGGCGGACTGCCCTTCAATCAGCGGAAGCGGCCAGGCAAGAGCGTAATCAGCTAACGGGCACGAAAGAATCGGCGGCGAAGAACGCCGAAAAGCTCAAAAAGCTCAAGCAAACTATTATTGACCTAGAAGAAAAGGAACGATCGCTGGCGACACGTCGGTTCGATGCTTGGTCGCTTATTCCTCAGTTGGTCGCTGAAGACGTTCCGGTTGGTGAGGGTGAGACTGCTAATAAACCAATCCGGACCTCGGGAAAAATTCGAATCAGACAGGGCAAGCCGCATGACGAATTAATGAACCAGTTGGGCTGGCTCGACCAAGACGCAGCAGCGCGAACTAGCGGTGCGCGATTTCGCTATCTCAAGTCCGCAGCAGCGCTGGCACATCTACGTCTCATGCATAAGGCCGTGGAATGGGCGATTAAGAATGGATTTACCCCCGTCATACCACCGGTACTTGTCCGAGATGAGCTGTTGCAGAAGACAGGTTTCTTTCCTATCGGCCGCGAAGATACGTTTAAAGTTGAGGAACACTATTTAACTGGAACTTCCGAGCCGTTGCTGGTGGCGCTAGCTGCTGAGCAAACACACGACTTAGCTAAATTACCGTTACGCTTCGTGGGCTTCTCGAGTTGTTTCCGGCGTGAAGCGGGCTCGTACGGTAAAGATACGAAGGGAATGTTCCGTCAGCACCAATTTGACAAAGTAGAAATGGTTTCGATTTGCGCGCCAGAGGATTCGGAAAAAGAGCATCAATTCCTCGTCTCAATGCAGGAGAAGTTTGTTAGTCAGTTCGACTTGCCTTACCAGCTGGTTTTGGTTGGTACTGGCGACCTAGAGTCTAAGGCGACCAAGCGCTATGATCTAGAAACCTATTTCCCGGGCCAGGAACGATATCGCGAAACACATTCGGCCAGTAATTGCGGCGACTACCAGGCGCGCGGATTTGGAATTAAATATCGCAGTACGGACGGGACTGACCGTTTTGCTCATACGCTCAACGCCACTCTTGCTACTGAACGATTGTTGCTAGCTGTGATCGAAAACTATCAGCGTCCTGATGGGACAGTAAGTCTGCCGCGCTCTCTCAGATAGCCTCAATGTCAATTCTTACTCGAATTTTTGGCGACCCTAACCAGCGTGAAGTGAATAAATTTTCAACGCTTGTCGGTGCCGTTGAGGCCCTTGAAGCCGATCTTGAGCAAAAGAGTGATGACGAGCTTCGTCAGATCTCCCTTGAACTAAAAAAAGAAATTAGTGCTGCCGCTCAAGAAATCTGGGCCGCGGCAAAACTCATCGATGACCGACCAGAGCGAAATAAGACGATTAAGAAGGCGATAAATGAGCTTCTCGAACCGCACCAGGCTCAGGCCTTTGCATTGGTGCGTGAAGCGGCTAAGCGAACGATTGGCCTGCGCCATTACGACGTTCAGGTGATCGGCGGCGCTGTCTTACATCAAGGTCAGATTGCTGAAATGAAAACGGGTGAAGGTAAAACTTTGGTTGCCAGTTTAGCGCTTTACCTTAACGCCCTGACAGGCCTTGGCGCGCACCTTATTACTGTTAACGACTACCTGGCTCGTCGAGATGCAGGCTGGATGGCGCCAATCTACCATTTCTTAGGTATGTCTCTCGGTGTGATCGGTCCACAATTCGCATATGTCTTTGATCCCGAGTTTTCGAATGAAGAGGAGGCAGACGAACGCCTCAGCCGACTGCGACCGGTTAGTAAAAAGGATGCCTATTTGGCCGATATTACCTACGGGACTAATAACGAATTTGGTTTCGATTACCTGCGCGACAACATGACCCAAGATCAAAACCAACTTAGTCAAAGAGATTTAGCATATGCCATCGTCGATGAAGTTGACTCGATCTTAATCGACGAAGCGCGCACCCCACTTATCATTTCGGCCGCGACCAACGAGTCGGCTGGCCTCTACGCGCAGTTTGCCGACTTCGTGCGCAAACTTAATCCTGCCACCGACTATACGCTCGACGAAAAAGCTAAAACTTCATCACTTACGAGTGAAGGTATTAGTAAGCTTGAACGTTTAGCGGGTGTTGCCAATCTCTACGATCCGCAAAATGTTACGCTCGTTCACCACGCTGATGTAGCCGTTCGGGCCCGTGCACTCTTCCAGAAAAACCGTGACTACGTCGTTAAGAACGGCGAAGTAATAATTGTCGATGAGTTCACTGGTCGTATGCTGCAAGGGCGCCGATATTCCGGTGGGCTTCACCAGGCTATTGAGGCTAAGGAGCGGGTTGATGTGAAAGAAGAGTCGGTAACGCTGGCGACGATTACATTCCAAAATCTATTCCGCATTTACGCCAAGCTGGCTGGTATGACAGGAACGGCTGTGACCGAAGCAGAAGAATTCTCCAAGATTTATAGTCTCGAGGTGGTAACGATACCAACCAACCGACAAAATCAACGTATCGATCGCGAAGACGCAATTTACAAGACAGAAGAAGCTAAGTTTCGGGCTGTTGCCGAACAAGTGAAAGAATTATCGAAAACCGGCCAACCCGTCCTGATCGGCACGGTCTCGGTCGCCAAGTCCGAACGCTTGTCCAAGATTCTCAAGAGCTTGGACGTCGAACACACCGTTCTCAATGCGAAGCAACATCAGAAGGAGGGTGAAATCGTGGCGCAGGCGGGGCGACTCGGAGCCGTTACGGTTGCAACCAACATGGCGGGTCGCGGCGTCGATATTATTTTGGGCGGATCTCCGCCACGCTCAAC
>CAYGDK010000004.1:0-2303 GCA_964348645.1 uncultured Candidatus Saccharibacteria bacterium | reverse complement strand
AATAAACTCTTAAGCCGCGCTGTCGAGCAAGCGCAAACCAAAGTCGAAGGTCACAACTTCGAGATCCGCAAACATCTTGTGGAATATGACGATGTGATGAACAAGCATCGAGAGGCGATTTATCGCAACCGCCAGCGAATTCTTCTTGCCGCCTCGCCCGAAGAGGCGACTGAATTGCACGCATCGATTTTGACCAGCATGACGAGCGAGCAGGCAAAAGCGTACGAGGAAAAGGCAAAAGTCTGGACGCCGGAGCTTCGATTTAGCGTTGAGCGAGCTGTGACTCTGCGTGCCATTGACCTACTTTGGGTTGAGCACTTACGTTCAATGGAAGAAATGCGCGAAAGCATCGGCTTACGAGCCCATGGCCAGAGGGATCCGTTGGTTGAGTATAAACAAGAAGCTTTTCGACTGTTTGGCTTATTACAGGAAAACATTAATTCTCAAATCCGAGAAATGGTTTTGCACGTACAAGTAGAGTCCGCTCCGCCTCCGCCACCACCGCCGGTCGCAACCGTACTCTCTGGAGCCGAGGATTCATCGCCGAGTGAGCGAAAAAACACTACTGCCCCAAAGATTGGACGCAACGATCCGTGCCCATGCGGTGCCATCAATCCGCAGACAAAAAAGCCGTACAAATACAAAAACTGTGGACTAGTTAACGCCCCACACCACCAAGGCTAATGTCGGGCATCGACTTCGACGAAGCGTTCGCCAAAGCCAATCACTTGCGAAATAACGCTGCCACCAAAGAAGCTGTTGCTATCTATGACGACATTGCGACCCTATCTCTCGAGGAACAAAACCAGCAGCGCGCTGCCCAAGCACTGTATCTGGCGGGCGTGACGCTGAAATCAACAATTGGCCAAGGACAGCAGTCTAAATTTCGCGCGGCAACCAACTACTTAAGTCGAGCGTACGCCCTCTTTGTTACCGAGAACGATGTAGCTAGCCAAGGGGCGGTTCTCCGTGATATCGCCATTGCTGCGGATCGGGTCGGCAAATATACGATCGCCCTGGAATCGTTCCAGCGCAGTATCGAGCTCCTTTCGGCCACCGAAGAGGTTGGTCAGCTGGCGATTACTTACGATAAGCTTGGACTGCATTTTACCAGGCAAGGTCAGCCGGATCAGGCCTTACCGTTTATCAACAAAGCGCTTGAGCTGCTCCGTCAGGAACCGACTAGTGGTTTCTTCTGGGCAACAAGTTTACTTGATCGCGCGTCGACCAATTTTGTTGCCAAGAAGTACGATGCGGCGCTCGAGGATTGTCAGGAGTCATTGAGCTGGTTTGAGGCCGATCACTCCGGTGAAAAATACGGTCTGCGCCGGGCTCAGTGTAGCGCTCTTCTCGGTATGATTTATCAGCAACTAGGTGATGAGAAGCAGGCTCGTACGTATACTAATCAGTCGAACCGTTTGCTGAAAAGTTTTGATAGCGATGTGGCTGCCACACTTTCCGCCGACCTCCAAGCCCTCGCTTCCCAACTGTAGGACCCTTCCTTTTGCTTACTAGCTAGCCTTGGTATGCTCAAGACAGCCTCATGACAGATATTCTCAATATCGGATCAACACTACCGAGCCCAGTTCAGGTCGAAACAAAACCAGATCAGCCAGCGCTGATCGAACTTCGGCATGTCACAAAGCAGTACCCAGGTAACGCCGCGCTAAAGGATGTTTCCATTTCAATCGGCGAGGGCGAGTTTGTCTGCGTCGTTGGTCAAAGCGGCGTTGGCAAGACGACGATCATCAAACTCCTTACTCGCCAAGAAGCGCCCACGAACGGACAAGTATTTGTCGCCGGTCGAAATTTAGCCGATTTACGCAACAGTGAAGTGCCGCTCTACCGACGGAAAATTGGTGTGGTCTTTCAGGACTTCAAACTTTTGCCGCAAAAAACAGTTTGGGAGAACGTCGCCTTTGCCCTGGAAGTTTGCGGCGTGCCGGATGCCGACATTCAGCGCCGTACCGAAAAGGTGATCGACCTCGTCGGCCTTGGACGCAAGAAAAAAAGCTATCCGCACGAACTTTCGGGTGGTGAGCGCCAACGAACAGCTATCGCCCGAGCGCTTGTTCATTCGCCAAAAATTCTGATCGCCGACGAGCCAACAGGTAACCTTGACCCGATTAACACCTGGGAGATTATCGAGCTGTTGTACCGAATCAACTCGCGGGGTACTACGGTTATTCTCGCCACCCACAACCGCCAGGTGGTCGATCGTATGCAGCGCCGAGTGGTGCTGATGAAGTCGGGCAAATTGATTAGCGACCAGGCGACTGGAAAGTACGTTATCTGATGGAAAC
>CAYGDK010000003.1:0-39824 GCA_964348645.1 uncultured Candidatus Saccharibacteria bacterium | reverse complement strand
CGTCTGTGAATATCTGTTGGTCGTGTGCCATTTCTTTGAGGATACTTTCACGACCACACGCATATCCGAAGTCGAACATGTCGCTCATGGTTCCTTTGGTTGCTATCTTCCCGTATATTGCTCTGTCTTCGTTTGAGAGATTTGGTTTCATATAGTCCATTGTTCAGCCATTGCATCGGCAATTCCTTGATAAGTCCGACCACGAAGTTTTTGAGTAAGTGGATTGTTCCAACCTATCCACACTCCGTCTACTAATAATTTATTTTGTCCATCTTTTGTTTGGTTATTCCATCTACCAGATGGAGGTAAGGGAAGTATGTTTGTTGGTATTAACTTCGGTAGTCCTTTTAGCCATAAGCAAGTCTTCTTTGCTTCGGGATGTCCAAATTGAAAAGGGTTTATAATCTGGTCTGGTTTTCTCCATTTACTACTCATTATTCCAACAGGATTTTCTATTGCAATTAGAGGACACGGGTGATTTGCAAAAAGCATAAAGAAGTCTATACCCTCCTGTTGCCGTCCATCAGCAATTTTCTGTTTGAAGTATTTTGAGCCACTAACCGCAAGATGTGTGCAGGGCGGAAAAGCAATAATCATATCCCACTTGTAGGTATACAGTATCCCCCTAATATCACCTTGGTAATGTGTGTTATTCCAAGCACTCGCAGGTATTTCACTAGGAAGAATATCGCATGAAGTTACATCGTGTCCCATCTTTGCAAATGCTTCCCTCACAACTCCACTATATTCACATGCTATAAGTATTCTCATACTCTATTCCTTACTCTTAATAATGCCCTCTTTTATATTATCTTGAATGTCATCTTGTGGGTTGTGGTCGTCATAATCACATTCTGCACAGTTTTCAAAGAAATCTGAATCATAGAATCTGTCATGTTTATCACATCTCATTATACTCATACATTATTCCTTACCTAATAACTCTTTCTCTATGACTTCGAGGGCTTTTTGGAGACCTTGGTTGAATTTTCGCACTTGTTTTATTTCTGGGTCACTTGTCTTTAATGGTTTAATTTCTTTATCTATCCCTTTTTGTATCCTCTCCACTATCTTTTCTTCGTGGGATTTGAGGAGTTTCTTTATTTTGTTTTCAAACGCCCGTGAACGGATTTCAGCATGCTTAAACAGCTCCTCTATAAACTCATCTCGTACTTCTTGTGGTGTTGCTTCACTCATACTCACTTCAAATTATCTTCATTGGTAATGGGGGTGGGGGTGAAAGTTCCCTCTAAGTTTTTAAGCCACTCTCTCGCTATCGTGTCCCATTCTTTTTCTGCTTTTGTAAGGTGGGTGCAGTGGTACTCATTTGTGTCATTGCATCGTTTGCAGTTAGTACGTTGGCATCCTGTAGGTATCAATCCTTTTCGCCCATAGATTACTTTCCAGAGTGCGTTTACAAGTTTTTCCTTAAAGATTAAGTCGCGTGTCACATCTACATCTGCACCTGTGCCTAGCATCCCACCTTTATGACCACAGTTTATACAAAATCTCTCTGCGTAAGGAAAAGCAAAAGTCCAAATGAGTGGAGTCTCGCAATGGTCACAAACTCTAATCGTTTTCTTTTGACGCTTCTTTCTTGTTGCTGTTTTAAGTGCTACTCCTAGTGCTGATTCCATACTCTCACTTCAAATTATCTTCATTGGTAATGGGGGTGAGCTTTAATTCAATAGAGTCATATATATCCTGCACCGTTTCCTCTGCTGGAGTGTTTTGCCGTCTGTCGTAAACAATTCGTAACTTAACCACAGTAAGAGACTCTTCCACCTCCTTCCGTACCCTCTCCTTCCAGTAGGTGTCACGGGAGGTGAGGAGTCGCTCTACTGTTTCTAGTACGTTTGCTATGCGTGAATTGTCGCCAGTCTCTTCGTATTCACCGAGCAACATTCTAATTTCACCCTCAAGTTCAAACATATCTTCCCCTGGACACTTCCCGTCCTCTTTGCTCGGACAATGTATGCTCAAACAAATAGGGCAAGGCACTATGTTGTTTCCGTCATTGTCGTAATCGTTATCTATATTCATATTATTTAATCTTTGCACAATCGTCACACATATTAAGTTCGTGTGGCGTTATGTGGTCACCACTGCATGTCTCTGTATCTGGTGTGTTCACATTCTCCCATTGCTCTTGTGGTGGGTGGATTGTCATATTTATTTTGTAAAATCTGTTATCCAATAAAATCGCCCAAAAATACGTCTTGCCGTCCATTCGCAATGTTCTTCACGGCAATCAAGGGTGTTCTGAGGCTTACATACCGCAAACGGTTCTTCGTGGGAGTTGCTATATACAAATCGCCACAACCGTTTAATAATTTCTTCTTCTAACTGTATTTTTTTATTTTTCTCTCGCCAGGTCTTTTCGTCATTGCAAAGGTACTTTTCAGACCTATGTTCTCCGTCGCAATATTCTGCATGTGCTGTTGTATCTGTCATATCTACTTATTAGAGGTTAGTGCTTGTAAGTCAAAGACAAATAATCTTTCCGTTGTTTTTTTTGATCCTTTAATTATTCCATTCGCCCGAAGTGAGCTGGACACAACGCCCTCCCAGACGCATTTCCATCCTTCTGGAGCTTCGTATTCACTAACATATACATGATGTCCATATCGAGCTTTCCCCTCCGCCCATTTCCAAAACTTATCGTGGTTAAAGTCTTGGTGATATTTTTTTGTATTTCGGTATGGCGGGTCACAATAGATTATTGAACGATGAGGTGTTTGTATATTTCGGTAGTCTGAATGAATAAAATTGACCCTGCTTAACGCTGATAACTGTTTTTTAACATTGTTAAACGCTTCTTTTTGATAGTCTCGAACATTTCCCTCTTTTGTTTTTGTTTCTCCTGCATATCCCTCAAACCACCGACCAGAGTACGAGCAAGCAATTCCAGCCCAGCCAATCATTGCTGGCTCTGCCTTATGCTCGCCATTTTTTAATCCTATACGTATCTCTTGGTATTTATCCCGTGAGATTTTTGGTGGTATCCATCCTCCGACTAACGCTTTCCACATTTCTATTAGATAAAAGTTGCTGTCACCACCTAAAAGAACTACAGAAGCTGTCGGCACTTTATCTATCATATTTGCACCACCTATAAACGGCTCTATATACCAACCACACTCGTTTCTGTGCTCCAAGACGATAGGTAGAATATGTTTTGCTAGTCGAGATTTACTTCCTAGGTATTTCATACTCTCACTTCAAATTATCTTCATTGGTAATGGGGGTCATTCGTCAAATTCTTCAAGAGCTTTGTATTCATCTTCGGTCATTCGGACTTTACGAATATATGTTTTGTACCCACAAGCTTTATCGTCTTCCAACCACCAACGTGCATAGTCCAACGACTCACAAAACACAGTAGCTCCACTATCTGAATACGCCTTCCAATAATCTTTCTTCATACTCACTTCAAATTATCTAATAGTGTGTCTAGTTTTTCTTCTTCACGATTGTATAAGCAATGTCCGTCACCACCGCAGTCTCCGCATTCTGAATATCCAAGTGACGCTCCTAGATACCAGCCCTGACCGTTGCATCTTTTGCATTTAATAATTTCACGCACCCTCTCCTTCCAGTAGGTGTCACGGGAGGTGAGGATGTTGTTTAAGACACTTTCAAGCATCTTCCCGAATTGTTTATCGGCTTCAATCGGATTGTGATTAAACAAGATAGAGTCGTAAGCGTGTTGTATATTGTCGTCCCACTCTGTATCTGGTGTCTCATCGTATTTCTTCAACGCAGTAAATGTCTCTGCGTATTCTTCTATGATTTCTTTGGTGGGGTCTTTCATATAGCTTTATTATGGTGTGTGGGTAAGGGGTTAGTTGAGTCGGCTGTATCGTGATGCTCCATTAAGATTTCCGCGATTATTTACCAGTGAAATTGCAACTGATACCTTCCCATCGTTTGTGTGAGAATGGTTTTCAAGTTGGTAGATTTTGTTTTCAAGCTCTACAATTCGACTAGTAAGGTAATTAAAGTCTCGTATTTCAAGACGCACACTTTCTAGTTTTTCTTCTGTTGTTTGTTCTGCCCACGGCTTTTGTATTACTCCTAATTGTCCAAGTGCTGTACCTGCGTTCTTTTGTAAATTTTCCATATATATTTTTATTTATTATTCTTAGTGATGATTGATATGGTCTAGGGGGCAAGGATTTGACGAGGCTGACGCAGTCCGAGACCAAGCTCAGGTTTCTCGTATAGTCACCTTGCAATGCGAGGCATGATGTGAGATGGGTATTTATTCAAAACCACCTCCTACATCATTACTGCGTCTACCTATTCCGCCACCCCTAGTTCATACCAACCATCGTGTGTGTTACTTTCCTATAATTATACCTCCAATAAACTGTGCCAGTACATTGAATGTTCGTTCTACTCCTGCGAATGCAGTGAACACTATGAGTGTGCCGATGATTACGAGAGGGACGATGTACCAGTCGTTCTGCATTGTTCCCATCTCTATTTCAGTGGGGTCAAAGAGTTCAAAGGGTACGTTTGATTTTGTTGGTTTTGGCATGGTTATGATACGTTATCTACTAGGTTTCTTATAAAGTGTGCGATTGACTCTGTTTCTTTTTTCTTACGTTTGATTTTTTTGTATTGTGCGGGATGTAGTCGTATTGGTACGATTACCCATGTTTTTTCGTTATCCATTTCGCATCATTATTTCTAATTCTTTTAATGACCTCTCCCATCCGTTTACCTTTTTTACTTTTGTTTGTATATCCCAGTATTTCATAATTTTTTAATTATTCATACCTCCATGTATAAGTATATGTGATATTGTGGTATCGGTCAAGAAAAGACCTGTGGATAGCGAGAATAAGTACTTTTCGTGGCTATAACTATGGTTATCCACATATCCACTTTTTACCTCTGTACAGTCTAGCGATATCGTGTATACTATCTATATTAGCAATTAAGTAAAAACATTATGGAGGAAAAAGAATGGGATGAGTACGAGGAGGAAAAGATATGTTTCGGTGATAGAGTCGAGACATGGAGTGGAGAGGGAATGGTCACAGAGTTAGATGGTGAGACAGGAGAGTACCTTGTGTACGGGTCACACACACAACTCGGATGGTTCAAGCGAGAAGAATTAACACTCATTAAGTAAAAACATTATGTCGAAAAAAGTAGCAACAATGAAAGTCGGAGGTGGAGCAGACTACGCAAAAGTAAATGCACGCATGTTGGAGTTTCGTAAAGATTGTCCAAACGGGAAGATTGACGCGAACCCAGAGTATGTAGTTTTTGATGGAGTGAGATACATACAATTCAAAGCACTGATTGTAAAAGATAAAAGTGACGCGACAAGTGCAGAAGCAAGTGGACATGCTCGTTTACCAGATGATGCAAAACAAAAGACATTCGAGAAATGTGAAACTATTGCAGTCGGTCGCGCACTCGCATTTTTGGGATACGGTGCAGACGGGGAGATAGCAAGTAGTGAAGAAATGGAGGAGTTTCTAGCCGATAAGCAAGAGAAGTTAGCAGAAGCAATTTTTGAGTGTACAGAAGCAATCGGGAATTGTGAAAGTGTTGCATCACTAAAAACATACTGGACATCACTATCTGCGGAGCTTATCAATAATAAGACACTTATCGAAGCTAAAAATGCAAAGTACAAGGAGCTTATGAGTGTTAAAGATGTTGTATGATACACCTTGACTTAAAACAGAATACTGAGGAATGGTTTGAGTGGCGTAAGGGTAAAATCACGGGGTCACGTCTCAATGATATTATCGTGAAGCGTGGCACAGGTCGCAAGTTAGGTTTCTACGAAGTCCTCGCGGAAAGGGTTGCTGTAAAGACAGACAGTGACAATGATGATGCAATGAACCGTGGTCATGCTCTTGAAGAAGAAGCACTCCATGAGTTTGAGGAAATTACTGGAAAGAAAGTAAAGACTGATTGTGGTGTATGGGTATCAGATGATAATGAGTACATGGCACTTTCACCAGACGGTGAGATAGGGAAAACTGAAGCGTGTGAAGTGAAATGCTTGTCATCAGCTCGACACTTACAAGCGTATTTTGAGCAAGAAATACCATCGGAATATGAAGCACAAGTCGCTCAATACTTTATTGTAAATGAAAAACTAAAAGTGCTGTACTTTATCTTCTATGACCCGCGTATTCCTGTGAAGTCACTTCATTATATAACCGTGGATAGAAAAGATTATGAACAGACTATCGAAGCGTACCGAACGTACCAAGAAGAAGCATTAAAGGATATTGAACAGAAAATAATCGAATTAACTTTTTAAATATGTCACTCAACGTAAATAAAATAATCTTAGTAGGGCGTGTGACCAAAGCACCAGAATTAAAGACGCTCCCAAGTGGACAAAGTATCTGCAACCTATCAATCGCGACAAATCGTACCTACACGCAAAATGGAGAAAAGAAAGAAGATGTAGAGTTCAGTGATGTAGTGGTGTTTGGTATTCAAGCAGAAAATACCGCAAAGTATGTCGAGAAAGGTCAAGAGGTAGCGATAGTCGGGCGTAACCAGACAAGACAGTGGGAGAAAGACGGGGTGAAACATTATCGTACTGAGATTATTGCAGATAGTATTCAGTTTGGGAACAAAGCACCAAAGGCAGGAGATATAAAAGCTGATTATCAAGAGTCGATAGGTGAGGATGGTATTCCTTTTTGAGTTATGAGCCGATACCCAACGTGGAAAAGAGTGGCTATGTCAAATTCACTAAAACAGATTATTGACATAGAAGACTCTGGTCATACAGTAGACAGACTTACCGATTACCACTGGAAGATAAATGGGGTTGATGTATGGCCTAGTAGCAAAAAGTATATGAGAGCAGATAAGGTTGTCCGCGAATATGAAAACTTAATAGATATTCTAACTATATGAAAATAACTCAAGAACAGTGGCTGAAAAACCAACTACTAGAAAACGGTAAAGTGACACGCAATCAAGCACTACGAGTATTCTTTTCACGTCTAGGAGCAAGGATTAAAGACTTACGTGACGCTGGATGGGAAATAGAGGGACACTTTAAGAAAAGTAAAAGAGGAAGAGATTTTGAGTACACGCTTATTAAAAGCGTTAAAAATTAGAGGTATGGAAATTTACGCAATATCAGATACACACTTCGGACACGATAAACTCGTGGAGCTTTCTGGTAGACCTGAAGACTTTACTAAAAAGATTCTTCGGAATGTTGAAGACCAGAAAAATAGAACACCGATTGACGTTCTAATTCATTGCGGAGACTTTTGTATCGGAAAAGACGAAGAATGGCATGAAGCATGGCGTGTCCACACTTTTGGAATCAAGAAAAAAATCCTAGTCCGTGGAAACCACGATAATAAAAGCGACTCATGGTATTACAATCACGGCTGGGACTTTGTATGCTCATCATTCGTACATACATACTTTGGAAAGTGTTTACTCTTTACTCACATGCCAATGGCAATAGACTTACGTTTTACCAGAAACATCCACGGTCATATGCATGGCAATAGTCACAGACATAACGAACATAGGGAATATGACCCAACATGGCACTTCGACCTTGCACCAGAAATACGAGACTACAAAGCTGTGAACTTAGAAAAAATCGAACACCTAACTCCCCATAAGCCGTAATGATTATTGGATAAAATAAATTATGAAAGAATACAAAGTCAAACAGATAACCGCCTCCACTGGTTTTAACGGAAAACAATATACACTTGTCGTTACAGAGTGCGGAAAATTGATGGAATTCACACAAACGCCAGAAGGAAAAGAAGAATGGAGAATTATTCACGTTCCAAAGGTAACTAACTCCCCATAAGCCGTAATGATTATGCCAGCAAGAAAAATAAGAAAAAGGAAAGATAATATCGTCTGTTTGAATGAAAGAGATGCGCTTTGGCAATACATTCTTGACCATTCACGTCCTGTAAAAGAGGGTGGATTCTATGCCACGTTCAAAATAAAGAGTCGTGGAGCGTTTGAACGCTCAATACAAGCACGCATTGACGGCAAATACAGATACACCGAGGAGGAACTACAAAAACACAATCCTGTGGTACTCACTAAAGGTGCTATGGTAAAAAGAAAGAAAACACCTATTCGCTTGTTTATCCGCAGAAAACTACAATGGCTTATCAATCACACATAAGCCGTAAGTTATGAAATACCTCTTTATATCCCTAGTATTCCTACAAATTGTACTTTTGTACTACGTTTGGATTTATCACAAGATGGATGAATGTAATGCTACAGGTGGGTTATGGGTACGTGATATAGCTAGTGGTGATGATTGTCTCATGTTAGTACCACTTGACTATATAAATAGGGTAAAGTAAGTATCTGTGTTGTAATCCGTCACCATAACTAACGATACAGCCATCCACAGGTGTGTGTACGGTAGATATATAAGAAGCGTCACTGTAATGGTGGCGTTTTCTTATTGTGGTGTTAGTGACTTTCTAGTAATTGTTTCATTGACTTTAATCCACTCAGTTTTTTTGGTTCTTCTTTCTGTTCAATCTGTATAAAACTTCCTTTTCCAATTAAGTCTGTTTGGTTTGAAGAAATAAGTTGTAGCACGCGGTCTTTGTATGCTTCGATGTATCCATCTAGTTTAGGACAATCACGTTCTATCTGAGCAAAATCTTCTCCTGTTGTGGGGTTGTATGTGTCATACCAACCTGTGTAGTATCTGAAATCTGGCTCGATAGAGATGATGTGTTTCCCTTGTATCATTTTATCTCCTATTGCTACGGGTACTTGTTCTATCCACGCATAAATAGCTTTTTCTAATTCTGTTCCCGCTTCTACTCGCAAGTACGACATTTTATCAAATCCATACTGTACTCGGAACATGAGTTTATTTTTCATATTACTTTTAGTTTAGTGGAACGTGCTTTTAATATGTGGTCGTTTATTCTACGCCTTGCCCATGTTTGTATGGTTGCACGGTGACTCTTGTACTTTACTCCTTTTGACTCAATGTATTCGTCTAGCTCGGCTATGAGTGTTTGTACTATTGGTTCAGTTAGTGCTGTACAGAGTGCATTGTATTCTTCTACGGTTAATAGAACATTCTTAAACTCACCGTAAGCCCCTTGAAGGGGCTTGTCTGGTATAGAAGCAGAGGCAGAAGCAATAGCAAAGGTAGAAGCAATAGTATCCGAGGGGCTTAAAGGGGCTTCAAGGGGCTTGTCTAAAGTATTTATATATTCAAGAATATGGCTTGAAACCTCATTTAATGCAGACTCGTATCCCTTTTTTGAATTTTCTGACTTGTCGGAGACATGGTGTTTCTTAAAATTGCGAAGTATCACCCATCCGTCATAGTAAAGCACTTTTGGTTCAAGTCTCGGTAACATTGTTTTTTCAAGGTCACGTTCATCTAACCCACACTCATACGCCATTGTTGATAATGGTAATTCATATATTCCACAAAATGAACATTTATCATTTGATATGAGGTACAAGAATAAATATCTGTCTAATGCGTTCAATCTTCGTACCCAGTTGTCACTCCAAAAGCGAGTGTCAATCATTCTTTTTTTACTCATAGATAATTTTGGTTTACAACGCGAAAAGGGCAACCCACAGATGGTACAGGCTGAAGAAAGCCTTGCTGTGAACTGCCCTTTTCGCAGAATAAAATTCTATTTATCTTCATTGTTCGTACCATACAAGTATTATACAAAAAAACACTTGCTGAGCGAGCATACTTATCCCCACATTCCAACACAACCGCCTAGACGGGTATGTTGGAACGTACCAAACACAATACCTTAGCTTGTGTTTTTATGTGTATCTGTATGCCGTGGGTAGGTGAAATGTATTACACTTATCCCCATATTCCACTCCACTCTTTCTCATACGGTGGTAGAATGAGGAATATAGGCAATACATGGTTAGGTGAGAGGAGTAGTTTGTAGGATGGATAACGGCTTCAAAAGTCCTCATGTTAATAAGGGCAACACGGAGATGTCCAAAGCGTCAGTCCGCAGATGGAGCGGAACTACCTACAATTAAGCAAGACATTGTATGCTCCTCTCACGGTGCCATGGTTGTCCACAGATAGTAGTTTTCTAAAAAAGAATACCGTGTACTATTGAAGTAATGACACACGCTGAATACAAAGCATTGCAGGACATACTTCTAAAAGAGCCGTTCCAAGTACGTCCACGGCTTGCAGAGTTTATGAAGACGGTGAAAGTGGTAGAGGAGAAAAAGTATCCCACGCGTACAGACCCACAACGCAGAGCATACTTTGAATGGCTAGAACAAATAGCTCAACAATGTGAAAACATGGGAGTTACCGCAGAAATGCTTTTCAGACACACAATGCACATTAAAGTCACAAAGAATATACTTCACGAAAGTATTAAGTCACTCATCAAAGCATTGTGGAACCTTGATAGCACAAATGACTTACGAAAAACAGGTCACTTAGACGAGATACAAGACCATGTAGCTTCATGGGTAGGAAAAGAGAATATTGAAATACCACCGTTTCCCGCACAAGCTCCCGTCATTGAAAATACGAGGCTTTCTCAGATGGAAAACTTGGAAAAAGAAAACTATCCAGAGCTTGTTGAGATGCCTAAATTTTAGTATAATATTCATATTATGAACAGTATAATCGAAAAAAATAGGTGGAGAAAAGTACCGGGTTTTAGTTACTACGAAGTGAGTGACTTTGGCAGAATTAAAAGCCTAGCTAGAGAAAAGCGTGGTGTAAATACCACGGGTAAAAATAAGGAAAAAGAAATTGAGTTTTTTTATAAAACGAAAGGCGGTCTATTAAAGCCGATAATACTAAACACGGGTTATGAGCAAGTAACTCTTACAAAAGAGAATCACGAACAGACATCCGTGTCCGTTCATCGAATTGTTGCAGAAGCTTTTTTACCGAACCCAGAAAACAAGCCCCAAGTGAATCACAAAAACGGAGACAAGCGTGACAATAGACTAGAAAATCTAGAGTGGGCGACAGCAAGTGAAAATACACTACACGGTTATCGTGAACTTGGTGTTGTTGCATGGACTAAGGGAAGATTTAGCGAGAACCACCCGACCAGTAAGGCTGTAGTTCAAGAGACCCTAAGTGGAGAATTTGTTAAGAAATGGAATTGTGCAAGTGACGCAGTGAGAGAACATGGTTTTGATTCTGGACAAATTTCTCGGTGTTGTACCGGACTGAGTAAATATCACAAAGGATTTAAATGGAGTTATGCAACCCCCCACAATGACAAGTGATATGAAAAAGAAAAGAAACCCAAAACTTAAAGACTTTCACCTAGTAGAAGGATCGACAGGAATAATCATTGACTCAATCTGGGTAAAAGACGACAACAGCGAAATCATCATACGTTCAGCTTTTGGTGGACAGTGGCAATTCAGACCATTGGTTTATAATGAAGTAAGTCTATGACACTCTCCGCCACAGTACTTTTGTCTGCTGAAAATCTTTATACAACGGGGTTACTGCTGATGTGTTTGATATGAAAATACTTAATCTATACGCAGGAATAGGGGGAAACAGAAAACTCTGGGGAGATGAGCATGAAATTGTTGCGGTTGAAAATAAACCAGAGATTGCGGAAATATATAAAGACTTCTTTCCAAGAGATACTGTAATTGTCGGAGACGCACATCAGTATTTGTTAGACCACTATAAAGAGTTTGATTTTATTTGGAGTTCTCCACCGTGTCCTACGCATAGCAAGGTGCGTTATGGTCTTGGTTTTCATAGAGGCAAAGTCGATGCAGTATATCCTGACATGTCTTTGTATCAAGAAATAATCCTACTTAAATACCACTTCGAGGGTAACTGGTGTATTGAAAACGTAATGGCATACTATAAACCGTTGATAGAACCACAGAGATTAGGAAGACACTGGTACTGGGCTAATTTTGAAATACCAAGTATTAAAGTCTCACCGAGCCATATTTCGCAACAGTCAAAGAAATACAGTAAATCTCCCACACGAATTTTTAAGGCTAGTGATTTTGAAAAGGTACTTGGATATGATTTGTCAAAATATAAAGGAGTAGACAAACGGCTTGCCCTTCGAAACTGTGTTGAACCAGAGATAGGGCAATATATTCTGAACCTCGTATGAAAAAAAGCGGTTTCCAAAACAAGCCCAGAAAGCCCCTAAAAAGGAGTGGCTTTAAACGTAAAGTCAAAGTATACGTTCGCACTAAAAATGGCTTAAAAGTGGCAAAACACCCCTCACAGGCGAAGTTAAAGATGGAGTTAGACCGTCTGTTCAGCATATACATACGCAAGATATATCCAAAAGTATGTTACACATGCGGTAAACAAGCGGAGAGATTACAATGCGGTCACTACATATCACGACAGTACCTTGCTACCCGTTGGAGTATTGAAAACTGCCGTCCCCAATGTTGGGGATGTAACGGATATGGTAAAGGTCAACCACTTATCTTTGAAGAAAATTTAAAGAAAGAATACGGTAATGATTTTGTAGAACAAATGAAAGCAAGCCGACATCAGATTATTAAACTCGATATACCGTGGTACATGGAGCAGATAGAAAAATATAAGGAACTGATATGAAAACGTTTACCCTACTCCCCGTCTATAAAACATGCCGTGCGTGCAACATGGAATTACTACCTACCCTCATGGAAAATGGCACAGGGTCTAAAATTGCAGTCCCTGATACTTATTGTGATACGGAGTGTGAGAAGTTGCATGTACAGTATCCGAGGATTTTCGGACAAGGGAATATAGAGAGGTATTTTGAGAAGGTAGAGTCTTACTTTCAATAAAACAAATATATGAGCATTCAAACCATCATCAATCAGGATTGCCTTGAGTACATGAAGACTCTACCCGACAAGAGCTTTGACTTGGTGCTTACTGACCCGCCGTATGGGATAGGTGATACTTTCATTCCTTTTTCTTCTGGTTTATCCCCTGGGAAATTAAATAGAGTACACGAAGTAATGGATTGGGATGACGAAATACCGAGTAAGGAAGTGTTTGAACAAATAAACCGTGTGGGTAAAAAGGTAGTGATATGGGGAGCAAATTATTTCAACTGTTTTTCTAAAGATGGAGGTGCTTTAGTCTGGTATAAAAACAAGGGTGCTGAGACACTATCTCAATGCGAAATAGCAAGTGTTTCTTTTCAAAAAAAAGTAGACTACGTTTTTATCCAGTCACTCGGCGGATTCTGTGCAAATGAGTCTAACTTTCATCCCACTCAAAAACCACTGAAACTCATGCAGTATTGTATAGAAAATTACTCAAAAGAATCCGACACAATCCTCGACCCCTTCATGGGAAGCGGTACAACCCTCGTAGCATGTAAACACCTCAATCGTAACTGTGTCGGAGTGGAGATTTCAAAAAAATATTGTGATATTGCACAGGAAAGATTAGATAGTACACCAACACCGATGTTTCAATAAGAAAACCGCCCCATAAAGGCGGTGTATTCTTAGTTACGTGCGAGTACCGCAAGTATCTTTTCTCCATACGCACATGAGTCATAAGGTACATTGTGACGATTTATGCCTTGTATACATTTACCAGCACGCCCCGTATTCCACAATTGGGCTATGTCATATGCGTCATGTCCTTGTGCAAGCCATTTTTCTATCTTCTTGTACGCGACATAGCGTTCTCTACTAGGGGTCATTTCTTTTACTTCACCATAGACTTCTTGTGAAAAGAGTCTCCAGCTAGAGGGTAAAAATTGTAGACAACCTCCTTCACCAGATTTGCCTTTCGCATTGCAATTTCCCCCCGTCTCAACTTGAATGATTGCTGAAACAATTTGAGCGGGGCGAGCTATAAAGACACTTGTTCTTCTAGCTCTGCTTCCCGTGCTTCGATTTCTGCACGGTACTTCCGAGTTACCTCTAGTTCTACTTCTTTTTGGGCTTGTGCTTTAGTTTCGTTATATGCGTTTTGTGCTTGTGTTTCTATATCAGTGGATGAAGCGGTGATCGCGTCACCTATACGCTTTTGTAGAGTCTCTACCTCTACTGTTTTCTCTACTACTTGCGTTTCACCTTGTATGTATTCTATTGGACTGTCTTTCTTTATGAGTGCAACACCTCCAAGTGCTAACCCTACTACAATCACGATAGCTATATGCTTTCGTTTCATGTTGTTTATGTTATTTACAATAGTCCCTATCACAGACCGCCCTGTCACTGGCATACCTTTGATTATACCATGTGTAGGGGTGTGTATAGGACAAGGTGTGGATAAAAAGACACACCTAGCTCTTATAGATGTGTCTTTTCGTGTACCCGAGCTTCCGTACTTCATGTCCTTTAAGGAGCTGGAGTCTTTGATGTATGTATATAAAGGAAGCAGATGTTGTCGGGTACTTATGTATTATACCTCATCTTCGCCTGTCATTCCATTATCAAAGCCAATAGCTGTTGATAACTGGTTGCTTTTTCCGTTCTTCCAATCATCATCAATCCAACAATCGTGAACAGGAGTCTTTGAGTCTCGTTTAATAGCGTCACTTGCACTTTTTGCCATGACGTATTTTCGGGTAATAAACATCTTCATTTCTGACACTTTTCGCACACCATTCCTTTTGGACTGCTGTACCTTGCTCCTTTTATTTCTCTTTTGCATATTGCACAGAGGTATTTATTGTTTGAAGATAAAACCTGTTGTGTCTTTACGTCTCCATTGTCCATAGATGAGAAGTCCAAAGCCGATAACATTGGTTACACTTGCTACAAATCCATCTACTCCTCCCTCTGGTATATCAAACCCGATAAGTGGAAAGATTGCATTGAGTATTGTTACTACGATTGCGCCTATCCCTGTTAGTGAATAATTGTTCATAAAAGTTGACTTAATATTAGACCGATAATAATTCCGAAAAATGCACCTAGGTAAAATGAGCTTTGCATATATTATACCATTAAACGTGATTAAAGAAGAATATCTCCATGCCCTGTTCGTTGGTGTATCTCTTTGTAGCGGTAGCACGGGTGTAGTTCTTGGTGAATTTACCTTTGTTTATCCCATAAGAGTTATTTGATCCCCATGTGCCGTCTTCAAAGACTATCCACGCGTGTCCGTTTGTGCCTTTCTTGCCCATTCCCGTCACTGCAATGGCAATACACCCTGCTACGGGTTCTTTCAGTTGAATGAAGTTGTTTGTGGGTTTTCTGAGGTAGTCATAGAGTGAAAATGTACCTGTGATGATTGGCGTTTCAGGGTACACTTGTTTGAGTAAGAATGTAATACTTTCCGCACACGCTAACTCTGGGACTGCTTGATTGTTTGGTGACGCGTCTTTTCCGAGATAACTTTCTGCAACACCAAGAAGTGTTTTTCTATTAAGAAGCATATTGAGTATTTTAGTGAGTAATGTGACGTGTGTTTTTGATGCTTTGTGTGTACGGACATTTATCCATATACGTTTTGCACGTCTGATGTTGTGGTCTTTTGCAAGTTTCTTTTTACTATTATCGTATGAGTCAAATATCCACGGGTAGCCCTCTTCGTCTATCTTGTATAAAAGACAGTAGTGGTTATTCACTGAGCCTTGGTCTGAGACATATATCCCGTTTACTTCATTCCATGCAGATACGGATACTGCAATTGGTGATGTCTTTAATGCCTCGCGTAGTATCTCTATGTAGTTTGTGGGGCGGTTTCCTGTTGTCCATACCCACTCATGCTGATAGTCGTGTTCTTGTAGCCAGTACAGCCCTTTTGCAAGGAGTGAGCCAGTAAGCACACTTCTATCTATGTATTCCGCGATTGTACGAGTCATAGGCAGTAGCCGTTCGTCTATGAGTCCGTTTTTACGCACTACTTCATGCGTAATCTGTGGGTCAACGCCTTTCTGTGGAGTAATTCCTGCAAGCAAGTAGGTAAAGCGTTCTGAGTAGTTTGCTTCATAGCCGTACACTCCTCGTATAAAAGTCTCCGCTTGATTTAAACTCGCAAAAGCGGTGCAAGCCGATGTTTCAGTGAAGTCTTTTGTTCGCTGTTTTTCCAGTTCTGGTAAAAATTCTTCCCACGAACCAGTCTCCACATAGGGAATAAAGGGCATTTTAGACTTACCTAAAATGTATGCCTCAAATTCTTCTAGTTCCTCAATCAATCCATAATCTCGCATAATAATTTATTTTATCCACCCCTTTACCATAGCTATCAACGCCCCTATTGATAGTAAGAATAATAATGTCCCCCGTATCCCGCCAAAGAAATTAAGAACGCCCCGTGATTGTGTGAGTATTTCATAAATAGCGTCTACTTTCTTTTTCATACCTATTTCATCTGCATCTCCAAAGATAACCCGTTCGAGCCGTCTGAAGTTATGTTCTCCTCTTTCAAAGTTGTCATGGTCTTCTTTGACATGGTCTTCAAACGCTTTGAGGATGTCTTCGTTTGTGGTGGGTTTGTTTGGCATGGTGATTATTGAAAAAATGATGTAATTGTATACCCTGTACTGCCTCCACCTCCTGCGCTCCGACCTGTACAAGCCACACCTGAACCTGCATTGTAGAGTGCGGTGATTTCAGCATCAGAAATGACACGGTTGTAGATTTCAGGAATGTCTACCAGTCCATCCATGTAATTTGATGTGTACTTGTTCACTCGCCCTATAGTGAATGGTGCTGTTGAATTAGTGAGTGACGTACCGCCTGATGCAGAGTTGACGAAAACACCATCCACGTAAAGACGCACAGTTCCAGCGTTGTATGTCCATACAAGGTGATACCACTGATGGAGATTGAGGGTCTTGGTTACATCAAGTGCCGTTTCCGCAGAGTTGGTGAAGCGTTCTGCCGTTCCAGCTTGGGACTGTAACCAGTAAGACAGGGAGCCAACGGCGGATTTATCTATCACCACTGCATCAGTATCACTTTCAAACATTACCCAGTATGACCACGACTCGGTAGTAGCAATATCGAGTCCAACTTGATTCGCGTCAGTAATGGTGAGGTATTCAGAGTTTGCACTTTCAAAGTCAGCCGAATTTCCCGCTTTTGCTGTTGTTGAGGAGAGAACGGTATTTGTATCAGTGAGGTCGTTTGAGTTTGTTGTGTTTGCGTCAACACGCGTTCCACTTGTCTCATCTAAATCCCAGCACGAGACGTAATCTGTTGGTGCAGCGGCGTATGTTTTCTCTGGTGACACAAAGAAAAGACCAAAAGTTAGAACAATTGTTAAAATGGATGACGTTGCTTTTTTCATGTTGAAGTTGCTATGATACTTGGTTTGAATCGTGTCTCTGTATATGCCTCAGCTTCAGCTCCATACCCGACATATTCAATTCTATCATCGTATTCGGTCACTACCTGATACCCACTCCCATCCTTTCCCTCATATACATTCACATAGGTATTCGGGGGAAGTTTTGAGGTATCAAATACTTTTGCATCAGCAACCGTGCCGTCTTTGAGAATTTGCGTGTATGTCCCGTCTTGTGTCTTTAATTTTTCAAGTTCAGTGTTCAGTGTTTCCTTAGTACCCGTTATACCTGCGAGTTCAGTGGACTGCAGTGTGTATCCACTAATAGCCACTGTTGAGGCAATTACTAACGCACCTGTGTAAAAATACCATTTCATATTATCTTAGATAATACCTATCAAAGGTGCAGTTTACGGTTGTTAATGTTGTTGGTGTCCCCATAGCGAATATCATGCGTGTACCGTTCTTGTTGAACCGCTGATTGACTGCCACGGTAGTAGTTCCAGCGGAGAGGTTGACGAGCGTTGATGAGGCTGTTCCGTTACCCACAACAATCTTTCCCGTACCATTCGCGTAGCAAATACCTGTGGTGATGAGTTCGTCAAAGGTCGCACCCGTTGTTCTACTGATTTCAGTGGTAGTACCTGTCCATGATGATGAAGCGTATGCAAAAGAGAATGGTGGTGCAAATGGTATCTCAAGTCCTGTTGTAGACGTGGCAACTGAAAAGGATTGTGTCGCAGTATTATATGCAATTTCACCTGCCTCATTTACGGTTGGATTTGCAACTCCAATAAGTCTTAATATTCCGTTGATGATAGCATCCGTAAACGTCCCCAGTGCAGAGAAGAATGATGTTGTAGAGGTAGCATCAGTAAAGTACCCCCGTGTTGCGGTGAGTGCGGTTGAGGAAGCGAGGTTTAGCCATGCGTTACCTGTAAGTCCCATTGATGTTCCTGAAGCATTGACGAAACTCATAGTACCCGTGAGAGCTGGTGATACACTTCCTACAAGTACACCTGTACCACCTGTCTCATCAGAAATTGCACCGAATACACCCGATGAGGTAGTAAGTGCTGTAAATGCACTTGCACCGTTACCTAAAAGAATACCTGTGAGCGTTGATGCACCTGTTCCTCCGTTTGCTACGGTAAGGTCATTAGTGAGAGTAAGTGTTCCAATCGTACCATTGGTATAGTTTAAGTTTGTACCCGAAATACCTGTTGTAGAGGCATAAGTAAGCCATGCGTTGCCTGAAACAGTGAGTGCTGTACTCGAAGCATATCCTAATGTAGATGATGCTGTTGCTCGAAGCCCTGTAGCTGATACTACGTTTGCAGTGAGTACCCCTGTAAAGATCGGTGATACGCTGAATGCCACGCTACCTGCGGTACCCGTCTCATCGGTGAGAATTGTTGCTAGCTCCGCGCTCGTGTCAATAGATGTGGAAGCAAGTTTGTTATTAAATATATTCCAGTCAGTAGATGAGAGACATCCGAATACAGAAGTTGTGGCAGTGTCACACGCCATGTCGTCACCTGTGAGCGTAAGTCCGAGACCACCTGTAAGGTTTGTGTTCGCTGAAATATCGACTGTGGTGAGGTAGGTAGATGTGTCAATGCTTAATGCACCTGTTCCGCCCGATGTTTTTACGAAGCCGTTACTGGTGAGGTTTGCAAGCTCTGTAATAAATCCGCGAGTTGCCGTGAGGGCTGTAGTAGAAGCAAGTGGAAAGGTACTTTTGACTGTAGTTGAAGTTGCAATAAAATTATTAGCCTGTGCGAAATCGGTAGAGGTAGAGGTGCGAAGTCCGCCTGAGAGGATTGTCCAGTTGGAGCCACCGCTACCACTCCCACATGCACTTGTTGAAACAACACCACTCGCGTCTGTGATGAGACAATCATTTGATGACTCTAGCCCCGTGAGTTTAATAGATGTACTTGCTACGTTTTGTGTGATGTATACGCCACTTTTTTTCCATTGTTCAAGTTGATTGAGTGTTCCTGTGCCACCCGCAAGTGATTCCTGCGGTGCTTCTGCTGTTTGTGTAAAGCGTAAAAACCCTCCTATTGCGAGTGCGGTGAGTGAGAGTGCTATGAGTATTTTAAGAGGGGTATTCATGGTGGATATTGTAGCGGATTAGGTAGTGTGTGTTACGGTTTTTTGTTAGCCTTGTTCCATATGTCTGTGAGTTGGGAGCGGGTTTGTACGTTTTTCGGGTCAAAGGCTACTATCTGGTCAATCACATCCGAGCCAGTTCCTTTTGCGTCGTATTCTGTTCCTTTGATATGGATACCATCATACCCTTGTTTTTTTAAGTACTCTATGAACTTCTTGTTTGTTTCTGGTACTCCCTCTGCAATATAGCGGTCTTGCCACTTTGCGCCTTTATCTATGTAGGTTGCAAATTGGTCACGGTCATCCATAAAATGCTCAAACGCATCACGCTTATATTGACGCTTAAGTTTTTCTATTTCTATTTCTACTTTTTTGCGCGCTTGAATTATCGCCTGTCTCTCGTTAATGTCTTCTGTAAAGTGAAGTCTTGTTATTGACGGCTTCTCGCTTTCAAGCTTTTTAATGTCATCTAGTATAGACTCCATTCCTTTTGTGGAAGTGTAAACTTTTGGGTTTTTGAGGTTTAGATGTACGGGCATAACTGTTCCACCAACATCTTTTGAACCTCCCCCCATTCCCATAAATCCTTCAACAAACTTGTCTTTGAATTGTGCAGCGGCACCTTCTTGTGGAGTAACCCATACACCCAGTCCTCTCGTTTCATTTTGTGTATTACTATTAGCGTCAAACTTAAACTCTGAAAACTCTTTATTTGGTGTTCCGTGATACGCATTAGCCTGTGCCTTCACAAACTCCTCCGCACTCTTGTACTTCTTGGCTTCTGTGGTTAGTTTGTCGGGCAATACTGTCCCCAGTCCCTTACTAGACTTTTTAGCTTTTGGGGGTATAGTGTCTGGTAATGATACTGATTTTCCTTCTGATAGTGATTGTGGGGACAATAGCTTGGTTGAACCCTGAGTAGGTGGTAATTGTATAGCTCCTGCCCTTTCTGGTAGTACTTTCTGTGTACCATAGTACTGTGGTGATGGTGGTACTCCTTTCTCCATTGTATTTGCTGGTCGCAACTGCACAGTTGCACTATTTACTGTGTTAGGATTACCTACAGGAAGTCTAAATTCTTTAGGAATAAGTAAAGACGGGTTTCGTGCTTGTTTCACTGGGATAGATACACTTGTTTTACCAGTACTTACAGGTTTCTTTCCTAGATTTAATGTACCAAATGATGACGCACCATTAGGAATGACTGTTGATTGGAATATCTCTTGATTAGACGCACGTTTTCCAAATATAGCCGTTGGTGTTCCTACGGTAGCGTCTGGTGCAAGTTTTTTGGCGATTGCTGATTGCACAGCCTTGTCACCAAAAGTCTTTTTTGCGATAAGCATCGAAATAGCTTGAGGGTCGCCACCTGATATAAGAATTGCATCCGTAAGTCCAAATGCATTATTACCTCCTGAACGTGCATTTTTCTTTAATAAAGCGTCTCCAAGCATACGGGCAAGTTGTGTCTCTTTGTTTATCTCTTGTAGGTTTTTAAGTCCAAGTTTATCTGCCTGTGAGAATTGCCATGTCCTGATTGCGTCATCTATACCAGTAGAGCGAGCAACCATATCTGTATTTCTTTCCTTCAAGTATCCAAGTTTTACATTCCTTTCATAGAGTCTCTTGACTTCATTTATTTCGGACATGGTGAGTCCTTTGGTATTATGCTTTTGAGTGAGTGCAGTAACACGCGATAAGTCGCGAGATGGGACATTCTTAGATGATACCCGTGCTTCACGTTCTGCAAGATCAGCAAGTGCATCATCTACAGCTCCGTTCTTCCAATTTCCTTGTAATTTTCCAATAGCGTCATCTGCAACACTCTTTGATTCACTAAATCGTTTAGCGAGTTGATTGACAATATCATCATCTTTTCCATATATACCACGCTTCACAAGATATTCACCAATACTTTCTTTTGCAGTTTTTGCAAACTTCTCTTGGTCAAGTGCGTTCACTCTTGCTACCCGTTGCATTATCTTTTCTGGTTTTACTCCTTTTATGAGTGCGGGTATGACGGGCAATGCACCACCAAGTACGCCACCTGACACACCACCGACTGCACCACCAATAGCAGTTTGCTGTATAACGCTACCAACAGTAGCATCATCTTTTTGTATTTCTGTACCTCCTGCGTAAAGTCCACCGCCAATAGTCCCACCTTTCACGCCTTGCCATGCACCTTGTAATATCTTCCCTCCAATAGTTGATTTTGCAACATTTGCAGTTGCACCTCCTCCGTATAAATATGAAGCAGTCTTTGCTCCCTCACCAACTATCTGTTTCAGTCCACCTTGTCCAAATGCTTTTTGTCCTTCTATATTCATCCCCATTACATTCATGTCACCACCCTCACGGTACCCTTTTGCAGCGAGACTATTCGGTGCAAAAGTGCGTGTTGCAAGCTCGGTAGCGCGGGCGACGGGTTTTACGACAAGTGTTTCAGCTACATCTTTAGCAAGACTTTTGAAGAAACCGTCTTTTTTTTCTGGTGGTGTAACGGGTGGTTTTACTACAGGTTTAGCCTTCGCCATGAAAGACAGCTGTTTGGAAGTCGTTGTTGCTACGGGTCTTATTTTGTCTTGAAAAGAAAGCGCCATAATTTATTCATTCCATCCTGCATCCCGTGCTTCTTGTATTTCTTCTGGTGTTAGATCCGCTATGTTTACTTCTTGTGTTCCGTCTGGTGAGGTTAGTGTCCCGCTAGAACCTCCAGTAGCTGTCTCCGTTGGAACTTTTGATATTTTATCAGCCAGTTTCTTTTGGATAGACTCAAACCGTTCTTTTATAAACGCTTCGCTTTGAGTACCTTGTCCCTCAAAACCTGATGACATCGCTTGAATAAATGCAAGGTCTTTATCAGACATAGCACCTTTGAGGAGTCCTAGGTTATCACGAGCAAGAATAGCTTGTAGTTGCGATGCCTGAGCCATTGCATCACCGTAGGCAGTTGAATATTGCCCTCCTAAGATAGAAGAATACCCTCCTAATGCTTTATACGCTTTACTATTAAGCATTGCGTCTACAACTTCTTTACCGTCTTTAAGGATTTCGTATGACTTTGTAGTAAGTCCACCTTGTGCATTAAGACCTGCCAATACTTCGTTGCGAAGTTTCTGTGCAGCGTTACTTGTCCCCTTTACAAGGTCATCAAGACTGGCACCAAGGTTAATCTGGTCAATGATATTTTGTGCTGCGGGTGATACATCTCCAGTATCAATTCCAGTACCCGTACCTGCCTGTGCTTGACTTGGCGTAAGCCCCTTATTTATCGTCACAAGGTTTGATGGGTCGCCATCCCAGTTATCAGGAATAGCAAGGATTCTATCTCCTGCATCTATAGTCTTTGAGTAGCCTACAGGTAATCCAAGGTCAAGGGTTTCAATGGTACTTTTCCCCGTCAAAGGGTTCTCGTAAATCTGTATGAGTTTGCCACCTTCTATTTTTCGTTCTACTACTTGTTCGATAGGGCGATTGAGAGTAAAGGTTGCCTTTACCAGTTCTTCACTTCCGAGTTGCTTTACAAGATGCTGATACCCTTCTGGGTCGGTATTCTTGTATCCCTCTGCGGTTGCTCCTGATTGAGCGAGTAGTTTTGTATTCTCTTGTGCTTTTTTATAAAATTCTTCACGATTAGCTCGTTGTGTCTCTGCATCAAGTCGTGATTCAGTCCGTTCGTATTGATATTGTGATTGTGCGTCTTTGCGGATAGCACTAAGAACGCCCTGTACTTGTGTCTGTACAGCGTTCATTATTTGCTGATTCGCTTGCTGTCCTTTTGCGGTAGTTGCTTGTTGATTGATGTTTGCTTCAGTACTTCCTGCGAGTCCAGTAAGTGTATTTATGGAAGCGGTTGAACGGTCATCTTGTTTATTGATACCTTGCTGTTCTGCAAGTAGGTCACTCTGGTATTTATAGAGTGAATTGATTTCCTTTTGAGCATCACGAGTCATCTTCTTTTGGATGTCTTCGAGGTTTGGTTGCTCTACTACAGGTTCGTCTTCATTCCCGTAGCGTGAGTAGCGTGTGTTACCCGCTCCTGCAATACCTGTTTGATTTGAGCCAGTTGTTCCTCCTACGGGTGACGTTCCTCCACTAGACGCTCCTGCATTAGCTTGTGATGCGGTACGAGATGCTAGAGAAGCACCACCTGATTGTGCGCTTAAAATATCTGCCTGAGTGATAGGGTTTTTCCCAGCAAGCCCAATTGAGAGGTCTTTAAGAGAACCGCCTCTGTTACTTCCTAATGGTGATGAAGCCCCTCCAGCTCCACCTCCTGGTTGATTTGCCAATCCAATAGATAAGTCTTTAAGGCTACCAGAGGCTGTGTCTTGGGGTGTGGCTGTCTCAAGCCCGTTTCGTGTCTTTGAGCCATCACTGTAGTTCACTACCTTTTCCCCTGCGGTATTTGTCACACGAGATGTAACCCTCGGCATGTAATTGCTTTCTTTCTGTATCCCCCCTCGTGCGTTTTTTCCAGTGATTGTTGCCATAATAAAAGACTAGTAGGTGATTACAATAACGATACCATCTCCGCCACGACCACCTGCTCCTCCTACAAAAGAAGTACTTGGTGTTGAACCACCTCCTCCACCTCCACCACCGTAAGCGCCACCCGCACCACCAGCACCACCGTTGGCTGGTGTTGGAGTCTGTGATGCTTCTCCACCTCCTCCTCCTGTTCCTCCAATTCCTTCATTTGAAATAAATGAAGTCCCAGCGCTACCTGCTTGAGCTGCGTCATTCCCCCCTCCTGCTCCACCTGTGTGTGTGATAGTTGTTCTTGCCCCGCCATTTCCTCCATTTCCATTATTTACAACTCCTCCGGCTCCACCTCCTGTTGGAGCGACTGTGGCGACACTAGCGCCTGATCCTCCTGTTGCATCATTTGATGTTGCTCCCGCTCCTCCCGCTCCTCCCGTGTAGGTCATTCCAATTCCACCAGCACCGGCTGTTGCGCCTCCGTTATCTACAATACCTCCAGCACCACCTGAACCTCCCAATGCAACTACATACGTGCTAAATGATGTCGTACCACCTGTTGTTCCTGCTATTCCGTTCCCTTGTGAAGTTGTCCTTCCTGCGCCTCCTGCTGCACCAGCTCCCACAATGACATTAATTGTTGTAGTTACAGAATCAGCTCGCAATGTTACTTTTGAGTATCCCCCTCCCCCACCTCCAGCACCACCTGACCCAAAAACTGTTGCTGTATCAAGAGAACCTCCGCCTCCGCCTCCGCCTCCGCCGATTGCGATAATTTCTATGATTTTCGCTCCTGTTGGTTTCGTCCATGTACCAGCACTCGTGGTCGATGTAAAGATTTGTACATTTCCTGCTCCTGTTGATGTACCAGTGAAAAACGATACTCCACTAAACGTAGTCGTACTCACAAAAGTAGTCGGCACATACACACTTGAATCAATCAAATTCTGGTCAAAGAACATGGTTGTCGCGGAGATAGCTTTACCGAGTATTTGTGATGTTGTTGCGGTAGAAGTAGCACCTGCGGTTGCGGAAAGGAATATAAAAGTACCGCCTGTCATGCTTTTCTGTGTGCTATCAAGTCCGTAGGTTAGTATACCGCCTGAGATAGCATTACCGTCTGTGCCTGCTCCTTGTGCTATGCCGAGAGTCTGGTCTACATAGGTACTTGAGATGTCATTATCTGCCTTATACCATTCAGAATCGCTTGCTTTGAGGTAGACAATGTTACCCGTTGCGATAGTTTCGCCCGCCGTTCCGTTTACAATAATTCTATTATATGAAAGTGTTGATGTTCCAGTAATTGCGGAAGTGACGTATTCCACATCTGCGAGTTCACTTCCGCCTGTTGGGGTTACACCACTTGCGTATGAGAGTACAGACTCGTATGTACCTGAACCGTCATTTTGTGACTTGATACGTTGTATGAGTGGAAAGTCTGTTATTTTTACTGATGCACCTCGTCTGTGAGAGAATTGTAGGTCTGTGTCTTCAGTTATACCGTCTGCGGGAGAAAGTCCTCGTGTTAGCCCTGTTACTGATGTGCCAGACGCAGTTCCACATACAAATTCCGCTTGGGCTGACCCTTCGTCGATGGCAAAACATTGATACCCTGATAGGGTCGTACCCCCACGTACTGCTACCGAAGTGAGTGTCATTGTCGTAGCCGTATCAGTGATGCCTGATGCAAGTGAGGATTCAAAGTTTGCTGTTCCTGATGGAAGTGCAACACCAAGCTCATCTGGTGCTGGTGTGTATGGTACTTGTACCTCTGGTGTGTAGCCAAAAAGACTTCCGATAAAGAGTCCTATTGATACGATACCTGCTCCGATTGAATGTAGAATGTTCATAGTGGATAAATTATAACTAAATTAGTGGTATATGTTACGTAGTTCGTACTGGTAGGTTTTTACGTGACTTGTTTCGAATATCCTTAAATGTGATTTCGTGGACAGAAACGTGCCCGATTCCGAGAGCTTCTATCTTTACCTGCACGTTGATAAATCTGTCACTGTTAATCGAGAAGTCTAACTCATACGGTGAAGCGGTCACACCGCCACCTCCGCCGATTGTCTTTGTTCCAATAGTCTGTGAGCCAATGGAGACTTCAATACCTGAGTCAACGTATGAGCCACTACCAAGGATTGTTTGTACTACGGTAAAAGCCCCTCCGTCATACGAGAGTGATACTTCAAATGATTGGTCTTGCTGAATAAGTCCACTCACCACCATACGCCTACAGTTCTTTAGATTATCGCTTCCGAGGTTTAAATCACTTGACTTCCAGTAGTTTGAAATTATGTCTCCGTCTTCATCAAATCCTGAAAAAAGTGTGTATACGTTGTTTGAAACTGAATCCCCTGCGATGAGGGTACCGTCATATTCCTCTAGGCACGATGCAAAATAATCAAATACATCCCATGCGTTTGAGATGACGTTGTGTACAAACATAATAGAGTTATGTTCGTTCGCTACACCATTCGTTAGTTCTTGAGCGCAGAATATCTCGTAGTCTCCCCAACGAAACGCTACGCATTTATCAAACGCATACCCTGAAAGGTCGAGGTCGTCTGAAAGAGAGACTGGTTCAATGGTTTGGATGTTTGTACCTTGGAGTACCTGCATTTGTCTGAATTTTGGGTCTGTAGGGCGTGAGAGGTCTGCCATGATGATACCCTCTGGTGTTTGAAAAGCTGCGCGAGGGTACGGTATACCGATGTTTCTATACGGTAGGTTTGTTGTTCCTGTGTCATCTAACGTGGTCGTGAGTTGCCATGTCTTTAGTTTATGGAGGCAGTATTCAATCGTATTTATATTAAAAATAGCCATGATGTTTCCTCCTCCGTCGTCTTGTCTGAATGACTTACCTTGTCCGTTTGCTGAACCTGTGAAATCAAGAATACCCGTGGAAGTAGCCGTTTCGTGGTAATACGATACGGTAACTGCTCCTACAGTTACGTGGTCAAAAGTAATACTGTATGCACCTGTGGCGTAATTGATCGTGCCTGTACTTCCCCCATCTCCTACAAGATTTCCATTACGATCATCTACCAGTGTTTCCCCGCCTGCTTCTGCAAATGAGGTATACATGATGGTCTTACCAGAACCTACCACCGCAAGCGTTCCTGTGTATGTTGTACTGCCAGAAGCACCAATAGACTCACCTGTTACCTGTGTGAAGTCGGAGAGTTGGTCTTTATCTATGTATGAAAGGTAGAGTCCAGTCTTATCGTTATTCCCTGCGACTGTACCATTACGCTGTCCTGCAAATGTTCTGTTTTGACCTATATGAAAAACACCAAAACGGTAGTTGTTTACCGCTTGGTCAACTGCGCTTCCGGGATTAGCAGTGGGGATTTTATAGATACCTGAGTTAGACGAACCAAGGTACATAAATGAGCCTGCAAGTCCTTGATATGCTTTGAACCACACGTCTTCACCGTCAGCCCCTGCGGGGAGCATATCTGTACCTACTTCCACCGTATCGTCAGTGGTTACATTGTAGTATTTTACTTTTCTACCGTAAGAGAAGAATGGGACTGATACACCGTCATATCGTAGTCCGATACCAAGTCCTGTCACTTTACCTGCTCCTGTGACTTCTGTAGTACCGAGACGTGCATACCCCCTGCGAAGTTCGATAGAGTCTTTGAACTTTGATGTAATCCAGTTTTTACTGGAAGGGCTGTAACCAGGTTTAAGTGTTTTTACATCTTTTACGGAAGTTTGTAGCCCGAAAAATTGTGAAATCGAGAAGTCTGGCATAATTTATTCTCTATTTATAGCCCCCGCACGAGGAGAGCCGTACATGTCGGTTGGGTCGTTTGCTTGTATGCTTGCTAAAGCTTTCTCATTGTCCCAGCTCGCCATGGCGTTTTTTAATGCCTCCATTGTGATTCTATTTTCAGGGAGCATTTCACGGTTGATTGAGTCATAGTCGATAGCACCTTTGAAAATACCAATAGCATAATACCCAAGGATAGGTAGGAAGCGTGACGGGAATATAGTCCACACCGCACTGGTGCTTGCTAAATCTATCTCCGTTGATGTTGAAACGTATGGAATATAGAGAGTACCTGAGAATGGTACTACCCCATTTAAGTAGAGTGTCTTTGCGTTTTCATCATATACGCAAGTATGCGATACGTCTTTATATTCGAGCCGTTGGTCAAATGATTTGAGTGTGTAGTATTCGATACGGTTATCTCCGTCAAAGAGCTTAATTACAATCCCATCTTGGTTTGCGTAAAAACGTGAAAAGTCAGTAATGGTCGAAAGGTCAATAGCCGTTGTCCACAAGTTAGCCGTAGTGACTGTCTTTGAGCTGTCTGTTTTACGAAGTACCATCCACGGTCTTTCTTCTTCAAGGATAGTCTTTGCGTTTGATACCAATACATCAAGTAACGTAGCGTCAATAGTTGCTTCTGCGTTCAATGAGGTTATAAACGCGGTAAGTTGTACACCTGTGTTTATCATAGTGATAGTTTACTTACATCAAATGGTTTGTCTTTTTCCTTTGGTTCTTCCTCTTCCTCTTTCTCTTTACCTTGAATAGTGGTCGGGGTAAGTGAAATACCGAATGTTGTGCCACGGATAAGTGATGCAATTTCCTTTGGTACTGTTTTTAGTATTGTTGTATCGAGTGTATCGAGTGTGCCTAATACCTCACCTCGTAATCGTGCAAGGTTTGTATCTTGTTCGTCAATAGCTTGCAGTATGGGTTCTAAGTTAGTGACTGGTGTTACCTCTTTCTCTTCTACTGCGTTTAGAATGGTTTGTAAAGAGTCATAAACTGGCTTAAAATCAACCTTTTCTGGTTTGATAGGTTTGAGTGCAACTTTCAGTTCATTTATCGCAGATAGTACGGTGTCCCATTTCATCTCGGGCATCTTCTCCATTTCAGGCATTTCTACCTTTTCTGGTTTTGGAAGTTTATCAAGTTCTTCTGAGATGATGCGTCTCACCGTTCGAGCGTCTACTCCACTTCCCCCTCCACGTAAGGCTCCCTCTCTATCTGCGACAAGGTACGTGTTTTCTTCATCACCGTAGTTTGCATTTTTAGTAGTGTACCCACTATCGCTATATACCGAGGTTACAATCGAGATATAGAATCCTTCACCGCTTGGGTCACCTGGCACTCGCCAGTTCTTTGAGAATCGTTGACTTCCTTTATCAGTAAGGTCAAGAGTATCAAGGATTGCATCGGTGTACGCGTTACGAATAACGGCACGAACATAGTTTGTGTCCGAGTCTAAGTGGTTGGCTATTTGCCGTACCACCGTGAAATTTCCAGAAGTGCGGAGCGTAAGCATGGTTTAATATTCTAAGCTCACGGCACAAGTATTTGAGTCTGTGGATACTATCGTAGTGGATGCAAAGTTCGCAACACATCGAACACTAAGAAACGTGTCGTTTTCCAAGTCGAGTGAATACATTGTTGTTGTTGTTGCACCAACTGTTTGGTTAGAACCGACTCTCGTAACTGTCTGTGCATTTGAGTTGGTGACATTTGAAATGAGCTTATTGTAGTCAACCCATGTCACCTCATCTGGTGACACTTGTACAGAAAATGTACTTGTTGCGGTACTTGCTGAGTTGCTATCACTTCTAGTGAAATAGATTTGAGCCTTCTTTGCTCCGTCAACTCGTAATGGTGTCGATGTTGCTTGTGTTGTAGTTGCTTGCAATAACGATACATGCACAAACTGTGTTAGCTGTGGAGGTGTACTTGATACCTCCACAAAGTTAGCTGCGTTTGTACTAAAATACGTGGCAAAAAGACCCAGTACTACTAGTGCAAGTATGATTGTATATTTGGTTGATGTTAATGTTTTCATGTTTATAATTTAATTGTAACCTCCCTATCTCCAGTCTCCCGAAAGAGACCAGAGTAGAAAGACTAGTTCGTATCTACAACCCAGTACGAAGTACCAGATGCGATGTTTGTTGGTACATTCGCTGTTGCTCCTGTCATGTTTGACACAGACAAGGTGATATACCCTGTTGCTGTTGTTGAAGCTTTTGCTCCTGAAATAACAAATGGCGCTCCTGTTCCTGCTGTTGTTGATGCCTGTACGAGAACGATGTCACCAGAGGCTACCCCAGTTACAGCACAGTCAACTGTTGCAGTTGATGTTGCGCTCACTGACGGATTGACCTGAATAGAACAACGCCCAGCAATCATCTCACCGTTTGTTGAACCATTACTACCGACTTTAATACCTTCGTCAAAGTACTTTACTACGTTGTTGTACACACCCGCGAGGTCATCTCCCCCATTCATCGTCACCGAGAATAATACGCTAACTATAACTCCCAGAACGACGAGTCCAATTGTTTTAATTGTAGTCATAGTGTTAGTTAGTTATTAGTTAGGAGTAGTATCTGATGCAGTGAATGAGCTTGAGAGTACAGAGTACGCAACAATCATTGGAGCTTGGTCTTGGAAGACCTTAATTCCGTACACTGTCCATGCGATGTAGTCTCGTCCAATCTTGCCTGAAACAAAGTTTTCTTCCATTGATGGGTCTTTTTGAACCACGAGTGAGAGTGACTTTGAGAGAGCAAAGAGTGGGTGGATAATCTGCTTTCCAACAGTGAAGATGTTACCTGCTGCGGTAAACGTCTCTGATACAACAACCGTTCCCCATCCTGAGCTAACAAGAGTAAGAAGGTTTGTCGCTGAATCGTATGTAGCCGTGATGTTCTTGAGCAAACGACGATTTGCTGTAGAAACGTCAACGTACACATCTGCACCTGGGGTTCCTGTACCATTGATAAGCTTCACAAGTTCCGCTGCTGCGAGGTCTACCGTTGTTTGGATAGAGTATTCACCCGCTGCCGTAGCCGCACCATCTGCTGCTGCCGTAAGGGTCACTCCGTTGATAACAACTGTATCTCCTGCGGTTGGAATGGTTGGAAGTTCAAGTGTTGCTGTCCATGGAAGTGCATTTGAAACAAAAAGTTCAAAGCCCATGAAGTAACCTGAGTATCCATTTCGAGATACTTGGTCTCCGAGCAATGTGTCCTTACCTCCGAGATACAACTCAATGTATGAGAGCATCTCAGGTGAGATGACTGCGATTGGCATACCTTCTGGTACTTCCAATTTCATTCCACCTTGGAAACGCTTGTTGTACACCACGTTCTTGAGTCGGAGCTTCGCCATTGCAGTAACGAATACCGTTGCGATATTTGATGCTGTTGGTACGTGTCCGTTTCCGGCTGTACCTGCGAATGAACCGTCATCAAGTGTTGTTCCTGCTCCTTGGTATGCTGCGAGAAGCACGTCACCATCAATCTGATTGATGAGTGCGTTTGCAAGCTTACGTCCGTACTTTACTTTAAGAGGAAGGTGAGCTTGAAGTTCGTCAAGTTTCTTGATGTAGATACTAGCTTCCTTTTCCTTGTTAATAGTAAGGGTCTCTGCGGTATCAGTAATCGCCTGAGTTGAGTAACTTCCGTCACCACCCATGTCATTTACTTGTACATCTGACGCATATGAGCGTGAGATTGTTTGTCCTTTTACGAGGTCTGATTCGAGACGTGTGTCTGCAAGGATTTGGTAGACTGGCTCTTTAAAGTGAGACATCTGGTATTCCTTGGAAAACACGGTCTGAAACGTCATCGTGTTACTTGAAGCTGCCATGATTAGAGTTAAAATTTAACCCAAAGGAAACTATATCAAGAGTTTTTTTCCTTTCGCGTCCAGCACAATTCCTTCCCCACTCGTAAACTTTTTATATCCTTCTTCCCATAGTTCGCGTTCTTTCATGGACATCTTGGAGTAGTCTGCATCAGGGTTAAAGTCAAAGACTTCATCCTGTACATCTTTCCGTCCCTTTTGTTCCATTCCGCGTTTCTTAGGGGATACGAGTTTCGAGAGTTCGTCCTTGTTTTTGAATACTACATAGTCGAGGTCTTTGTCGTAAAACTCCTTTGTATGGGAGATTTCATCAACTTTTTCCTTTACTAATTGTAATTCTTCAGCGGATGCGGTTGGTAGCAACTCTTTAAGCGTTGGGGTTACTGATTGAAATTCTGCCTCAAAACGTGACTTTTCAATCACCTGTGAGTTTTCAGATTTCCATTGTTTAAACTCCTGAAGGTCTTTTGCTAATCCCTCATCGGTAGTAGCTTTGACATCCTTTAAGAATAGGGACTGCATCTTTCTGAGTGTCGCGGGGTCTGCATTGATTTCTTGTGCAAACGCTTCGAGGTCATCGGATGCTTCTTTCTTTTCTTGTGGAGTATCAGCGTTTGAGACTGCATCAAGTTTTGCCTTGAGTTCATCTCGTTCCCGTTCCGCTTGTTCACGAGCATCTTTCTCTGATTTCAACTCGGACTTCTTGTCTTTGTATTCATCATAGATTGACCGCTTGTGTTGTTCCTTTGGTTCTGTTACTAAAGTTTTTTCTTCGGGTACTCCCTCAGTCTTTTCTTCTTTCTTTTCGACTGTCGGTTTCTCTTCAGGAGGGGTTACTTCAGCGGGGGTTTCTGTTACATCAGTAATGTCAACTCCTGCATCTGCTAACTCCTTTAAGTACGTTTCTTCTTCGTTCATAGAGTGTTTATAGTCTCGTTCTACGAGAGATAGGTTTTAACGTCCTATAACGGTGAGTGTATAAAGCCGTCACTCTTCGGGAAAAGACGTGGTGTCTTTTATCGGATAGCCAATAGGTCTATTGGCTATCTTGTAAACTACGCCACTATTCCTCCTTTCTTTCCTGCAAATTCCTCTGCAAGTTCAGCAAAATTCTCTCCATGTACTTCACGAGTGTAAGTACGAACCCCACCTCTCCAAGTGACAGTAGCAGAAGAACGAGAAACTTTTACTGCCTCCTTCTCTGCTTTTACTGCCTCCTTCTCTGCTTTTGTTACTGCCATATAATTTGATTATTATTATGTATGAATTTTACTAAAAGCCATCCCCTATGTTACGGCAATGGCACGTTTAATTTCGTTCTGTATCTGTTCGAGCTGTCCTTTTGCGTCCTTTTCAGTAAGTGAGAGTATAAAGGTACATGCATCTTGTTTTGCCCACAGTGACGCGCGTTGTGTGTCAGTAAGTGAGCGATTGTTTGCGAGAGTCATTGCGAAGTCCTTATATTCACTCTTGAGTTTCTTTGCTATCTCACGGGTAATATCATGTTCTTGCCATGAGACATACGCTTCATTGTGTATGAGTCCTTGCTCCCATTCTCTAAGGATATTCTCGTTTTCTACTCTATCCTCTGCGTCTATATCATCTGCAAGGAATTGTGTTTTGATTATTTCTAGTTCTTTCATGCCATTTGTTCAGCTTTAGACAGGGCTGCGGACATTCCTCCCGACATGCCAGGATTGATCGCTTGAGATGGTGCAAGTTGTGGTGCGCCCATTTCAGTACCTTGTTGCATTTGCTGTTGTCCCATAATGTTTGCTTCCTCGGCTACCTTACGTTCGATGTTATCTCGTGCAATATCTACATGAGACATAGCATAATTCATAAGTATTTCGTATTTTCCTCCGAGAGTACTGCGTTTATCATCAGCAAAGTCTTTAATCTTTTGTATGAATGCAATAGTCGCTCCATACCAGAGTGCGGGTGTTTCATCTCGTAGGATTGCGTCAATAGCCACGCTTGCTTTTGCAATAGACTTCCTGTCAGAATAGGTCTTTACATCAAGAAACTCAGCCACTTCAAGGTCATCGTATTCACCGATAGAGCGTAGTATCTCCTCATCTCGCTTCTTCCCGTTCACGTTAGGGCTTCCAGTCAGTAAAGTAAGTGCCTCGGTTCTTCGCTTTGCCTTAAGTTCGCTATCTTGCATTTGTTGGTCGGTAGAGATAATCAACACGTTGACATCTTTCTTCGTATCGAGGTCAAGGCGTGTAATCTCGTCCCAGTCCCATCCTCCTTCGCCCATGAGTCGAATAGCCATCTTAGACGGCATGTGGTCTTTGAGTCCGAATACGAAGCGTTTTCCAAGGTCAGCCATCATCCCTTGAAATGGTTTAGATGACCATGCGATACGTTTAGAGACTGATTTCTGCTCTGCAAAGGTGACTGATGCAAGTTTATCGTTACTTTGTGCGCTTCCTTGTGCCACGTCTGTTGCGCCCGTGTTTCGCCCAAGTGATGAGGTAATCCAGTCAATGAGGTTTACGGTTCCGTTAAGTTCCCCTACTTGAAACTCATAAAGTCCTTCTGAAATACGGCGTGTTCCTCCCTTGGTATCCGCAGGTACAAGCCCGTCTGGTCGGTGCATTGCTTCATCGAGCTTACGAACGTCAGTGAACATATCTTTATCGTATGCGCGTGAGTGGTTGTTCTTCTTTTCACGATTGGTTAGTTCCTGATTGAACATCGCAACAATAGCGTCCGAAGCAGGGTACATATCGTCAGCAAAGCTCTTTGGTAGAAAGTTCTCATCATTTGGATGCGTGGCATAAGTTACCCACGGATATAGGTCAGAGCTGTATGTGTCAGTAAGTCGTTCAAAACGTATCCATGTCTTTGTCCACGGGTTAAAGCATAGGTAATAGCGTTTTCCGTCGATGTTGAGAATGTGGTTTGACAGTTTATAGACTGATTCTCCCACGTATGAGTGGTTTTCAGGGTCTAGTCCTAGTGCTTTGAAACGTGATAGCTTTTCACCTGATACTTGTGAACTGTTTGGTAGGTATTCTCTATCCGCACAGCGTTGTGTGAGTAAAAGTACTTGTTCTCTATTATAAAAACCTGATTTTGCACCCTGTATCAATTCTGATTTGGTCTTTTCGATGTCCTCAGTTCCTGCAAAGAGATGGTTTTCTAGCTTGCCTCCTCCGCGTGGTTGAAAGTTAAAGTTCTTGATGTTGATTACGGATAGGTCTGAGTAGTAGTCGGGGTCGCTTGCTACGGTGTATTCAAGGATTGTACGTCCGTTCACGATAGCGTGACTTCGGGCAAGAGTAAGTTTCTCATCCCACTTGCTATTCTCAGCAGAGTCCATCACTTCGAGCTGAAATGCACCGTTTATCTTCTGTACCTTGAAATAGTCAGACGCATCGCCCTCCTTAAACTTGAGTTCTACTGGGGTATCGTACTGAGCATTGAGGGTATCTACCATTCCAGGGAATACAGGGATTGCTACGTTAAAGAGCTGGCGTAGTTTCTTTGCAGTCTTTCCATCGTATAAGTCCCAATACTTCTGCAAACGAGCCATACGGGGCTTCTTAAACTCAAATGAAGCCATCACCTGATTGGTAGCGATGTCAACAGCACGAGTAGCCAGTTGGTCGTGACTTAATGTTTTATATTGTGACTCTAATTCGAGGAGTTTATCTTCTGAATCTGATTCAGTTGTAGAATATGCCATGGTACAAGATTAGCAAAACACTTGTACTATGTTACGTTTTATTCCTCCAATACCTCTGATTACACCGAGTACATCTCCCTTTTGCATGATGGTCTACTATCACGAATGGTATTGAGCAGTCACTGCATCGTCCTGAATTATTATTCTTTGGGTAGTGAATATCGGCTATGTATCCACACCATGTACAGGGTTTGAACCGTATGAGTAGTTCTCGTGCGCGTGATTCTTTTATGTTGGGTATATCAAATTGCCGTTCACATCGTTCGCACGTCTTTTTTATCACAAGGGGTCTACTCATCGTTTAGGGGTGTTTCGTATGGTGGTAATTTGTACTGTGGTACACAGCCATTTGGACAGATGTATCCTTTCACCTCGTCAAGTGTACACTCATCATGGTGGAATAAGCCCTTGCATTCCTTGCATCTTGTCATCTCATTCCTGTTCATGTGATACGAATTTCTATACCAAGTAATTTCTTATCCCTGCATAAATTTAGTTCTCCGACATATCCAAGATGAATCAATCTTTTTTCTAAAATAAGCATCTCTTCAAGTGACATTTCAATGTAATCTTTCTTCCCAATAACGGCTCTTGCAAATGGAGCAAGGTATTTATCAAAAGGATGCTGTTGGTTTGGGAGATATTTCATGTATTTATTCTAACCCCGTTCTCTGGTATTCTTCTTGCTTATAATTCTGTTTTTCAATCGTGACAACAGCCCAATTTCTCATCTGATATGCAATTGCACACGAAATTAACAAATCGAAATGTCTCGTGGTAAGTCTAACATCTTCATCTCTATCCATGAGGTCATCACGGGTATAGCTTCGTAATTCTGCAATTAGGTCAGGGTCGGTAAGCTCTAAGTGTCCATCTTCGACCGCCTTTTTCAATTCATACAACATTTTTGGTTTACTTGCGGAATTAGTGTTCCATCCCAGCGTCCTTGTAGCTGGTGGGATGCCTACTCGTATCTCTTTCATCTCCGTAAAGTAGATGTTCGGGTAGTTTTGGTGTTTGAGTACACCAATGCACATATCAAATTTGTTATTCTCTACCGCAACAATAGGTTGCCCGTACATATCTGCTTCTCGTATGATTTCATACCCAAATACATCTGGTTTAATCAGATTGTCTTTATAAGTCGCAACAACTCTATTGGGGATAGTATGAAAATCTATGATGGTAGATGTACTGTGGTCTAGCCCTACTCCTCCTGCTACGTCATGTCCACTACCGTATCTATGAGACGGGTCGTAGTTATAAAATATCTTAAATCCTGCTACTGTGCGTATTGGTTCTTTTACTCTTTGCCTATCAAGGCATGTCCTATCAAAGAACACATCTGCACCTGCACTCGGTTCGCAAAGATACTCACCTGCGAAGTCCTCAGCGTTATCCTCGATGGTCTTAATCTCACCGACTGTGTATGCGTCCCATGTAGGGATTCCGTCTTTGATAATTGGTACTATGAGTATCTTTTTACCATCCGTGGGTTGCAGTAGTCTGTGTACATTTCCTCTCTCCGAAATATAGTTACATGTGTATATAGAACCACCATTTTTTGAAAGCCCTGTGCGTGCTTCCTCCATATTATCGAAGATAGATTGTGTCTCTATTGCTGAACGAAGAGTTTTGCGTGTCTCGAAGTCATCAAACCATATCAAGTCTGGTCTGCTATCCTCTTGAAGTTGCCCGCGTTGGTCCGTACCCACTGTACCTGCACGTACCTTAATCCCTGTGGTGGTATCAAATACACCCATTGTCTCTTGTCTTTTTTCTTCTGTCTTCAGAAATATCTCAGGATAGAATTGTCGCACCTGTCCAACGGCGAGCATATTGTATATGTCTGTAACTGTCTGCTTACTATTTGCAAGGTCTTTGGTGAGTATCTTTATGTATTTTCTAGAATGGTCTTCATCGTTTGCGATTGTAAATGCTAGAAATAATTTTGTTTTAGTAGTGTTGTGAGTGAGAAGGTAATCATCAGTAACATAAAGTCCGTCTGTGTTTCTCGTGCTAATACACCTTCCCAGTTTATTCCCTATTACCTCTATAGATACGATTCTCGAAAACGTATGTGATGCAAAACAGCAATTATTTAATTTTCTTTTCAATCTAAATGGTTTATAGTCAGTAAAACTGATACTCACTCGAAAATAATCTTTGCCATTCATCCTTATGCATCCCTTGTTCTTCGATTTAATAGCTTTTCCTCCGAGGCTTCTAACTAACGAAACAACTCCATCTGCAAGTCTCTCCGAGACAGTAGAATAGCTTGAAGTCCCCCTCTTTCTGGATACAGATACTGTCCCATCTGTATCCATTAGTCCCTCTAGTAAAGCCTTCCTTTGCTCTATACTTCCGAACAGATATTCATCAGGTATATACTTAGAATAACAATTCACATTTAAACCTAAATCCATCATCTTTTTACCAATCTTATTTATCCCAAATCTGCCGACATGACGGTTTCGTTTGTCTAATTTCGTGTCGGATAGTTCGAACCCAATGAGATTGTTTCGGTAATGCCCCTCGTCACCTATATGGAAATGGAGCCTTACTCCTCCGTATTCTTTGCCCACTGAACCATCTCCAAGTATCAACCCAAGTGCGTATGGTTCTATAGGTAATTCCTTTGATTCAAATTCAATCGGTTTGACTGTCTCAATAGCAAACTTATACTCTTTAAATTTCTTCTTATATCGTTTGTCCTCTCGTTCATAGGCGATTCCTTGCTCTAACATAGTGTTCACATCAATAGTGACGTGCTTGTTCTTAACATTCGTCATCTTTCGTACTGTCCACAGGTGTTCGCCGTCACACTCTGTCTCTCTTCCATCTTCTGTCTTAATCTTAAATATTGGTCTATCTATGATAGGTGATAAATCAATCACTTTGTTTGGTTTACCGTCAGAGCCAACTACAAAGTCACCTATCTTGAGTCCACCTATTGTATTCCATCCGTCAGGGGTCATAACCTTTGCATCTAGTGGTTGTCTTTTAGCTCCTCCACGAAACACAATGTCTACAAAGGTTTTGAGTGTTCCTCTATATACGTCTAGGTTATTACGGTCTATATCGTTATGAAATGGAGCATCTTTTGCTTTGAAATATTGTGGAAAGAACCAGCGACTCCATAACCAAAACTTAATGAGAACATCGTCTTCTTCGGTTTTACTATCAAAGGCAAAAAGGGCACGTACTTGTGGTATGTCTCCCTCTACTAAGATTGCTTCAGCTTCTGAGGTTTCTGATTGCATTGATTGCTTTGTCTCTTTGTTCGTTACTCATTTCGACATTGAGGTTTATTTTCTTCTCTGGTGCGTATGAACCTTTGAGTTTGTATGCCATATCAAGTCCGTATTTGACTGCAATTACGTCAATTTCATCCCCTGTCATTTTATTAAGTAATGCTAAGTGCTTCTCGGCAAGTAATTCATCTGGTAGTGCCTCAGCTATTGCTTCTTTTATATCAGGATCGTCGAGGAGTTGACTCGCTATTACTCCTGCTGTTGTATCCTTAACTACATTGTAATTCTTCTTTACAGCAAGTGTACCTATACCTGTCTCCAAATAGTCCTTTACAAACCCTTTTCTCTTTTTAGTTAGTTCCCGTGCCATATTCCTCTAACAATTTAACTGCTTCCTCTTCAGTCTTTCCGTTGCATTGTATCTTTCCATCAAGAGAGGTAACACGGTAGGTTATTATCTTTTCGATGGTGTAGTTGATTTTTACTTTATTTGGTTTCTTTTTCATTCGCTTAATTCTACTATCTTCTCGTCAAAGAGTTCACAGTTAAGGTTGAGGCGTACTATTTCGATGAGGTTCTGACGGTATTGGTTCTCTACGTCTTTAAGTGCGTTCTCTGCTTGTTTGAGCGTGTCTGTACATTCCTTTACTGCATCAAATTTTTCTTTTCCTTTCTTTGCTTCGGCTTCTGCAAGGTCTGCTTTTGCTTCGTTTACTCGACGTATTGCGTCTTCCTTTAGGTTCGACAAAACGTCTTGTGAGTGTTCGATAATATCGAGTTGCGAAAGGATAATGTTCTTTTGTTCCTTGATGTCGATTATCTTCTGTGTGTTCGTCTTAGGTTCTCCGTCCTCATAGGGAATTATTAAAAGTCCGTCTGATACGAATACGTGTGCGCCTTGTGCTAGGCGGTATGTATCTAAAAGTGCGTTCATCTCTTCGTCTTGGTCAAATTTGAAACTTTTTAATCGTAGCATTTTTTTATTTTGATTATTTTTATAATTCTGGTTTTTCCCATTTCTTTTCGCTGGTAAGATGCCATCCAAAACATTTAGGACATTGGTATATTCTTATCTGTCTGTTTCTGGCTTTCAATACTGCGCGTCTCACATTCTTTGCTTCGTGTTCGCTCTTGTATATATTTTTATTTATACACTTCATAAATTATGAGGGTGTTTTCCTCCATAGTTTATTGCGTCCATTATACCATGATAATAATTAGACCATCCGTTTTCTGGAGGGTATTCCCTTGCGATTTCTTTTATTATATCTTTTTCTTTCATATTCTTTTCCATCCCGTGTGGGGCGTAGGGTAATTGTACGATAAACGTATTTGTTGTACGCACCTCGCCCGTCACGACATACAAAATGTCCTCTGTATTATACTAAATTGTGGTAGATG
>CAYGDK010000002.1:0-40888 GCA_964348645.1 uncultured Candidatus Saccharibacteria bacterium | reverse complement strand
GAGCAGTAGGTATACACCTTGTAGTTGCTACACAAAGGCCATCAGTTGATGTTATAACAGGCTTAATCAAAGCAAACATACCAACAAGGGTATCGTTTATGGTTAGTACAAAAATAGATAGCCAAGTAATTTTGGACGAAGTGGGAGCAGAAAAGTTAATCGGTAGTGGAGATCTTTTATACATGAATCCTAGAGAACAAGGTTTACAAAGGTTACAGGGATATTATATAAAATAATATGACAGAGGAATCAATCAAGCAAATGTTAAAGGATAAGTTTAAGGGTGTTGGGAACTTCCAACAAACAGAGTTTAATAGTTCTGGTGGTTCTTCGCGGAGGGACTTTGTTATTCTTGGAGATAACTACTTCTATTATTATGAAATAAAAACAGACAAAGATAATTTTTCAAGATTACCATCTCAAATTTCAAACGCAATAGGCCTTTTTACTAAAATGTATATAGTCGCCCCAGTAAGTAAAATTGCGAAGTTAAGAAATATGGGGGTGGCTGTTGGACTTCATGCGGTGGAAGATTTAGAAAATGGTCGCGAATGGGTATTTGAGGATCAAAAAGTAGAGTGGAGATTATCAATTAATAAGGTAATGGAGATATTGTGGAGTGAAGATTTAAAAGGTTTAATTAGTGATAGGTGTCAAAACTACAAAGGACTGAGAAAGAGTGTTAAAGAATTACAGGACGATTTTCTCAAATTTTATAGTGATGAGGATTGTTTTTTTGTTCTTAATAAAGTTCTTCCCCACAGAAAGTTTAACTATAGAGAATCTAACGGAAGCAAAAACCTTTAAAATATGCACAAATGCGACAAATGTGGAAAAACATCAAATATAATTACGGGGCGAATTAGTGGCAACTGGTGTGGAATTTGCTTTGGTAAGTTTTACAAAGTACCAAAAGGAATACCATCAAAAATTAACCCATTTAAAAAATGAAAAAAGTAGAAATACATACAAGAAAACAGATACAAAACGATCTGGGAGATCCAAGCTTTATCTCGGCTAGATATACTGATTCAAAAACAGTTTATATGCCTATTGGAGAACTGCACGGTGTAAAGATCTTGGCCAAATATAAGATAAAAGAATCTGGGGAGTATTTACTTTTAAAATAAATATGGAAGAACAAGCAAAACTGTGGGGACAATATAGAATGTGGGTTGAAGAACAAAACAAACCCTACACAGAGAAATATCGAAAGGACTTTAAAGACTTTATTGACCAACGAAAGAAGTTGGAAAAATTAGAACTGTCTCGCAAAGAGAGATACGAAAAAGCAAAAAAAGCCCACGACAGAAAAATAGACAAATTTGAAAAACTTCATTGGTGGCAGAAGATAGGCAAAAAAGATCCAAACGATGAATACTTTGAATCATATCCGTTAACAGGATTCCATAGTTACATGTTGTTGTGGCCTCCAATTTATTATTCACCATACAAAGTAACCCAGAACGGATTTATGAATTGGCTTACTGATGTAAAGTTTTTTCCAATTAAAGAGGCTGTTAAAATGATACCCAAAAATGAAATTTAAATTTTATACAGCTTATTCAGTAGGTTGGACGCCATTTAAAACAAAGAGCGAGGCAATGGTTGAAAGAGGTAACGCAACATATGAAATACCAGAGTTTGTTTTTGAGGGATCTAAAAGACAATTTAAAGACTTTATAGAGGGAGTGTATCGTGGTGGTTTTTATAACAAGAAAACATACAATCCTAAATTGACATAGAAAGATACAGTTGACATGGGGTAGTAATGGGGTATACTAAAACTAGATATGCAAAAGTTTTACAAATTATTAATTAGTTGGTTAGAGGAAGATAATTACAAAATGGAGGACTTGATATGAATTACGATTACGAATTAGAAAAACATTATCACCCAGAGAACTTTATGTTATTAGATGATGATATTGCAGATTTTGAACATGACAATTTGGAGCTAGTTAAAAAGGTTAAAAAGAATAAAAATGTCAAAAAGAATTGATTTTACAATAGATACAAGCAAAAGGTTTAGGAATAAAGCCATAAGAACGATTTACTTTGGGGGCGAGAGAATAAGAAAGCTTTTAATTTGGAATGATAGCATTGGAAACGTTGACGCAGTATCAGTTGAATACTCGGAAGAAAAAACAAAAAAATGATTATTACAAAAAAACAAATTGAATTTTTTAAGTCTTATATAACAGACGATCCAGCAAGACCTGTTTTGGAGCAACTATATTTAGATTTAGACACTCTCAGAGAATTTGAGGGTAAAAGATTTGCGAGATTAGTCGCCACAAGCGGTTTTGTTTTAGGAAGTATTGAGGTTGAGTTGACAGAAAAAGATACATTTAGTTTCTATTTTTCATACGAAGATTTAAACATTGCAAAGCTCTATCTTAAAAGGGATTCTGAATTTGTAACAGTTGAAAAAATAAACGACGAGATATTTTACAGAACTTTTGGTGCTACTATTAAGGTCGGTTCTCCAGATCACGGCGAGTTTCCAGATTACAAAAAAGCCATAAGTAATATAAAAGATCCAGAATACATAGTAAAAGTATCTGCAAAGTTATTAATGAGTATTGCCAGATCGCACATAAAGCTTGGTTATAGCGATGTTAGTGTTCACATGAGCGGAAGTAAAAATCCTATTAAGTTTAAAAACTTTGATGAAGAGATAACATCAATACTAATGCCACAGACAACAGACGAAAAAGGAGAATTACAAAAATGAATAACGAAGTATACTGCGAAGCTTGTGGTGCTAGGTGCAAAAAATACTGGCACGGCCTATCTCAGGGGCTTGTTAGAACCTTGATTAAAATCTACAAAGGAATATCCGACAAAAAAGAAAACTCAATTAATCCATACCACGAATTGCAATTAACCACAGTAGAACACATGAACATGACTAAATTACGATTTCATGGAATGATAGCCAAAGTTAAAGAAGAGGGTGAAGTTCAAAGGGGTTACTGGTTGATTACGCAAAAAGGTGCAAGTTTTCTTAAGGGTGCAAGAGTACCAACAAGAGTTCAAACCTTTAGAAATCATGTTGTAGGCCACTCAGAAGAGGATATTAATATAACAGAAGTTATGAGAGACGCAGTTTACTGGGAACAGAATTTTGACTATGATGTATTTACACCAACACAAAAAACACTATTATGAACGAAATAATTCTAGCAGAAAAATTAATAGCAACAGGCCAACTAATTTTAGTTGCGATGGTAGTTTCCACATTCTTTGTGGCCATGATAGCAATTACACTATTTCTTTTGTATCTAGGAATTAGAGATTTATAATATGCCAAAACCATTTTGCCCTAACTGCAAAGAAGACTTAAGACAAACAGAAGCGGACTTTATGAAATTAAAAGAACTCAAGGAATGTGTTAAGTGCAGAGCAAAAAGAGAGAAAGCTATAATTAATAAAAAATGAAAATACTTTTTTACAGGTTTGCAAGATTTTTTGGATATTTTAGGACGACAATAATAGAAATTTCGCAAAGAGATGCCAGATTGATGGCAAGTGTTTTAAAAAATGTTGTCTCTGGGGACGACATGGCAGTTAGATACAATGGTGAAGACGAGATGTTTTTTAAAATAAAATGAAATCAACCTATCAAGAACGCGGGTTTTTTAGAAAAACACACAGGTTCTTTTGGGTGGCTAGATTTAAGGTTGTGAACTCCGCAATGGAAGTTGTCATGTTGGTTGTCAACTTTATATCCGAACTTGTATATAAAGACAGGTCTTTAAAAGTAAACAAAATAGGTGACTTTATTTGGGAGGGTAGATATGAGAGTTAAACAGGTAAAAGTTAAATTGGTTGAGAAGAGATGGCTTTGTACTGGTTGTTTAACTAGATACGAGCGTAGGTTTCAAGCTATTGAGTGTGTGACAAAACATAATGATGAAACCGCCAGAAGAATTTTAGAAGCTGGGACTACTATAATATACGGGCAAAAGTATCCTGTTATTAAATGACCATATTTGATATACAAAGATAGAGTTGACTAGGGGGATAAATGCACTAGAATTAAATTATGACATATCGAAACGAATCACTTGAATTAAAGGTACTAGGTAGACAATTTAGAAACGAAGTTAGAAACCACAAAGGTGTAATGATTCTTGGATTTTTATTGGGCTTGATGATAGGTGTTAGAATAATGCTATGATAATAAAATTTGTTTTCAAATTCAATTTGGCAAGGGGTCTCAGAGACTTACGTCAACTCTTCAATGAATGGACTTGTGAAAGAAAGGGTCACGTCTGGGTTGAATACAAAGAAAAATCAAATAACTTTTTAGATCACTATTATACGTTTTCAATGTTTGGTAGACAAAACGAAATTAAAACTCACGAGTGCAAAAGATGTGGAGACTCTAAATACAAAGAAATAATTGAAAGAGAAAACGACAAAAAAGAAAAAACGATTAAGTTTAGAAGATACTCCAAGCTTAAAGTAAAGAAAGGATCAAAGAAATGATTATCTATATTGTAATAGGTGTAATGGTTACACTCGGCTTTTATCTCTCAATGGCAGAAGAGTTTGAAAAAGACACAAGGTGGGAAATGTTTAGGAATGTTCTTTTGGGTGTTTTCTTTTGGCCAATGTTTATAACCTTTTTATTAATAGAGATATGGAAAGAACTTGATAAATGAGAAATATAAACAATTATCTTTTAGTACTTGTGATAATGCTCACAGTTTTAGTTGGTGTCTTAATTTTTAAATTAAACTCCAAACCAAAAGAGTGTCTATATTATACATTTAGGGATTATCAATATGGAGCGATCCAAGCCAGATGTAGAGATGAAATTTTACTTTTTAGTTACGAGGAAGAGGTTCAATGGAAAAGATCAAAATGAGAAATACTACACAGACAATACTACTTGTTATGATTTTAAGTTTGTTTACGCTGTTAAACTACAAAATCTTGGTTTTGACTTTAAATAAATATAATACGGCCTATCAAGAAAAATCTAAAATAGCAGATAAGTTTGAGGGTGATGTCAAAAGACTTGAACAGGACTTAAGAAGTTCCGACGAATTTCAAGAGAAAAGATGTGTCTGTTTAATGTATGACATTAACAGCTCAGAAGAAGACTTTGAAAGAAACATACCTAAAAAAGAAATTTGCAGTTACAAACCAAATGCTGGTGTGTTTCACCCAGAGACAGGATATAGCCTATTAACGAAATGATTAAGAATTACACAAGCAACTCAAGCACCACTTTTGAAAAGATTCAGAAGATTTTAATTGCACACAAAGCAAAATCTATTTTATTTGATTATGATGAGCAGGGTAGAATAAAAAGTTTGAGCTTCATACTAGAAGTTAAAGGTAACAATGTAGTTTTCCAACTACCTGCCAGAATTGAAAAAGTTGAGCAACTATTTTTGGCCAATAAAAAACCACGCTATGATTGGCAAAAACCTACACCCTTAACTCAAGACCAAAAAGATCAAGCATACAGGACAGCTTGGGCTAATATCCGTGACTGGTTAGACGCACAAATGGCACTTATTGATACTGAGCAAGTAAAAGTAGAAGAGGTATTTTTGCCATACGCTGTAGATAGAAACGGTAAAACATTTTTTGAGGTCATGGATAATAAAGGGTTTCAACTAGAAGAGGGGGTTGTGGAATGAGTACTTATATGAAAATGTCCAAGAATCCCAAAAACGGAAAATGGGAGTATGCAACTTGGCGTGATGATTACTTTGGATCACATCACTATGGTGTTGAGTTTAAAGATGGTGAAGTATACGATCCAGAGAAAACGGAGATAGAAACTAAAGACGCAAAGCCATCGCTTCCAAGTGAGGAAGTAGTAATAAAGGCAGTAGAACAAGCTAATTTGAGCCAGTTAATTCAAATGGAAATATGGAAGTGGTACGACAACAGAGACAATACAATTGATGTTGCCAGTAAAATAATTGGAATGGTTAGAGAAATAGAAGTAGTCTCATTATCTATCAGTATTAAAAAAGACTTAATTGATAGATTAGAGGATATAATAGAATTGTGGTTTGCAGTACATGACAAAACAAACAAATCGTTTATGACCGACGACTTTAAAAAATTTGTAATAGAAAAACTAAAATGAAAGCAAAAGAAATCAGTTGGAGAGAAAAATTTGAATACATGGGTTTTGGCAACCAATCCAGAATTGTTGGCACAAAAAGGGTTGAGTTGTTAGATTTTATTAAGGACGAAATAAGAAAAGCCTATACAAAAGGGTGTTACGATCAACTAAACAAAGAGGTTGATATTAATAATACAAACTACTAAACCTATGCAAACCTACGCAAAAAAACCAAAAACTATGCAAGAATCCGCAGACCTAGTATCAAAGTTATTAAGAGAACTTGCAGACATGGCCAAAGTTGGCAATAATCTTTTGGATCTGGAGGCTTACGCAGAATCATTTTTAAAAGAACACAAAGCAACTTCTGTAAATAAAGGCTACAAACCAGAGTGGGCACAAAAGCCATATCCTAACGTCTTGTGTTTATCAGTAAATGACCAGATAACACACGGCATACCACGTGATTACAAGCTAAAAGACGGAGATCTATTAAAAATTGATGTGGGTATTAAGTATAAAGGATACTGTGCAGATTCGGCTTTGACAGTTGGTATTGGTAATATAAGCTCAAGAGATGAAAGATTAATTAGATATGCCAAACGAGCAATCTATGTTGGAATAGATAAAATAAAGGCTGGGGTTAAAATCTCAGAGGTTGGAATTGCTATTGAACTTTATTTACGCCAGAACGGATTTATGGTTAACAAAGCTTTACTAGGTCACACAATAGGTAAGGAAATGCACCTATCCCCAAAGATCCCAATGTTTGATACTGAATCAAGACTTAAGAAAGGTGCAGTTGTTCCAGTATTTAAAGTTGGCCAAGTTGTCTGTATTGAACCACATGTTAGTTATAAAGACTGGATAGGTAAACTTGATAATGACGGCTGGACTATTAAGACAAGAGACGGTAAAAACTCGGTCATGTTTGAACACATGGTTGAGATAATGAAAGACGGCTACAAGATTTTGACTAGCCATTTCATTTTAGAGTAGAATTAAATATAGAATCGGGGTGAGTTAAATATGTCTAAAAACAAAAACGCAAAAAAAGCAAATAAAAAAGTAGTAGTAAAACCAGCAAAAAAATTAGTTAAAGCTGTTGTTTCGGCAAAACCAGAGAAAAAGGTTAAAGCCAAAGAGGTTAAGAAAGTCTTAATCTTTGTTAAAGAACCAGTAAGCTTTACTATCAATAGGGTTGAAGTTAAAAGCGAACCTATCAAAAGAGAAGTAGTTGTTGAAGCAAACGCTCTTGAGGTAGAGGAAAGTCAAGCAGAATCATTTAGAGCCTTAATTAGAAATAGTTATGGTGAAGATATGATTGTTTAACTTTTAATCGTAGGGGTGTTTCATACTATTATTCTTCGGGCAGTTGAAATAATCGCATGATTCTAAAAACACCGAGCCATGCTTGGTCGACTTATGAGGTCGACCCCCACAATTAGAAGCTAAAAGGTTTTAGGGGAGTGAGGTTGCCTAAATCTGGAGGCCAAGAATCGGTTAAATGCAGGGTGCAAGTCCTTGCTCACTCTCCTAAAGCTTTTTAATTTATACAAGACGGGGTGGCGGAATTGGTAGACGCTAATAACTGTAAGACTAGAGTTAGAATGGGATTGTGCATTGATCCGTATTTATCCATCAGTTGTAAAACTATAAAGTCATATAGGTTCAAATCCTAGACCCGTCTCAAAGGACGATTAATTTAATGGTAGAATGTCGCCTTGTCAAGGCGAGAGCGAGAGTCCGATTCTCTCATCGTCCGCATTGTGTTATAATAAAATCATGGTAACTAAATGGCAACAAAATCCACAGAATCAACCCGTACTCTTCGGGGTTGTAGGCTAGTGGTTTACCAAAAGTCTCCAAAACTTTAAACAGAAGTTCAACTCTTCTCAACCTCGCACAACATCACAGGAATTTGCATAGCGGTAGTGTGCGTGTCTTGGGTACACGAGGCGGAAGTTCAACTCTTCCATTCCTGACTAATTCGCAATCGTCTAACAGCAGGACAGTTGACTTTGAATCAACTAATTGTGGTGCAAATCCATGTTGCGGAGCAAACAAACAAGTATCATTTTTGGTTCTATTTATGCGTTTTTTGCAGAAAACTCGCAAAAAAGTATCATTTTCGTTACATTTTAATACTTTTCGTTGTAGCTTAAAGGCAAAGCGATTGACTGTTAATCAATTAATGGGGGTTCGATTCCCTCCAACGGAGCAAGAGAACTAGTGCATATTTTGCACAACATCTATATCAAATGCTATACTGAAATTGTACTAACCGAGAAAGGAAGTACAATTATAATATGCCAAAAGTAAAGAAAAGATTATCGGAAAGTAAAGTCTTCAAGTATATTGCAGAGGACGGCGTTAAGTATTCAATGACTATTCAACAAAAGAAGTTTTGTACTTATTATTTGGACTTCAAAGCAAATGGAGTAGACGCAATTATTAAAGCAGGATACCAAGTTAAAAATCGCAAGGTGGCTTCTGCTATGGCCTCAGAGTTCTTACGACTTCCTAATATCTTCAATTATATAAACATGAAGTTTGAAGAGTTTGGACTAAATGACGATAATGTTTTTAAACAACACCTCTTCATTCTTAATCAGAACGACAACTTGAGAGTTAAGAAAGACGCAATCGACATGATGTATAAACTAAAAGATAAATACGCTGGAGAGAAAATCAGAGTTGTTAGTCAGTTTGAAAGTCTATCAGATGATGAACTAGACCAAAAGATCAAAGAGCTTGAATCAAATGTTTCAAGATATAAAAAGTTCAAAAAGAAATGATGTAGTAGTTAACTTTCATTTTTGAATGGCCTTAAAATTGATTCTACGGGGTCGTTTTAGGCACAAGTAACGAAGAATACGCACAATATGGATAATCAACTAGAAAAAGAACTAAAAATGTTAGAAGAGGCTAAAATGATGAAAGCCCACAGATTAACTAACGAACCGCATAGATACTATGTTCCCATTGGTAAAGTAGAAGAGTTTATTAATTTGGTTGCAGAGGGTACTAACATTGTTGTTTTACTTTCGGCCGCTAACGGAATTGGAAAAACTTTTGCAGGGGCTAACATGTTGGCCAATTTATTGTGGCCTACAGATAATGAATACTTTCAAAATCCATTCTTTAAAAACTATCCATACCCAAAGAGAGGGAGAATAGTATCAGACCCAACAACTGTAACAAAAACGATTATACCTACATTAAAGGCTGTATTTCCAAAGGGCAGATATTCAACTAAATACACGGCGACAAGAGATGGTAAGCATTTTGAATCATCATGGAAGACAGACACGGGTTGGGAGTTTGACATTATGACCTACGAGCAAGATCCCAAAGAGTTTGAATCCGCAACACTTGGTTGGACTTGGTTTGATGAACCGCCACCAGAACCTATTTACAAAGCCACTATCGCTCGTTTTAGACTAGGTGGTGGCTGTTGGATTACTGCTACACCATTGACTGGCTCGGCATGGATGTACGACGAGATAATAACTAACCAAAACAATGAAGCAGAACACAGAGCTTTTGTTACTGCAAACGTTGAAGACGCGTGTGAAGAGCATGGAGTAAGGGGATTTCTTGATCACGAGAATATAGAAAAACAAATTGCTCAGTATTCAGAAGAAGACAAACAGGCTCGTATCTTTGGATTGTTCCAACATTTAACTGGATTGGTATATAAGAAGTGGGATCGCAAGGTTCATGTCATTAGACCGTTTGTAATTACGCCACAGGACTATTCAGTTATAGAACTACTAGATCCACACCCTAGAAACCCAGACGCGTTGATGTGGTTGGCAACTGATAAGTACGGTAGGAAGTTTGTTATTGATGAACTATATGAGAACACGGAATCAATAGGCGAACTCATTCAAAGGATTAAAAAGATTGCTGGACAATACAGGATTGTTGAAAGACGAGCAGACCGCTTGGCATGGAATAAAGACCAGCACAGATCAGTTAGTGGTGAAGAGACACAATCACTTGCAGAAACGCTTCAAAACAATGGTTTGGACTACATACCAGCCTCTAAAGAGCGTCAGATGGGTATTAGGCTTACCAAAGACGCATTGGATTATCAACAGATTAATGGAGAGTTTATTAAACCTCCACAACTCTATGTCTTTGACACTTGTGTGAGAACTATCTATGAAATGGAGCATTGGCAATATAACGAGTGGCAAGGTAGAAGTGCAGACAAAAAGGATCAAAGCGAGAAACCTCAAGACAAAGACGACCACATGATGGAGAACTTGGGTAGAGGACTTATAAATGATACTGGATTTGTACCATATAGCCCTCCACCTGTAAGGAAATATCACCCGTTGTTTGATAGTCCCAAAGCGACACAAGACACGCCAAACCTAGATCCGTATAGTTAATGTGCTACAATTAAAATAGCTATGATTGACGAACAAAACCATCAAGGTTTACCACTTACTAACGAACAAAGAATGAAGCTAAACGCCCAGCGTATAGACTTTCCACTATCCCCATTTGAAATAGTTATTATCAAGTCTTTAAGAAAGTATGACTTTGGACAATTTACAATTCATCTTGTCAACGGTATGCCACTTCGTTATACTTTGGGGGCGTCATATGCTACTGATCCAACGCAAGACATTGATCTATTAAAGGAAATAGCGAAACTTACGAAACAGCCATGAAAATAACGAAGACAGAATGGGACAAAGCACAAGAGTTTGAGAAAGCTTGGTGGACTACCTCAAGAAATACTTTTGGAGAAGAAGTAAAACAATTATTCTACGCAAAGAAAATGGGGCTTGATGTTCTTAATTATGGTCAAGGAAAGGTCATTGACTGCCATAATCAATCAGTTTGTGATATTGGGGGCGGAATAGTATCTCTTCTTTTAAAGGCCAAGAATCTATCGTTTGGTGCAATTGTTGAACCAATGCCACTTGTTGGTTGGGGTTACATGAGATATTTACAAGTAGGATTAAATGTCATTGTTGAACCAGCAGAGACAGTAAAGCTAACTGGTATTTATGATGAGATCTGGATTTATAACGTACTTCAACATACACAAGATCCAAAGGCTATCATTGAAAATGCCAAGAAACATGCAAAGTTAATTAGAATCTTTGAGTGGCTTGATACTCCACCACACGATGGCCACCCACAGACATTAAGACAAAAGGATTTAGACAAGTGGCTAGGGGGCGAGGGTAGAGTAGAAGAACTAGATCCAGAGACTTGGGACGGTTACAACAAGTCATATTACGGCGTATTCCCAACAAAACATTATGGTAAAAAGATGGATAAATAGTTTAATCTGTAAGTTGTTTGGTCATGTACGGCTAACAAGCGGTATCATTACTTATTGCGAAAGGTGCAAATTAGTTTTATGAAGTTTAAAAGAAAGAAACCAAGCAAGACAACAAACCGAGAGATAGCATGGCAGACGCCTAAATACTATCAAAGTAAAAGTAGAAAGATAAATAAAAAATTAGATGAACAATAAATACACATTCCACATGGTTGGTCTATATCACTTACCAGCAAGTGAGAAGTATTTGCCGTGTGCATTTACTCAAAAGATTGTAAAGTTGGCGTCAATGCTCAAGTCTCTAGGCCACACAGTTATATTCTACGGTGCAGAGGGAAGCGTTATTGAAGCAGACGAGATTGTAATAACACACACACTTGAAGATATTAGGCAGTCATATGGAGATGGAGATAATCGCTTTGCTATTGGATACGATTGGACAAAGGGTAAAACATTTAGATTTGATGAAGTAGAACCATTATCAGCAGTTCACAAGAAATGGATAACAAACACCATTATTGAAATCAACAAACGCAAAAAAGAGGGAGACTTCTTGTTACAACCTCAAGGTGGCAAGAGTTGGAAAGCAATCTCAGACGCAGTTAATATACCAGCAACTTGTGAGACAGGCATTGGCTATCACGAAACACACGCAAGATTTAGAGCATTTGAGAGTAACAGCGTCAGAAGCTTTATACACGGTATGGAATATGGCAAGAACAAGAATGTCAATTATGATGGCAAAATGACTGATCGTGTCATTCCAAACTACTGGTTTGATAAAGACTTCCCAAATAGTTTACTTGAGTTACCAAAAGAAGATTACTTTTTATACATTGGTCGCACAATTCCAAAGAAAGGTATCAAAATAGCTCAAAGAGTATCACAGAGATTAAAGAAGAAACTTAAAATTGTTGGTCAATTAACAGAGGGTTTTGATTTAGAGGGTGCAGAATACTTGGGTGTTATTAACGATCCAAAGGTAAAAGCAGAGTTAATGGCCAAAGCGATTGCAGTATTCACTCCATCAACATATCTTGAGCCGTTTGCTGGTACAAGCGTTGAAGCACAGCTTTGTGGTACTCCATCGCTTACAACAGACTTTGGCGTGTTTCCAGAGACAATAGACAACAAGCATAGTTTCAGGTCAAATACATTTGAAGACTTTGTGAGAGACGCGATGTGGTGTATTAAAAGATCTGGAGAGGTAAGTATAAGACAGGAGATAAAAGAGAACGCAGACAAAAAGTATTTAACCAGTAACGTGCGATTACTGTATGCAGAATGGTTTGATTATCTCTATAAGTTCATTAAATATGTATCTAAAACTAAAGATCCAGAAGCATGGTTTAACATGAAGTAGTTTAGTGCTATACTTTATTTATGATGGACATGGTAGACAGGGAATACTCAGACTTTTATCTAAATGGTAAAAAGTTTCCAGTTATTAAAACTTGGGAAGTTGGCAAAACATATAAGGTCGAGATTTCTCTTAAAATGTTAAACAAAGACGAAAGTATTAACGGCGTCAACGCAGGATTTAAATTAGTCTCAATTAAAGAGGAAGAAAAAGAACCATCTAAAATGAACTTGAAAGATCACAAAGACTACATGAATAGTGAGATGAAGAACATTACGATTAAATAAAATGAACGAGCAACGAATTACAACTATTGGTATTCCACAACAGTACAAAGGCTTCTGGATATTGGTACAAAGTATCCAACGAGAGACTGGCGATACTTTCCAAACCATAATGTTCAAAGATGGCAAGTTCTATCAAAACAACGTCTTTATTAAATACGCCAAAAAACAACATTCATTTGGTGAAAAGGAATTAAAGAGAGCAAACGCCTACATGATGATACTCGCACAGGGACTATGTGACATGATTGATGATCCAAAGTTATTGGCGAAAGCAAAGAAACAGTCAAAGACTGACGCCATTCTCACTTCAATGAACCTAGAAAAGACAGCCGTAATTAAAGAGTAATTGTATACTACGCCGTTTTGGTCTATTATTAAGGTATGGCAGAACCAATGGAAAAACCACAAGATGAGTATGTATCCCGTCACTTGCAAAGAGCGATGGATAAGTACGACCAAACAAGCTTTGCCGATCTTATTAAACAGGTTCAAACCGAGTATGCAATTGCTTACATTTCCCAAAGTGCAAGACTTCAAGAAAATCTAACCAGACTTAAGTTATACAACAATCAAAAACTAGACAAAGATTTGGTCGGCGAACCTTTAATGTTTGGTATATTGCAGGGTACTTTGGCCGCACTTTATGACGACACAATGACTGCAAACTTTGAAGCTAAAGAAGAGGGAGATCAAGACACAGAAGAAAATCTAAACTCACTTGGTAAGTATGACTACAAGTTAATGAAAAAGGCTCAGATTGATTATGAATGGATTTGGGACGCTTGTTTTTTTGGTAGAGGCTTTGTTTACATGAAAGAGTTTGATAGACGTTTGATGTGCCCAAAGCCAGTTGTTTGGGATTCAATGACATTCTTACATGATCCATTTGCAATATCAGTTAACGGAGACATTGAAAAGAACGGAGAGATGAAGTTTGGAGGTCGCGAAATCTCAATGACCAAGCAAAGAATGAAAGATAACGGAAACTTTATTAACATTGGTGAAGTTAGAACATCAGGTAAACTCAACTCATTATTAGAAAATGCACAAAGAGAAAGATTTAATGCTCAGGGGTTAGAAGATGTTTTAGGTAAAGGGTTTGCACAAGAAGCAAGTTTATATGGTAATGCCGATTACAACATGCTTGAATGGTTAACTAACTTTAAAGGTAGAAAGGTATCACTTGTTTTGTCAAACAACATGAAGACGGTTAACAGATTTGAGGATCTTGGATCAACAAAGGACGACTGGCCACTTATAGATAGACCATTATATCCAACAGCACATACTTGGAATGGTATTTCAATCCCAGATTTAACAGAGGATAAACAACGCCAAAAATCAGTTGCACTTAACTTGGGTATTAAAATACTTAAGTCTGATCTATACCCAGCATATGCTTATGACGAGAAAGCGGTTAAAAACCCAGCAGACCTAGCCAACATTAATAAAGATTTCAACAGATTTGTACCATTAAAGGGAAAGTCAAACGCACAGACAGCCATTAGTCCTATCAATAAAGCTTCTCCAAACATGCAATTATTACAGTTTGTATTAGATTCTCTTGACGCTTCTGCACAAAGAGCAACAGCAAACCCAGACATTCAACAGGGACAGCTATCTAAACAAGAGAGAACACTTGGGGAATTGAATCTAGTAGCCTCAAGAGTAGACAAAAGGTTTGCACTTGCAACTCGTATATTTGGTTGGTCAGAAGAGGCTTTTTGGCAAAGGTGGTATGGTCTATACAAGAAAAACTTCAAAGACAAGATTGATGAAAAGATCATCAGACTTAATGGAGCGTTTGGTGCAAAATGGAGACCATTAACAAGAGAAAACATCGTAGCCTCAGTTGATCCAGATGTTGTTATTGAATCAGCTATCATCTCAGAAGCCAACAACTTTAAACAAAGAACCTTACTTACTCAGTTTGGTAACTTCGTCAACGCAGACCCAACATCAAACAAAAGGTATTTCCAAAAGAAATTGGCCAAACTGTTCGGTATGCAAAGAGATGAGATTGATAGGTTATTCCCTCCAACTGTGGAAGAGATCAGGGCGGAAAAAGAAAACGACATCATCAACAAAAACAACTTGCCACCAATTACAGCACAAGATGATCACAAGACACATTGGGAGATTCACTCAAAGGCTTCTGAAACGGAAGCTAAACTTGCTCACATGGAAGCTCATTTACAAGCAATGAGTATTCAAAGGAATCAACCAGAACTATTTCCACAGCCAGAACCAACTCAACAGGGACAGCCAGTTGATGTAATGAAAGCTCTCGGTGGTGGACAACCATCTCAAGTATCGGCTATGAACCAAGCTTAAAATGAAGAAACGAAAAAACACAGCAGTTGACGAATTAACTCAAGAAGTTATAGATAATGAAAAGCCAGAAACAATCATGGAGGAGTTTTCAGACCTCAAGAATCGTGCAGGTTGGAAAAGACTTGTTGACGCACTTGATGTAAAGATTCAAAAATACGAAGCTTCTATATTAGATAGTGATATTCAGGGCGAAGAATTAAACAGGGAGAGAGACAGAAGAGATCTTTGTCTGTGGTTTAGAAATGCACCAGACATATTAATAGGCTCAATTAATAGAACCACAAAGTTGCCAGATGTTAATCTTGATCCTTACGAAAACAAAAAGATTGAACTAGTTGACAAAGAGGTATAACAGTACATATACTGTATATAGCTTAAACCAAAGACGGAAAGCAAATACTAAAATGGCAGATAATAACGAATTAACAATTGAAACAGTAACGGCCTTACCAGTAGACCAGCTTAACGACGACCACAAAAACTTCTTAAAAGATAATCAAGACAAACTCAACGATGAACAAAAGAAAACTTACGGTGGATTTTTTGGTAATAAAGACGACGACGGTGGCGATGATGATGGTTTTAACTTTGAAGACGACAATCAATCCCCTCCAGACTTGGACGACAAGAAAAACAAAAAGGTTATTAAAAAGGACGATAACGATTTGGGAGATGATGACGACCTCGACGACGACGATTTAGACGACAAAGACAAAAGCGTTATTGCAAAGACCGCTCAGAAAGTAGCAGAACAGGCACTTGAGCCTATTATGAAAGCTAACGAGATAGCTCGTGTTAAAAGCGAATGGGAGAAAACATTCTCATCATTCCCAGAACTAGCAAAGTTTGAAACAAAGATATTGAGGTATGCTAATCACCCATCATATAAAGGAAAGTCAATTAACCAAGCTATTGTTGATGTTGCTGGACTAGACATTTTCGTTAAAATTGGTGCAAAGAGAGCGAGAACAGCAGACGTAGACGCAGACAAAGACAAAAACAATGGTGGTGGTGGAGGAAGAAATAATGACGATCTTGGAGACAAGGGAGTAAACAACTCAGGTGTTGGTAGCTTTAAAGGATTATCTGGTGCAGACATTCAAAAGAAAATTGCAGACATGAGACGAGCAGGAACTTATAGGGAAAGATAGGCTGGAGGCTATTTTGCTCCATTTTCCCCTATTGACACGATTTTTATAAAGGTATATTCTTTATATAGATCAAAAAAGCAAACCTAACAAAGGAGCTTCCCGAAGAGGGGAGTTTTTTTTTGGTTTAAAAACATAAAAACATGGATACAATAACAACATCAGCAGAAGTAACACAAGCAACAGACAATTGGTATTCTCCAGTTCTATTAACCAGAGCAGTTTCTAATTTCATCTTTACAAGATTTGGACAAGTAAGAGATATACCAGAAGGTAACGGAATGGTAATTAAATTCAGGAGATATGGTAACTTGACCGCCGCAACAACAGCACTTACAGAGGGTGTAACACCAGCAGGTTCAGCATTGTCAATCACAGACGTTACAGCAACAGTTTTACAATATGGAGATTATGTAACTCTTTCAGACGTATTACAATTCTCAACACTTGATCCACTTTTAGTTGAAACAGCAAACGTTCTTGGTGACCAAGCAGGTGAAACATTAGACACACTTTGTAGAAACGTTTTAGTAGCTGGTACAACAATTCAATATGCAAGTACAGCTTCTCAAGTATCAGACATTACAGCTTCAATGGTTGTAAACGCAACAGAAGTTAAAGAAGCAGTCTTAACATTAAGAACAAATCACGCAAAAATGATCACAGAGATGATCGACCCAATGGACGCATTTAACACAATTCCAGTTGGAAGAGCATTTATCGGAATAATCCATCCTAAAGTATTAAGAGATCTTGAGGGAGACACAAACTTTATCCCAGTACAAAAGTACCCATCTCAAGCAAAGGTTATGGAAGATGAAGTCGGAGCACTTGGAAATGTAAGATTCTTACTTTCAGAAAACTCATACGAAGTTGCAGAGGGATCTAGCTCAGCAAAAGTATACAAATCACCTATCTTTGGTAAAGATTTCTACGGTATAACTAGAATCTCAGGACAAGCATTAAAGAATATAATCAAACCATTAGGTTCTGCTGGAACATCAGACGCACTTGATCAAAGATCAACATCTGGTTGGAAAGCAACATTTATTACTAAAATCTTGAACAACGCATTTGGTGTTATATTAGTATCAGGAGCAACACAATAATAACATGGCAGAAGTAAATATAACTACATCACTATACAGAGCAGACACAAACGCAGTCTTGGACGCAATAGTTGCAGACATGACAGCAATAAGAGCAAAAGTTAACCTTGCAGTATCAGATCTTGCAATGATCAGAACTGGCGTAAACGTAGCAGTATCTAAACTTAATGCAGATGGTGGAGTTTCAGACACAGATTATGCCGCACTTACAGCTTTGACAACAGCAGTAGTTACAGCTCTAACCACAACAGTTGACTAATCACTATGGCACAAATTAACCAAAACGTTACTAATGGAAACGAGGCATTAGGCCAAGTCCTAGATTCTCTTTTAACTGACATCACAAATTTAAGGACAGCTTTTAATTTGGCTGTTTCTCAATTAAATGCAGACGGCGGAGTAAGTGATACTGATTACGCAGAAGTTACTAGCTTGACAACAACTAGTTAATAGTTAATAATGAATCATATGGCAACGAAACATACTAAAATCGAACCTACATCTGATCAACAGACAGGTATACCTCCAGAGGTAACCCCTACTATTCCTAATCCAACAACACCAGAAGTTAAAAAGACTGTCAAAAAAGAAGTTAAATTACAAGGCGATGTAGACGTAACAAGTTTAATCCTTGCTATGCAAAAGCAGATTCTTGAATTACAAGAGAAGCTTAACAAAACAGACGCAAAGGTTGACGAAAAACAATTTTTGGCAAGTAATACAACCAAAGAAGACGAAAAACTTCATCAAACCAAAGCAGAAAGAATGAAAACTAACCTATTAAGTCAACCAACAGTTAGAATTATGGTTAATCTTGAGGGTAAAGAAGTCAGAGGTAAGTCAATTGAAACCGTTATATTAAATGGTTATAGGCTTAACATTCCAAAAGGTGTTTATGTAGATGTACCACAACAGGTTGCAGACGTTATTAAGAACTATCAAACCGCAACAGATGAAGCTTTACACAACGAGTTTGAAATTACAGACGACAAAAAAGATAACAAAACAGTTTTGACAGCCCTAGAGGGATAATGCCCCACTTCATTCAGTCATTCATCTGGTATTTAAACGGTAAATGTAGATTTTGTGGTGGCAAATTAACCAAGTACGGCTTCCACCCAGACGAGAGAAATCAAGATTGTACCATTTGTGGTAAGTCTCAATAGTGCTATACTTATTGTATGATAGGAACAGACTTTGCAAGTACAGTTAGGTTGTATACAAAAACCAATTCAACCGTTTTAACAGACGCACAGATTGTTCTTTTGGGTAACGCCATTCTTCCCTCATTATCCGCCAAGATTTCACTATCAAAAGAAGACGCATTTGAGATTCCAGCCACAAGAAGTTTGGTTGCAAACCAAAGAGAGTATGGTTTTCCATCAGATGTTTTAAATGGTATCACAAGAGTAGAAGCCAAGTTTGCAACGGGCAATGACTATCTTAAACTAGATGAGATTGATAGAAACACATATAATGATTCTGATCAGGAATCAATCGTAACCTCACACTTCTCAAACGAAAAAGGCCATGCCAAATACGATTTAAGGCGTAATTCAATCTACTTGTATAGTGGTACTATTGCTAGTGTTACAGATGGTCTTAAACTTTACTACAACGCGTTTCCTCAAGACTTATCAACAGCAAGTATCACATCAAGTGATGATCTAGCCACGCCAGAATCTACAACAAGTGTTGCAATCCCAATGTTGTTTCACGAGATTTGGGCAAGAAGAATCTCTATTGTTTGGAAATCTACAAGAGAAAAACCATTACCACTTAATCAGTTAGAGTTAAAAGTTGAACAAGACTTTGAAGAATTAATGAGTGCATACACACAACAAAACACAGATAGAAAGATAACGGCGGAGTTGGCAGATGATACTAGGTTGCAAGGTAGATAATATCTATTGACACGCCATTTTTAAAAGCATAAACTTAATGTATGAATAAGTTCAAAGTCGGTCAAAAAGTAAAGTCCTCAGATGGTGATATTCATGTAGTCTTGGCGTTCTCATTTGATTCAGAAAGAGGTTTTGTTTATAAAGTAAGCTCAAAAGAAGTAGACATGGTTAAAAAAGAATTGGTCGAGGGAATTAGTCATTACGGAGAAAAAGAATTGAAAGGACTTAAAGATGAATAAAAGTATGTTTTCAAAAGCAGGTGCAAGAGGTTGGACAGAGATGGCTTTGTTTGACAAAAACGGCAATAGAAAGCCAATGTTTAGTGGTAACTTTCTTTGGAAGTTTCTTAAAAAGAACTTTGGAGTAGACGCAGTTATACCTTTTGTTACAGGTTTCTTCACACTTGAAGTTATAAGACACAATACAATTACTGACGTAGGACTATTGCTTTCAGCAAAACAAGTAAACGGAGTTACAACAGCACCAGTTACAGCTATTGCACTTGGAGTTGGAACACCATCAACAACCGCTTTAGGTTCAGAATCAACAACAAACGGAGGCTCAAGGGGTGCGGCCACTTGTTCAAATCAGACAACAACATCAACAGGTGATACAGCAAGATGGGTTAAAACATTTACATTTACAGGTTCTCTTGCATTAACAGAAGAGGGATTATTCGACAATAATACATCAGGCGGAAACATGTTGGCTTCTCAAACATTTTCAGCAGTTAACGTAGTTAACACAGATACACTTCAAGTGACCCACAACGTGGTTTACAACCAAGCATAAGCTTAACTAACCCCATTAATTAGTCTATAATGATTGTATGGACGAAATTCTTACAAACAAACAGCACCTGTTCAATATCAGAAACATGGTCTCAAGAAGAATAATTGAGGCAAGGGTAAATATAATTTACTTCTACGAAGCTATTAAAAAATACAAAAAGACTTCTCAAGAAATGGTAGACGCAAGAAACAGTATTGTCATTAACGAACAAAATATCAAAAAGGACACATTGTTTTTAAAGTGTATAGATCAGACAATTAAAATAGAAAGATAATAAAAATATGCCAGCACCAACAGGAGGAACAATCACAACAGATGGATCTTATACAGTCCACAAATTTACTTCTAGTGGAACTTTTACAGTTTCAAATTCTGGAAATGTAGCAATTTTGGCAATTGGTGGTGGAGGTGGAGGTGGCTCATACGGTGGGGGTGGAGGTGCTGGTGGCTATCAATATACCGCTTCTCAGGCCGTCACGGCACAAGGATATACAATAACTGTCGGTGCTGGTGGTGCTGGTGGAACTGGAGGAAGTAGCGGATCAACTGGTAGCAACTCTTCTTTTGGTTCTTTGGTCACGGCAAACGGTGGAGGATCTGGTGGAGGTTTCAATATTGGAACAGCTGGAAACGGAGGATCTGGTGGAGGTGGAGGAATGAAAGAATCTGCTGGAACAACAGGTGGTGGAACTGGAAGTCAGGGTGGTAACGGTGGAACTGGAACGGGAGACACGGGAGTAAACAGGGCTGGTGGAGGTGGTGGTGGAGCTGGAGCTAATGGATCAAATGCAACAACAAATGGTGCTAACGGAGGGGCTGGTACTGCAAATTCAATTACTGGTTCTTCTGTTACTTACGCTGGAGGTGGTGGTGGAGGTTGGGACGATAGAGGAACTGGATCAACTGGTGGAACTGGTGGATCTGGAGGTGGTGGTAATGGTGTGGCAGACGGAACAGGTGGTGCTGGAACTGCAAATCTCGGAGGTGGAGGTGGGGGTGGTGGTTATAATACAGGCTTTGGAAGTGGTGGTGCTGGAGGTTTGGGCGTTGTTATTGTTAGATATTTAACAAGCGATTTTCCAGATTCAACCGCTTATACCAAAGATCTCACAGACAACATTGTTATTTCAGATTCAATAATAAAAGCTGTTACAAGATCGATAACCGACAGTGTTGTTAATTTGTCTGATAATATAGTTAGAGCCTCAACAAGAGTTTTTTCAGAAACAGGAATTATATTGAGTGAGGTATATTCTAAAGCTCACGGCTATGTTACCTCTTTTACGGAAACAGAAATAACATTGACAGATAATTACGAAGACTTGAGGGGTAAAGGTCTCGGTTTTGACGATACAATAATTCCAACAGATAATACCACAAAAGATATAACTAGAAATTTATCCGACGAAACTTTAGTCTCAGACAACATTGTTAAGGCGACAACAAGAGTACTTGCAGATGTTGTAGTAGCAATTGACACAATGATTAGTACTTTAGGGAAATCATTCTCAGACACAATAAATGCTAGTGACGCTTTCTCAAAGATCTTTGGATATACTAAAACATTTAGTGAAGATGTTAATTTAACAGACACACAGACATCGGTTAAGGCAAAGAATTTGGACGATGGAATAACTATATCAGACAACCTCATTAGAACTCTCAATGGACTATTGATCACTTTATGGACTAAAATAGCTAAAGAGGCAACTAGTATTTGGACAAAAGTTGTAAAGGAATCAACAAGCGTATGGACAAAAGAAGAAAGGCCAAACACATAAAATGAAAACACAAATGATAGCACTTGATAATGTAAACTTGGGTGGTGAATCTGATTCAAAGTATTCAGGCTCAAAAGGTTCATGGAATAGACTTATTGGTGTTGATTTACATTCAACAGCAGGTCTTGTTAAGGTAAGACAAAAGTTAACAAAAGCTAGTGGTGCAATCGTAGAATCTCTTTGTAAGGTATCCGTTGACTGTTCAGACGGTAACAAGTATTGGTTTTCATCTACAAGCGGAAAAGTATTTAAAGATGCCTCAAATGTTTGGACACTAACCCACACAACAACACCAAACGCTGGTGGTGCAAGTTGTCTTGGAGCTTGGGAGTATAACGGCTTTGTTTATTGGGCAACAGAAAAGAGACTACATAGAATTAGAGTATCTGGAACTTCTGATTGGGCAACTAACGCGGAGGAAGATTGGGCAGAGTTGAACCTAGATCAAACAGCTATTGGCGGAACTGGTCAAACATATTCATTAACAACATCAGTAAGTGAAACCGCAACACACAGACAAACATTTACACCTGTTAATTCTCCAATTGAGGCAATTGGTATAAATGTTGGGGCAAAAGGAACTTCAACCGACTGGACAATTAAGATTCACGATTCAGCAAATACAGAGGTTGCTAGTGGTACTTTGGCCAATGCGAGTGTAACCGCAAGTGCATTTAATATCTTTTCTCTTGCCTCAACATGGTATCCAACTCTTGGCTCTTCATACCACGTTCATGTATATGGAAGCTCAACAACTGGAACACCAACGGTAGTAAGTAGTGTTGCTTCTGATTTAGAGGGTGGAAACATCAAGCTTTATACAACATCAGATTCAGAATACCACCCAATGCAGACACAAAACTTGATTCTTTATATTGGAGACAAACACTTTATTCATCAAGTAGAAGAGCAAAGCGATGGTTCACATTTATTTAGTCGTGAAGCCCTAGACATTCAAAAACCAGATAGGGTTAAAACTCTTGGTAAAATGGGTGTTGATTTAATAATAGGTACAATCGTCAACGCAACAATCGCAAAAGCCAAAGTTTATTGGTGGAATACTTGGAGCGTATCATTTTCAGAGTTTGACGAGGTTGACGAAGTGGGTATAAATGCTTTCATTATTGGAGATAATACAATCTTTGTTCAAGCTGGAATATCAGGAAACATGTATTATATTACTTCTGCTCATACCCTAGAGATTTACAGAAAAATTAAAGGTGACTACTCCCCTACTAAATATGGAACTGTGCACCCAAATGCTTGGGGAAACTTGGGAGGATTAATTGTTTTTGGATTCTCAAACGGACTTGGAAACCCAGCAGATCAGGGGGTTTACGTACTTGGTAGGCATACAAGAAACTATCCTTTTGTTGTTGATTTATCTTTTCCTATATCCGAGCGTGTCAGTAGTGCCCTTGTTACATCAGGTGTTGAAATAGGCTCAATTTTAGTATCAGGTCTTGATATGTGGGCTTCATACAAAAGATCCTCTACAGTAACTATGACAATCGCTACACCTGCTGTAGTGACCTACACGGGGCATGGATTATCAGACGGCACTCCTATATCATTTACAACGACAGGTGCTTTGCCTACAGGAGTTACTGCTGGAACTGTTTATTACGCAAAATCAACAGGAACAAACACTTTAAACTTATATGACACCTCAGCACATGCAATTTCAGGTGGTGCAACGGGAAGAGTTGATACTTCTGGTTCTCAATCAGGAACACATACCGCCACAAATTGTGGAGTAGACAAATTAGATTATTCAAACAAATTAGAGTTGGCCTCAATGGAAACAAGACTATTAGTACCATTTAGAGGTGTGCAACAAAACTTCCACGACTTTGTAATTGCATACGAAAATCTACCAGCAAGTACGGGATACACTCTAAACTATGACAGAAATCATACTGGAAGTTATACGGCTTTTGTTGCTGTAACTGAGCTTGTGCCAGACACAGACAGAAAGATTTATAGAGCAGAAATGCAAATTGACGCTAACGTTCTTCAATTAAAGGTTGGCTTTACGGTTGCAACTAACGACGCCCCAACATTTGAAAGTATGAGCGTTTTAGTTGACTAACATGGAAGACACAAAACTAATTGAGTACACAACAAACATTGCAGAGATACCACTTGACCAACAATCAAGTGCTATGAGTTTGGAGAAGTCAAACGAGCTTAAAGGCGAAATTAGAATAGGTACTGCTATCAAAAGACTAATTGTCATGGACGAAAACAACGTACCTGTCATGGTCATGGGATATCAAAAAAATGGGTATTGAGTATATAATAGGTTATGGGCGATTTTGGATTCAGTACAGCTAAAAAAGATATAAATGTATTATTAAATACTGATCCTCAAAACTTGATATTTTCTTCAAAATACAACACTTTAAAAGTTTTGGCCAAAAATACTACAACAGTATCAACAAACGGCTCTGGTAATGGTACAACACAAATTGCACACAACTTGGGATATGCCCCAGCCTTTTATGTTTATAGAAAAGGAACTGCAACGTGGCAAAACGAAAGTGTAGGAAGCCCATATAACATAACACACACAAACTCTTACTTCCCAGCTACAGGAATGTGGAACAGTTGGGTGTCAAAGTCAGATCTTTTTGAGGTGTATTCAGATTCTACCTATCTTTATATTCAGGCGATTAGTGCTACTGCAAACACCACATACGATTTTATGTACTTTATATTTTCAGATCTTGCACAGAGCTTTAATGAATCCTCAATACTTGGAAATCAAGATGTTGGTATTAAAATATCACAGTCTGGCAATGACGTTTTAGATTCTGAGAAACCTTTTAAAATGGGATTCTCTACCCGTTTCAGATCTCTTAAATACATACCAGAGAAATCAAGTACAACTAGTTTGACACTACCCTTAATCTTTAGTTCTTTTGCAGATCAAACAGCAGAAGAGGCGGTTTTTGTTGACATTAATCATGGTCTTGGCTATCCCCCATTCTTTCTGGCATACTTTACAGGTAGTACTTTTAGTGACGCTTTGGAGGTTGGGGTTGGTTTTCCGTTAACAGATATTGGCCACCCATTCTATGAAGTTTCCTCTTTTGTAGACGCAACCAAAATAAGAATAACATTTTTCAGAAGAGCCAGTTATTTTGCTGGATCAAACGAGACATTAACGGCAGAGACAATAAATATAAAATATCTAATTTTTGATGAGGACTTATCTGATGTAACATAATAATATGGCAAATGAATATGTATGGCAAATAGTAGACGACAACGACATGTTCTGGAGTTATGGCGGATATGGCGTAACTGGAATCTATACTTGTGGAAATGAGGGTGGTGTTGACCGTGAGGGTGCAGTTAGATTTAGAAATGTAACCATTGCAAAAAATACAACCGTATTATCAGGGACACTAAACTTGAGAGTTGGATTAAAAGGTAGCGGTTCTGGTAACTTAAAATATGTTTTATTTGGAATTGACGAAGACAACATTGAGGACTTTGGATCAACAAATCCGTTGACACGATCCCCTACTTCGGCAGAAACGAGGGCACAATACAGCTTACCTCCAGTAGGGGAGGGGGTAGCCATTAACGTTGCAAGTTCAATGAATGAGATACTAGCACGAAGCGGTTGGTCTTCTGGTAATGCTATGGCATTTAAGTTTTACAATGATGGTTCGCCAACTGATGTTTGGTTTTCTGGTGCTACAACAGGGTGCACACTTGATGTTTTATTAGTTACTCGTCCAAACTTTTATCCAACATCAACAACTGTTAATGCTCCAGAAATGACAAGCAATGTTAAGAGTATTGGAATAAAAATTGCTAGGTTTGGGGTAGATGTCTTAAACTCAACACACAAACAACAGACATTTAATACCAATTGGCCAGTTTTAAAGTCTGAACAGTTTGGTAATTTATCCGTCGCCGATTTTAACCCAGTAGAAATAGCCCACACTCTAGGCTACAAAGGAGCATTTTTGGCATATTTTCAACCAACAGGTGGCGTTCGTGGAAAGCTACCATCACTCTTTAGTTCCAACGTTCAAGGGTACGCTGGAATGAGTGATACTGTGCTTACTGTTCAATCCGAAGCAGGGGATCTTTACTATTACATTTTTATTGATGATATAGAACTTTAGTAGTGATATACTGAATGTATGGCAACACCGAAAGCACCAGCAGGGGGATTTAAAATTGGAGGTTGGTATGATGGCTATCAATACGATGGTAAGGGTTTCTCTCAGGCGAAAGGGGTCGAATCAATAGGTTCAAATGCAGGGGTAAAAGTATCGGCGGAAGTAAACGCACAGTCAGACAAGGCACAGGGATTGCCAACGGGCACAATTCAAAAGTTTGTAGATCAACCAGCAACTCCAAGTGGTGGCGTACCTAAAGTTGGCTCAACAGACGAGGCTACTAATTATCTTCAAAACTTGCAGACATCAATGTATGACGATTCAACAAATCCAGCAGATGGAACTAGTAGGGTTGATACTTTAAAAAATAGTCTTGCACCAGCAGGGGGAGAACCAGAACTACTTAATAGAACTTTAATGTTTGACGAATTGAGAACAAAATATAACATCGGAGACCTTGAAACTTCGCTTAATGATTTAAAGACAGAAGCTAGGACGATTCAAGCAAGTCAAAGAGAAAGAAGCAAAAATGAAGAGGGCAAAGCCGTACCACTTGGTGTTATTGGTGGAAGAGTAAGTGAAATAACCAGACAGGAAAATGAAAAGCTAGACTTCGTTAATAGACAGATTCAAACAATTAATGATGAATTAACCACAAAATACTCAGTTGTTCAAACAATGATTAATTTTGCTGGTCTTGATTACAACGACGCCGTTGATAAATATACATCAGACTTTAACCGTAACATTCAAATCTATGGACTTATTCAAACAGAGAAGAACGACGCACGAGACGCCGCCCGAGCAAACCTACAAATTATGCAAAACAGTATTATAAAAGGAAATACCAGCTTTGCTTCTCTTGACCCATCTACTCAGGCAATGATCTCAAAGCTTGAAGTTCAATCTGGTTTGCCAGTTGGATTTACAGCTTCTCTAAAAGCAGACGCCAACGCAAACATTATCTTTAGTAATACAAATAACGGTGTCACTCAGGTTGGATTTAAAAATGCAGACGGAACGGTTTCTGTTAAAAGTTATGGAACACCAACTGGTGGTGGAAGTGAAACAGACAAAAAGAGATCTTACACAAATAGTGCCGTTGAAGACGCAAGTAGCGGTGTAACCTTAAAAGACATGCTTAAAATCTATGCTGGATACCTAGAACCAACAGATATTTATAATTTATATAATACCAACAGTAGATATGGAAGTGCCAAAGAAACTCCAGAGGAACTAGCAAAGTTTGGTATAAAACCTATCGTGAATCAATAATATGTATGACGATGAATTTAAAAAGAGAAGAAATAAAGTTTTAGGAATACAAGATACCTCATCAAGTAAGCCTAGTAATGTTACGTCAAATGATTCAGACTTCCAAAAGAGACGAGATTCTATATTAAATGCCACCAAGCCAGTTGTAACAGAGAAACCATCTCAGGTTGCACAAGTTGAGCAAAAGAAAAAAGGATTTTTAGAAAAGGCAGGTGACTTTATTAAGAATACCTTTAACGACAAAATCAAACCAGCATTTCAAAAAGAGGCAGAAGTTATTAAAAATAACTTTGTTACTGAGTTTAATGTTCAAAAACAAAACGCCACAGACTTCGCACAGGGAAAGATAAGCTATAACGATTATCATAGAATGTCTACAATTCCACCAATTCAATTAAAGATTAAGGAATTAAACGACGAGCAAAACAAAAAGTATAGCGAGAAGAGACAAAAAGAGATCCAAGACCTTGAAAGTATTGTTGCCGACAACTCAGGAAGTATTGGAAGTATTATTAAAAGAAACAATACTGTAGTCAAACTATCAAACAAACAAACCAAAAAATCAATTGGTGCTGGAGTATTGGAAAGTACAGCCTCTATGGCAGACGCAGTAACTTGGGCAAGTGAATTAAACGCCAAAAATTATGAAAAGAATCCGCTTGTGCCACAGTTTATAAAAGACATACAAAGAAAAAAAGCAGATGTTTTAGGCAAGGGTAGCGACAAAGTATCAGGAAAGTTGAAGCTTTGGGCAGACGAGTTGAGGCCAGAAATGCCAACATTTACAGATCAATTGGCAGAGGGTGTGGGTTCTGCTTTAACATTTTTTGTACCATCAATTGGAGCAGGAAAGCTTACATCAGTATTGGCTCAGGTATCCCCCCGTGTTGCTTTATTCTTTGCCAGTTCATCAGCAACAGCTCTTGAAGCCATGAGTGAGGCTGGATCTGTATATGATGATAATCTTAAACAGGGTAAAGACAAAGAAGAATCCTCAAAAAAGGCGAGTGCGACATTCTGGGCAAACGCTTTTACAATAGGAATATCAAACAAACTTGGTATCTTTGGAGAAAACAAAACAGCACTTAAAAGATTATTTGCTTCTGCTTTCTTTGAGGGTGGCCAAGAAGCTATACAATCCGCAATTTCAAATGTAAATACTGGGAAAGAGGCAACAGACGGTATGCTTGAAAGTGGAATCATTGGTGCAATTATCGGTGGATCATTGAGCGGTTTTGACGCAGGAAGTGACGCAAGAGATCAAACAGCCTCAGAAGCAAAAGTAATTAATATAATTGCAGACAAAGAACAGGTTTTGCAAGGAAAAACAGAAGACGAAGAGCCAGACAAAAATGTGCCAGATGTTATTAAACAGGCATTGACCCAAGAAAACGGACAACCAGTTATAAACCAACAAAGAGACGACGTGGGGGTAACAAGTTTAAATGTTAACAAAACAGATCCAACACCATTAGTAGAAGAGGCTAAAAAGTATAAGACAGCAGAGGAATTTATTCAGGCATTTACAAACAAAACTAATTATGTTTTTGGAGATACAAACATACCAAAAGAAAGTAGCGATTTACTTAATGCTTTTGTTTCATTTGCACAAGCACCGCAGTATCAAAAACTTTACGCAGAAAATAAAATTAGTGATATTGATGTATTAAAAGATTTCTATAACCAAGCAATAGAGAAAGTAGATCAAACTATATCAAAAGTGGATACAAAAGAGATTGTTTCAAAAGAAGAGGTCAAAAAGAAAAATCTACCAACAGAAACAGTCGGTGGTATTCCAATTACATATACCAAAGATAAAGTTGAAGCAAAGCCTAAAGTGGAATCTAAAAAAGAGGGGTTGGTACTTGCACCATCTAAAGTGGTTAAGGTTAAAGAATTGGTAGACGAAATTAATAGAGTTGGGTTTGATGGAAATACTGGAGTTTCAAACGCTTTCTTGGTAGCAAAAACAAACTCAAAAGGAGAACAAGAATACACCAGACCAAAAATAGGAAAAACTGATATTAAAACATTGATTGCAAATAATAAAGAGTTTATGGACAATCCAGTATTGGAAGTTGAGGCAGGTAAACCGATAAAAGACATATACAATAAAGAATCCACTCCAGATAAAGTGTTGGTATTTAAAGGTAAAAAATCAAGATTTGCTTTAATTCCAGAAGCAATGCAGTTAAACTCAGACAATCTAAAAATTGGAGATAAAATAAATGTTGATGTAGAAGCATTTAAAACAGCCAAAGGTACGGTTCAACAAACTAGAGTATATAAAGCTGGTAAGGCTTACGCTTCTGCTGGAAAATTTGCAGATCTTAAAAACTTAAGTAAAAAGTTAGATACACAAATTAAGGTTATTGAGTTTCCAGAGCTTGTGAGAATGGTTAGAGAATTAACAGGCAGTTTTCCATCAGTTGTTTTACCAAGACCTAGACCGTCTTTGGGTGGTGGAAGACCAAACGGATTTTTTGTACCAACTGGTGACGGCAAGATTGCCTTAAACAGAGAGATATTTAGAGACGAAGCTCAAGCTTCAAAAACATTGGCTCACGAGATGGGGCATTTGGCCGATTACTTCCCAGACAAAACAATGGCTCGTGGAAACATAATTGGAAGAATCGCAAGTTTAAATAGATTCTTGAGAGAAAAGTTTAGTGGAGTAAAGGTTGAGGCCGAAACTGATATTTTATTAGGTCAAAGAAGATCATTGAGATTGCAAAGAAAAAGAGCTGTTACAGAGGGTAATAGATCATTGAACTTGTCTTTACTTAAAGAGATTAAGGGAATAACTAAAAAGTTAAATGCTATTCACAAAACAATTAAATTAAGAAACTCGGTTGTAACAACAGAGCTTAAAAAGTTAACACAAATCTGGAAACCTTTTGACGAAAACGAAAATCCAAGCTTTACAAAATATAGATATTCAACACCAGAATTATACGCAGACGCAGTAAGCGTTTTGTTTAATGACCCAGCACTACTTAAAGAAACTGCCCCAACATTCTGGAACGGATTCTTTGAACACATTGACAGGAAACCAGCAATCAAAGATGAGTTCTTTAAAACTTGGGACTTATTGGTCAAAGGTGAAGACGCCATACTTTCTCAAAGGGAACAAGACATCAGAAACATGTTTGTTAAGGGTGAGGACAAATTCAAAGTATTACTTGAAGAGAAAAAACAAAAGAGCAAAGATTATTCTTTTAGACTTAAATATGAATTGATAGATAAAAACCAAAGACTAATTGATAAGGTCGCACAATTAAAAAAACAGGGGATATTTGTTGCAGACGAACTTAATCCAGTCTACATGCTTGAAGAGCACAACTATGTTGGAGGATTAGTTAAAAACTTTGTTGAAGAAAACATACAACCAATTTACGAAGAGCTAAACAAAAACAATGTTAATTGGGAAGATTTGGGAGAAATACTATTTTTGGAGAGAGTAGTTAAAGAAAGAGGGGCTGTCAAAAGTCCTATTCTACAAATTAAAGGATTAAACCCAGATCTTTACAACAACATTATTAGTGAACTGCCACAGGATATTGAGGAAATGGGGGCAGGTAAACAAATTGAAGTAATGAAAAAAGAGCTCTCAAAACTAAAGAGTGCAGATGGTAAGTCACTTTACAGCGAAGTTGAAAGCTTATTACCTAAAGGACTGGCAAACCCACTTGGTTTTAATGTTGAAACCGCACAAACACAACTTGATTTTTTAAAGAAGAATCTAGGCGACAAGTTCGCTATAGTAGAAAAATTGCTACCTAAATATCGTGAAGCAATCAAAAGTGTTTTGGACGAAGCACAAGAAGCAGGGTTTTACAAAGAATCATTAATTGCAGAAATGAAAGCAAACCCAGCATACGCAACCTATCAAGTATTAGATTACATGGATACAAACATCTCTGCTTCCATTAAGCAACAGGTTGGTACTTTAAAAGAGATTGCAAACCCAGCTACATCAACACTTGTAAAAACAATTAGTATGATTCGTGCAATTGAGAGAAACAAGGTTAAGACATCAATTGTTAACTTTTTAAAGACAAACTACTCAGAAGAGATAATTGACGCAAAGACAGTATTTAATGGCAAAACTCAAATGCCAGTTGAACCAAAGGATAAAAATCTAGCATTGTTTACGGTCATGGAAAATGGAGTATTTAAGGGTTATTACATTGACCCATACATTGCAAGTACAATGGAATACTCAGGAACAGGTGAAGCAAACGCTGTATTAGGTGTTATTAAGTTCTTTAACAGTAAACTCTACAGGCCACTATTTATTACATTTAATTTAGGGTTTCAAGGATTTAACTTATTTAAAGACTTTTTAAGACTTTACAAAAATACACCAAACATGACGCTTTGGAGAGCCCTTGTTAGATACAAAGAAGCTCTACCATCGGCAAAAGCCAGAGCATGGGGTGGTTTTGATGAAACCATAGCCAAGATGGAAAAGGGCAAAATGTTGGGTGTTACCTACAATGATATTGTAAGTGGTATGAGCGAGGACGAAAAACAACTTGATTATGTCATGGCTAAAGTTGGATTAAGTTCACTAACAAACGAAAAGAAAGGTTTTATTTACAAGACTAAAGTTTACAAAGTATTAAATGGAATTTTAGACACTATTGAAAAATCTGGTAACTTTATTGAAACATTACCAAAAGTTTCAGGTTATAACGAGCTAAATGGTAAATTACCAAACAAACAGCTAGGGTCATTCATAAGAACCTCCATAGGGTCGCCAGACTTCTTGAGACGCGGTGCTGGTAGTGCTTGGTATAACGAGGTGTTTTTATTTGCAAACGCCATTAAAGAGGGTGTTAGGTCAGACTTAAACGTTGCTTTTGTTAATCCGACAACAAGATCTGGTTATTGGTGGAAGACCGCAAAGGTTACATTTACCCCAAAGCTTTTGATGTTTGGTGCGTTGGCTGGACTATTTGGAGACGCATTAAGAAAAATGTTTGAGGACATTTCAGAGTATGACAAAACCAATTATATAATAATCCCAATTGGTAGAAAAAATAATCAAACAACTTATATCCGTATGCCACAGGACGAAACAGGTAGGCTTTTGGGTGGTATTTTGTGGAAAGTATTAAGGGCAGGAAATAACGAGCAAAGCATTGCAAAAGACGCTCAGGATCTTTTAAGCTTTACTGGAGGCCAAGTACCAAGCTTATCACCAACATTAACAACGATCTTTGGAATATCACAGTTTTTGGCAGGTCAAAATCCGTATGATTTCTTTAGAGGTAGAAATGTTATTAACGATCTTGAGTTTGAAGCTGGTGGAAAATACGCATTTAAACCATTTGCAACTTGGGTATTTAATCAACTTGGGGGTGGGACATTCTTTAAAACTTATATTACAGAGCAAACAGACAAGACTTGGTATCAAAAAACATTAGACTTACCAATTGTAAGTAACATTCTAGGTAGATGGATTAAGGTAAGCGATCAGGGTCAAAAAGACATGAACAGGGATATTCTAAAGGGATCTGGAAAAGCTTCTGCTGTAAAGTCATTAGAAATTAGAAACAAGGTTGATAACGCTATTAAACTATATCAAAAAGACCCAAGCATGACCAACAAGTATGAAGTAGAAAAGCAATTAATAACCGATGTTTTAGGTCACGAATCGCCAGTTGGAGAGGACGAAAGAAGAACCAAAACAAATACTCTTAAAAAGTTTAGGCTTGGCATTGTTCGCGGTCAGGGCGACCCAAACGTTAACAGCTTAATTGACGCAACCTCAAACGCAGAAAAGGTTGAGCTTCTAAAAGAAATGAAAAAGAGAATGAGTGAATCTGAGTTTAACGAGATTTACGACCTATCTAAAAAAGAAGATGTTATATCAAGAGATGTAGAAAAAGAGTTTAACAAAGTCAAAGACAATCTATCCGAGTTAAAAATTGGCGAAAAACTAGTTGCAGATATTTTTATGAAGTCAAAGTTTAGTCTCGTTAGTGAGGTCAAAGCTTTTGACGAAGACCAGATGTTTAATTATGGTTTGCCTATCTCTCCAGTAGAAGAGAAAACTTGGCAAGAGAAAGCAAAAGACATATTGAAATCTGGTTTTAGAAAGTTACTTAAAAAGGAAGATCCAGCTGTAGAGCGTAAGTTTCCATATAGGCTAGAATCTTCTTTTGCAGACGACATGGTTAGAATTGTTTTACCAAACGGTGTAAAAATTGATGTCAAAGAGGGTAAGGAACAAGCACAATACTTGCAAGGTTGGCAAAACAACTATGTAGAAATGACAGGTCAAAAGTGGCCAGATAATGCACCAGACTGGAATTATCAAATGGACGAATACAAAAAGGCAGAAAAGAAACCAGAAAATGTTGATGTTGTTAGTGGTGAAGTTAAGCTTGGAGCAAAACAACACGATGATGTTATTGATAAGATCTGGGGAGATCAGTCAGAAAACGCAAAGATTATATTAACAAAGGAAAATGCCGAGAGAAAAACTGGAGCTGAAATTGATATTGCAAATAGAATTGATCCAAAGACTGGAATGTGGAGTGACGACGCCCCAATTAAAAAAGGTATTAATCCTGTTAATAAAGAAGAGGTTGATTCAATTGATCGCGGATTGTTCAGAATAAACAACATTACATACTACACTTGGCTTAATGGTAAAAAGGAAAGAGCCATGATGTATGAAGCTGGAATTATCGACAAACCGTATTTAAACAAAGATGGACTTGATAATGACGAGGTTCAAAAAGCTTGGGACGCAATGCTTGATCCAGAAAAGAACACAAAGTTTGCAAAACTTCTCTACGATAATTGGGGAGCAGAGCAATGGGCTGTAGTCAGGCAAAAATTAGTTGCATTAAAATGAACAAGATTATAGACTTTACTGCCGAAATGTTAGAGTTCATATTCAAAATAGTAATTCTTCTAGCAGTATTCGCCCCAAATTCAACTAGGTACTGGTTGCCAAATATGTGAGTGTGCTATAGTTAGATATAGACATATGAAGTACACAAACGAAAGACTACTAGACCTTGTTTTTGAAAACCAAAAATTAATTTCAGATCAGGTTTTAAAGAATACAGAAGCGTTTAATGGTGTCAAAGACGCCCTAAACAACATAAATGATCAAAACGTTCTTCATATGAACAAGGACGACGCCAGAGCAGAGGTGATTAAAAAGCTCGTAGATGGAAACGAGAAGTTTTACAAGATAGTGACGTATATAATTTTAATATCAATTTCCGCTTTAGTCATATTGGCTGGAGCTGAAAAAGCATTAAAATTTATACCACTACCATGACTTTAAATTTGATAACCCTGTTACGAGTTGTAACCTATCTTTGGATAGGGATTGAGTTCTCCAATCTAGCTTATCTCTACCTCATGGGATACAAGAATAACAAGCCTACGCCTATCATAAAGGCTCTACAAACGATGTTTTTATCAATGTCTATCTTCTTCTTTGTCTTGGCATTTTTACCAGTAGTTTTAGAAACAGACCCGTTGGCTCACAAACTTGCAGTTTCTTGGCTACCGCTTATACTTATACCAGTTGGACTAACAACTAGAACTTTCAGAAGCGAAAGCTTGAGGAAGCAATCAATGGAGTTGCCAGACAAGAGTATAATGAAAAAGAACAAAGAAAATAGATCATGAAGGTATTAAAACCTACAAATAATAAGCAGACAGGTACTCCAAAGTCACATGGGTACAATGCTTATGATCACGACGACGTGCCAGATACAAATTACAAATCTTCTATTTTTGGTAAAGTCGTACAATCTAAAAATAGCGAAACTAGAAACTGGTTGGCCAACACAGAAAGTGACCCTTACAAAGTATTAGATTCAAAAGGTAAAATAAAACCGAGAGCATTATTAACAGCAGATTATGGAAACTATATTAAAATCAAAGGAACTGTAGATGGAAAAACTATTTATCAATTGGGTTCACACTTTAAACAGGGATCGGTTTTACCTGTTGGAACAGAAGTCTCGGCTGGTCAGACGGTTGCACAAATGGGAAGTACGGGTAATTCCACAGGTGCTCATGGCCATACTGAATATAGAGACGAAAAAGAAGTTAAGCTGGTTGTTGAATTTGTGGATCAGACAGAACCGATAATACCAAAACCTATGGAAAACAACAAAGAACAAATTATAATAGACGCCTACAAAGCAATAACTGGCGAGTATCCAAACAATGATGAGAAAAAAGCTAGACTTCAAAAGAACGAAAATACAGTTGACTTGATTAATGATCTTCTTAAAAACGATAGTAGATCTAAAGTTAAGTGGTTGGAAGCTTGGAACGCAGAAGATAACGACGTTGCTATGGAGAGAACTATTGAGGAATACAAAAATACTCTTTATTCCTTAAAGGAAATTTTAGGTGTTACCATCGGATCAAGTAATGAAGAGCTTGTGGGTAAGGCTCAGGGATTGATGGTAAAGCTTAAAGAAGCAATCGACGCTTCACAAATTAAAGTTGTATACAAATACCAAGATAAAGACTATGTTAAGGTTCTTTCTTTTGGTGGTTTGGTAATAATTACAGAGAGGGCGTGAGAATTATGACAAAATTTAATAAAACAGCAGTTATGGAGGGATTAAAAGAGCTTTTAAGAACTTCAATTATGGCTGTAATTCCAACAGTTATTCTTGATTTACAATCTCAAAAGTTTACTTGGCAAGTGTGGGCAATGGCTTTTGTTATTGCTTTGCTTTCAGGTATAGACAAAATGTTGCACAAACTAGACACGGGTATTATAAACAATAACGGTTTGACTGGTTTGTAAGTTCTTTTTTCTCGCCCTGCACTTTGGGAGGCTAGGAACTAGGGTTTTTCAATCCAAGTCTTCCACTACCCAAGTGTGGAGTGGGGATTTCTGAGAGGCGGTGAGATATGATGAATTTAAATAATATAGTTTTGGCAGGAGTAATACTAACTACGTTAGGAATTGGAAACAAGGCCGTAACATTAATAGTAGGAATACTTTTACTGTTAGTAGGTTTTGGAATACTAAACTAAAAAAAAGTAGACGAGATTGACACGGCTGGGTGTTTCATCAAGTCTACTGTGGAATAATGATACATTAATATCTAGTTGTTTGTAAAATCTCGTGCTGTCAAACTGGATAGTGTGGAGCGATTAACCTCAACGCAACGACAAAAGATAATAGAGAGAGACAACCACACTTCACAAATGAGACACTATTCAGAAGAGAAAGGTTTTTATACTGGTGGAAACTGCGACGGTTGCATAAGTAAGTTGAGAGCCCCAAAGCTTCAAGTTCATCGTGTTGACCCAAACGGTAATGGTGGAAGTAACGACGCAGAAAACTTAATAACAGTCTTTGAATGTGAGCATGTTGGCAAAAGATGTGATGGAACTTTAATTGACGACAACTCGGCTTTTGTTATTCACCCAGACATGGTTGCTGGATTTAAACAATATCGCAAAGGAAATAAAAATGCTATTGCAGAAGTTATGATTAAACGTGCACCCCTAAAAGAACGTGGGGAGATTTACTGGAGTACAGAACATGATGTTGAAATGAAAGAAACCGCAGTAGAACGAACCCAAAATGCAGTTTCTAAAGGTTGGATTTACATTAACAAACATAAGAAGTGATATGTTTTGATGTTTAAAGATTTAGTTGCAAAAAAAATACGGAGGGTTTATTCTCCGTATTAGATATGCAAAATCTATTATATACATCTATCAACTTCAAAGCAACTGGTTACCTTATCGGCAGATCCACCAGACCAGTATAAAACGGCAAACGGAAAGCCAAGCAACGGAAATCTCCGTTGCATGAAAAACCGATGGTGGGAGCAGGGCAATGGGCGTTTCCCTATGGGGATAGTTCAAGGTTTCAATCAAAACCGTAGCTGGTATTAGTGGTACTCGACGCAAAGAAAAGACACTTTACAAAAATTTGATTGCCGTTTATAAAACATAGACTAACTCTTCCTTTAGGGTTAGGTGCGTAGTCCCAATAGGGATCAACTTAAAACAATATGATAACAAAGAAAAAAATTAAAAAAATTATTAAAAATGGTACAGGAGAAGAAATAACAAAAGCTTTACTTTCCTATATTCCTGTCTTCATGTCTAAACGCGAAAAAAAATTTTCTCAACCTCCAGTCGTTTACACAGAGGGTCAACAAATGTTTGTTGGTTAATTACCTAAAAGTAGTTCTTGATGGACTTGGAATATAATTAGTAGTTCTTGTCTTTGCTTCTGATACTACAAGTTTTCGTCCGCGAAATTCTTTTAAGTGAAACAGTTCAATTGCTTTGTCTATACTTTCTTTGTTTTCCATGTTAACAAATGCAAAACCTTTTGCTCTCCCTGTTTGACCATCGCGAATAATATCAACCTTAAACACTTTTCCTGCTTCCTCCAAATAAGTTGTAAGGTCGGAAGATGTAGTATTGTATTCTAAATTACCTATGTATAGTCTGTATTCTTCGTTATTCATAAATTACACCCCGTTTTCTTTGAGCCTATTGTAGGGTTTGAACCCACGACATTCAAATTACAAATTTGACGCTCTACCAACTGAGCTAAATAGGCGTTTAATCTATATTAATAATAGAGTATTTGGCCGTTTACTGCAATTTTGCTAGTGTTTGATATAGCAAATACCAGTTGACATGGGGTATATAACGCCTATAATTGAAAGCATGGGAGATATAGACAGAGAGAAAAAAGAAAGAAATCTTGAATTGTTTCAAGACTATAAATTGTTTCAACAGGGCAAAATGGAAATGATAGACATTATGCAAAAGTATGATCTATCAGTTGGAAGAATCTATTATTTAGTTGGAAGAATGAAGAAATTAGGAAGATAAAAATATGAACGCTACGAAATCTACGGAAATAACAACAATTAAAGATACATATTTTTCACCAGAAGTCTGGGGTCAAATGAAAGATATGGCCACAACATTTATAGAATCAAAGGCTTTACCTCAAAACATTGCAAACGCACAACAAGCAATAATGATAATGCAGTCAGGTTATGAAATGGGAATGAAACCTCTTGAATCTGTCAAATCACTTTATATCGTAAATGGTCAGATAAATATCTGGGGTCAAGCACTGGCCAGAAGAGTGAGAGAGCATGGTTGGAGAATTGAATACAAAGAATCAGTTGATCGTGGTGGAAGCGTAACTGCAATAGTTAGAAAAGATAAAGAGAAATACGAAGACACCGCCTCGTTTGATTCTGCTGAGAAATCTGGTTATACAAAAACAAGTACTGGTCAATTAAAAGTTGGCTGGAGAGAGGGAGTTAATAGACAATTAAAACTCAGATACCTAGCATTATCAAAACTTATTAAGACTTATATCCCAGAAGTTATGGGTAGTGCCTCAGACATACAAGAAGTCGCAGAAGACTATCCAGTAATTGAAGAGGAAACTAAAAAAGTAGAATCTGGCACGGTATTGGTTGATCCAGTAGTAGACAGAAAAAAATCATTATCCGAGTTTCTTAAAAAAGACAAAATCAAAAAGAATATAATAACAACCGAGCCAAAGGTTAAAAAAGAGAAATCTATTTTAGAGGGCGAAGATGGAATTATAGAAACTGCCAAACATGACTGATATTGTATTACCATTAGATCATTTAAGCTACTCATCAGTACGCTTATTTTGTTCAAACCAACAACAGTTCTTCAAGAACTATATTTTAGGTATCTTTGATTACAAGAACTCTCCAACAGCTACAGTAGGTAAAGCGTGTCACAAAGCATTGGAACACTATTACAAGACAGGAAACTTTGAAAAGGGTGTAGAGGTCGGTCTTGCTTATTTAAACACTTTAAAAGACGCTGATATTGATTACGGAAAAACTGGAACTCGTGAGCAAATGCTTAAAAATTATACAAAAGGCGTAAACAACTATAGAAAAGAAGAACCAAATCTTGGTAATGTTTTAGGTGTTGAGGTTATGGTAACAACAGACAAAGGACTTGAAGACGAGATTTTACCTATTCCACTTAAGGCAATAACCGACGTTGTTAGTGAAAAAGATAATCTTTTAAAAATGTGGGATTATAAGTTTGTAGGATTTCACACAGACAAAGACGACGAACAGCCAGATTACATTCTCCAAGCAATGTGGAACTTCATTACAATTAGAGCAAAGTTTGGTAGAGATCCATATTCAATGACATTTTTAGAAGTTAAATTATCTGAGAATAAAAGCGGAGAGCCACAGATTCAACCATACGAGATTGTTTTTGATAAACACCCAGAGTACAAAAAGTATATGTATAAAATCTATACTGAGGTATTAACTGAAATCGCAAACCCAGAGAAAAAGTATCTACCAAATTTTGGTGACTACATGAACGGCAAAGAAGCTTGGAAAGATTTTGTGGCTGATGTTATAGACTTTAAAGCAATTCCACAGGTTTCGCACAAAACAACATTAACAAAGATGAGATCAGTTGAATATGTTAATAGTGAAATTGAGGCAAATACTAACCTATCAGACGAAGAGAAAATTAGAATTAAACTACAAGAGTTTGGGGTTGCAGTAGAAATGAAAGAAACATTTGTAGGCCAAAACGTCACACTTTACACAATGAAGCCATCAAGGGGTGTTAAGATGAGCCAGTTCAAAGCATACGAACCAGATTTATCACTTGCTCTTGAATCTAAAAGCGTAAGAATCCAAGCACCTATCCCAGAAAGTGGACTTGTTGGAGTAGAAGTATCAAACAAAAAACAGGGAACAATAGATTGGTCAAAGTCTTTGGTAGAAAAAGAAAAACTTGAAATACCAGTAGGGGTTAATGTTTACGGCAAAGCACAAAAGATAAGTTTAAACAAAGCACCTCATTTATTAATTGGTGGTACAACTGGATCTGGTAAGTCAGTATTTATGAACGTGGTTATTAAAACATTGACAGAAGCAATGACCCCAGAACATTTACAAGTATTACTTATTGATCCAAAACAAACTGAATTTATGGATTATGAGAATCTACCACATTTAATTGACAGGGTTATAACCGAGACAGAAGACGCGGAAGCTTCATTAAGATGGCTTGTTGAAGAAATGCAAAGTAGATACACAACACTAAAAACCGCCAGAGTTAAAACAATTGATGATTACAATTCAAGCGTAAACAAAACAATGCCATACATAGTAGTAGTTATTGATGAACTTGCAGACTTAATGCTTAATCGTGTTAAAAACGAAGATGGAGAACTGTTGAGTGTAAGTATTGAAAACTCTATTGTAAGACTTGCACAAAAAGCAAGAGCAGTAGGTATACACCTTGTAGTTGCTACACAAAGGCCATCAGTTGATGTTAT
>CAYGDK010000001.1:68769-71099 GCA_964348645.1 uncultured Candidatus Saccharibacteria bacterium | reverse complement strand
GCGCAAGAAGAATCGCTCAACGTTGTTGGGCGTTTTGTAGTTTATTACAGTGCGATATAATATCTGTGGAGGAAGCGTATGCACCTTATGTCACTTGTTAAACACGGGGATAACCCCGATACCGATCGTAGAGTCGCCCAAGTAGCGCTCGAGCGTCGCAGCCACCTCAGTGAATTGGCGGCAACCGGGTCCGTTGGCCTCTATGGTTCCATTCGAGGGCACGAAGAAGTCCTCAAAACGATCGCCGCCCGATACGGCCACAGCAATCCTTTCGAGCCCAGTCTGCTCGAAGCCATCCCTACTTCGGCCAACTAATCGCCGCAACCGCCGACCCTCACCGGGTCGGCACAATTTTTGTTATGGTGTAACGCATGGAAGTAGTAATTAAGCGCCTTAAAGCCTCCCGTTCATTACGACTTAGAGTTTTCGAAGACGGCCGAGTCGTCTTGACCGCGCCGCTCCGAGCATCACAACGACTAATCGACGACTTTCTGTCAGAGCATCAAACATGGCTAGCGGAAAAATTAGCTGTCAGCGCAAATAAGCAACAGGCACTCACCGCCGAACGTGATCGGCTCTTTTTCCGCGGACAAGATTATGAGTTTCGGCTCGCAATTTCAGCCAGCAAAAAACCAGGGGTTGAACTAATTGACTCACAGATAATTGTTACAGCGCCTAGCGAGGAACATACAGTTGTACGACCCATCCTCGAAAAGTGGTACCGCGGCCAAGCCACCAAGCGTTTTACCGAGCGCGTGCCGTTGCTGGCGGATTTAGTGGGTCGTGACGTGACGCGCGTCACCATTCGCGATCAACGGACTCGCTGGGGCTCGTGCTCAAGCCGCAATACGATCTCCCTGAACTGGCGCCTCATTATGGCGCCGGATTCAGTCAGCGATTACGTTATCTATCACGAGCTCGCACATTTAACACACATGAACCATTCCAACCGTTTTTGGGCGCTGGTCGAGCAGTACGTACCCGACTACAAAGCTGCCGAAGTGTGGCTAAAAAAGCACCAAAGACTCTTGCGCTTCTAGCTGCTATTATTAGCCGATGAAACTAGCCATTGTCCTTCTTGCGCTCGTGCTTATCGGTACCGGACTGTTTTTTGCCCTGAAGAAGGACGAAGACGTCACACCTACAACCTCTGAACCAGCAGTTAGTCAGACGGCTGCCGACGAGAAAACTAGCCAGTCCGCCGAAACCTCTTCACAGACCAGTCCCACTTTTACTGGAACTAGGATCTCGGGTAACTACTACGAATATTCAGCCGCCGACTATCAGACGGCAAAAGCGGCCAATCGGCCGATCTTTTTGTTCTTTTATGCTAACTGGTGCCCAACCTGCGCTGCTCAAGAACCGATCGTTAAACAATTGATGACGGAAATTGCCGATGAATCGAAGTTTGATGATATCGTCGCTTTTCGCGTTAACTTTAACGATAACGCCACCAGCAAAGACGAAGAACAACTTGCCAACGAATTTGGTGTCCGTTACCAACACACCATGTTCGTGCTGGATGAAAATGGCAAAACAGTAAAAAAGTTCTTGAGCCAAACCGACGCCGCCACCCTGCGAGCTGCCTTTGCCGCCAGCGTTGAGTAATGGTTGAGAGCATTAATCTGTGGATCGCCTTCTTTGGCGGTTTGTTATCGTTTTTTTCACCCTGTGTGGTGGTGCTAGTGCCAGTTTTTCTGGCGAATGTAGCGGGCGTAAACCTGGCAACCGACAACCTGGACACTGCTCGTCAACAAATTCGAAGGTCTACTTGGCAATTCGTCCTTGGGTTCACCATAACATTTGCTATTTTCGGAAGCGTTTCTGGTCTGCTAGCTGCTCAATTCGTTAGTTTTGAGCGCTACTTCTCGATAGCTGCCGGTATTCTGATTGTTTTCTTTGGTTTGGTAATTGCCGATGTTATAAAGATTAACTCTCTTTACCGTACCGCTCGCCTTCAACCAGCAAAAAGTCAGGATCGTAGTCGGTTATATCCACTACTGATGGGTATCGGCTTTGCGGCGGGCTGGACGCCGTGTGTTGGACCAGTGCTAGCAGCGATCTTACTTCTGGCTGGCGAATCGGGCTCTGCGTTTGTAGGCACAGTCTACTTACTCGCCTATAGCCTGGGACTGATGATTCCATTTATATTAGTTGGCACGTTTATCGAACGAAGCCGAAAAGTCATACAGAAACTCACCCCGCATTTGGGTTGGATCAAATATCTTAGCGCCGCGATTATTATTGCATTGGGCTTACTGCTAGCAACCGGCAACCTTGGTCGAATTCTGAGCTACTTTTACTTTTTGTAACTAAACGTTAAACAGAAA
>CAYGDK010000001.1:14425-68669 GCA_964348645.1 uncultured Candidatus Saccharibacteria bacterium | reverse complement strand
CCTTGGTCGAATTCTGAGCTACTTTTACTTTTTGTAACTAAACGTTAAACAGAAATTCGATCACGTCGCCGTCGCGAACGGTGTACTCTTTGCCTTCGCTGCGCAGCTTACCGGCAGCCTTAACAGCCGCTTCATTTTTGAGTTCTTGTAAATCTGCGACGCTAAAGACTTGGGCTCGGATAAAGCCTTTTTCAAAATCGGTGTGAATTTTTCCGGCGGCTTGCGGCGCTTTGGTGCCTTTGGTAATTGTCCAGGCGTGAGATTCGGTTGGTCCAGCTGTGAAAAAAGTTTCCTGGGCCAGCAGCGCGTATCCCGCCCGAATAACTTCACCCAATCCCGATTCGATGCCGAGCTCAGCTCGAAACTCAGCTTGCTCATCCGCAGGCAAATCAACTACTTCGAGTTCGGTCTTAACTGAAATCGCAACTAATTGCGCACCCTCGGCTTTGGCATGTATCCGGATTTTCTCGACGAGTTCGTCGCTATTACCATCGCCAACATTAGCAACGTACATCAGTGGCTTGGCGGTCAAAAAGTTATAACTCGATAGACCGCTGCATAGCTCGGGATCAGTTCGGAGCGGCGTTTCGTTTTCGAGCATATTGAGCGCCCGGTCGATAAGGGGCTTTAGCTTAAGAGCATCCTTGTCTTGTCGTTTCGCTTTATCCTCCAAACCCTTGGCTGCAGCGGTGGCCTGCTCGATATCGGCCAGAAGCAGCTCGGTGTTAATTGTTAAGATGTCGTCATCCGGGTCAACGCGGCCGGCCACATGAATGACATTCTGGTCTTCGAATACTCTTACAACTTCAGCGATCGCATCGCAGGCTCGAATATTACTTAAGAACTGATTGCCCAAGCCTTCGCCTTTCGACGCGCCTTTAACCAGTCCAGCAATATCCACAAACTTAATCGTCGCCGGCACACGTTTAGCTGAGTTATATTGTTTAACCAAAAAGTCTAGACGGTCGTCGGGTACTTCGACGATACCGACATTTGGCTCGATAGTAGTAAACGGAAAGTTCGACGCTTGCGCGCCGGCTTTGGTGAGGGCATTAAAAAGCGAAGATTTGCCAACATTCGGCAGGCCAACTATTCCGATTTCCATTTGGAATGATTATACCTGTTGGAAGACGAATATTGTATGCATGTAATATTCTCCAATCGCAGGCTTGACCCTTATGTAAATTTGACGTACAAGTAAACCACTATGCCAACATCAAAATCACCTCGAAAAAAGTCCTCGACCGCCCGTCCAGCTGCCCGCCGTATTCAGCGAACTACTCGCGCCAAAAGTGCCCGTCCCGTAGTTGAAACACGCAGACAAGCTTCGGCGATCCCAACCGTTTCATTACCAACTTCAACTTGGTCTAATCTTGTTCTTGTTCTCGCCGCGGCGATTTTGGCCTTTGGTCTATTTCTCGTTTTCCGCACTCCAGCTGTGGCGCCAACTACAACCTCGCAAGAACAAGTAGTTAGCTACAGTGGTGTTGATGGCAAAAACGCGCTCGAGCTACTAAAAGCCAACGCCACCGTCGAAACCCAGAACTATGAAGGTATCGGCGAGCTCGTTACATCGATTAATGGCGTTCCTTCGACTGCCGAGAACTACTGGATATTCTACGTCAACGGTGAGCAAGCTCAGGTTGGTGCTAGCGAATTTGCAACTAAATCGACAGACCAACTTAGCTGGCGTTACGAACAAGCACAGTAACCCTCCATTGATTTTCTCCTTCCAGTCTGACAGCGTGGAGCTGTAAGACTTAAGGAGGATAATGGAGCAACAACAAAAAGGTAAAGCACTTTACGTAGTTTTAGCGTTAGCCTTCGCGGCGCTAATCGCGGGCGGTGCTACTTGGTTCTATGTTATGGGTAATAAGGAAGCTGATACCGCGTCAGAGTCGAACACCACAGCCGAAGCCCCGGCCACGACAACTGAATTGCAGGCATCAGTTAAAACAGAGGTAGATAGCTCGCTCAACGAGCTGGAGGGCGAATTGGCAGCAATTGAATTAGAGGAGGGCTCAGAAGATGACACCGTGGATTTTTAGTTTCATCGTTGCTTTCAATCTGATTGGTGCGCCAGTATTTGCCGAAGATTCAAATTCGTCTAGCTCGGGTAGCTCGAGTGAAGAAGCGGCTAAGGAACTTGCCAAACAAAATCAAGAGAAACTTCGAGAACAGAATAAACTTCAGCGTGAGGCGCGCAAGAAGGCCCTCGAAGCAGCTAAAACGGCACGTGAGGATAAGAAACTCGAAAGCGCTAAAGATCTTGCCGAAAAACTTGTCAGTGAGCGAGCCGAATTACTCAAAAAACTCACGAGCGGTGAGCACACAAAAAAATGTCGTGCCGCGGCAAAAGCAGAAGCAACAAGCGCAGTTAATGCCGCAATCGCTCGCCTCGGCCAGATTGATACTGCTAGCGCCACTACAACCGAGCAGGTCCGGACGCTAATTAAAAACGATATTGTTGGTAAAAACCGCGTCTATGTTGGCCTACTACCAGCAGTAAGGGGAATGTGTGTTGCTGATCGGCTGATCGGCTTAATTGACACAAAAATCACTCCATTGGTCGATCGAATTGAAACCAATGGCAATGACGTAACCACGATCAGGACAGAGCTAGCCGCCGCCAAGAGTGATGCCGAAAAAGCCTACGCAGCCTACAAGGTCATCGCCAACAATCCTGGCTCAACTGCTTATAAAACAGAATTGGCCGCCGCCAAGGCTCTAGTAAAAAGCGCTAAGACTCATCTCTCGACCGCCAAAGACGCCATCGAGTTGCTCAAGAGTTCTAGCGACGACGATAGTTCGCCAGAGACTAGCAACTAGTTTTTCTGCCGTTCGCGGAAAGAGCGCTCGGTCTCTCGGTCGATCGAGCGCTCACGCAGCTCTTGACGATGGTCAAACGCTTTTTTGTGCGTACCCAACCCAATCTTTAGCTTTGCTCGTCCGCGTTTGACGTAAAGTTCCAGAGGCAAAATTGTAAAACCCTTCGCTGCTTGCTTGCCGACAAGACGATCAATCTCTGCCCGATTGAGTAGTAGTTTCTTTGAACGAGTTGGGTCGCCGTCGGTCACGCTGAAGTGACTACCAATCCACCAAAGCTCTGTCTGTCCGTGCGGATTGGTAAAAGGTTTTACATAGCTAGCATTCATCGTCACCTGCTTGGCACGGATGGCTTTTATTTCTGGGCCAGTCAAAACTAGGCCAGCTTCAAGGTCGCCATCAATTTTGTAATCGAAGAATGCTTTCTTGTTCCGAAAGAATAGATCCATACCACTATTGTAAGGTTCACAAACTGGTTTGTCATATACCTTTAAATAAATGTTTGGTGGCGAAGAAAAATATTGCTACGATGCAGCCAATGAAAGACAGTGCAGTTGAGAAAATTCTAAAGGGCGAGGAGAAGCGACAGCACGAAGGGCTGGAACTGATTCCCTCCGAAAACTACGTCAGCCGCGATGTGCTCGACGCAATGTCTAGCGTGCTCACTAATAAATACTCCGAGGGTTACGTTGGGCGCCGTTACTACGGTGGTCAAGAATTCACAGACCAAATTGAGCAATTAGCGATAGATCGCGTTAAAGCCCTCTTCGGCGCCGACCACGCTAACGTCCAGCCGCTATCAGGCGCCCAAGCTAACGAAGCTGCTGAGCATGCCTGGATGGAGCCTGGCGATACGATTATGGGCATGGAGCTCAGCCACGGCGGTCACCTGACGCACGGACGGCCAGGCACAATCCTCGCTAAGATCTTCAACTTTGTTCGCTACGGCATGAAAGACGTTGAAACCGGCGAAATTGATTACGACGCCCTGCGCGCACTGGCCAAAGAGCATAAGCCGAAAATGATTTTGGCTGGTTTCTCTTCCTATCCACGCGAATTGGATTACGCCAAATTTGCCGAAATTGGCCAAGAGGTCGGAGCTGTTCTTTGGGCCGACGTTGCCCACATCGCCGGGCTAATCGCGGCCAAGAAGCTCGCTAATCCTTTCGACCACGGCTTTCACATGCTTACCTCAACCACCCACAAGACACTCCGTGGACCTCGGGGCGGCATTGTTTTAACGAAGGGTACCCCTGGCAACCCACTCAAGGCACCAGAAAAAACTATCGAGAATCTACCAACGCTTGTCGATCGGACCGTTTTTCCCGGAATCCAGGGCGGTCCACATATGCATGTCATTGCGGCTAAGGCCATCGCTTTTCATGAAGCAGGCCAGCCAGAGTTCGCCGCGTACGCCGAGCAGGTACTCAGCAACGCACAAGCACTTGCTAAGGCAATGATGGATCGCGGCTTCAAGCTCATCACCAACGGCACCGACAACCACCTCATTTTGGCAGACGTTAACGCCAGCTTTGGCTTAAACGGTAAGGAAGTCGAAATTGTTCTCGATCAGGTCGGCCTCACCTTGAATAAGAATGTTATCCCAGACGATCCTTTACCGCCGTTTAAACCCAGCGGTATTCGTCTCGGCACACCAGCGATTACCACCCGCGGGCTCAAAGAAAGTGATATGGAGCGAGTTGCCGAGTGGATGATCCAAGCCATCAACAACCGATCCGACGAACAAAAGATCGCCGCACTGCGCCAAGAAGTAACCGAATACTCCAAAGGCTTCCCGCTCCCAAGCGACCGCTAGCACGAGACAACCACTTCAAAGGTTTTTTTAGTAAACCTGATCAGTTACAATCGTTCTAGATGAAAGCGCACCAAAAGTACGAAGAAACCAATCTTTATAAAGTACGGCACACCGCTGCCCATCTTTTGGCGATGGCAGCGCTTGAGTACGATCCCGAAGTCAAACTGGCAATCGGTCCGCCGATCGATAACGGTTTCTACTACGATTTCGAATTCACCAAACCGGTCAGCGAGGAGACGCTCAAGGATCTGGAAAAATCGATGCGTAAACTTGTTGGTCGAAACTTTCCGATTGAACACAAATTCCTTTCTCGCAATGAAGCACTCGGGCAAACAAAAAAGTTCAAACAAACCTTCAAAGAAGAGCTAATCAACGATTTACCCGATCAGGAATTGAGCCATTACGGTATCGATACGTTCTGGGATTTATGCAAGGGTCCGCACGTCGCCAAAACAGGTGAAGTCAAAGCCCTAAAACTCCTCAGCATCGCCGGCGCTTACTGGCGCGGTAGCGAAAATAATCCGATGCTAACCCGCATCTACGGCACTGCTTTTGAAAGTCAGAAAGAACTCGACACCTATCTCGCTCAGCTTGAGGAAGCCAAAAAACGTGATCATAAAAAAGTTGGCCCAGCCCTGGACCTCTTTGTCTTTTCCGAACTGGTTGGTCCTGGCCTACCACTCTGGACGCCAAAAGGCATGGTTGTTCGCCAATTGCTCGACGACTTTGTCTGGCAGCTGCGACGCGAAAAAGGCTACGACCGTGTTGAAATTCCTCATCTGGCCAAAAAAGATCTATACGAGAAGTCTGGCCACTGGGAAAAGTTTAAAGACGACTTGTATGTCATCGAAACTCGCGAAGGCAAGCAGTTTGTCGTCAAGCCAATGAACTGCCCGCACCACACGCAAATTTTTGCCCGCAAACGCTGGAGCTACCGCGACATGCCGCAACGCTACGCCAACACGACCATGGTTTACCGCGACGAACAATCCGGTGAATTGTCGGGCCTCTCACGGGTCCTGAGCATCACGCAAGATGATGCGCACGTCTTTTGTCGACCAGACCAGGTAAACAACGAACTGTTGGCTGTCTGGGATATCGTCGAAAAGTTCTACGGCCGCTTTGGCTTTGGCTTGCGTGTCCGACTTTCTGTTCGCGATAAATCTGCGCCCGAAAAATACTTAGGCAGTCAGGAGCTATGGGAGAGCGCCGAACAGTCACTTGAAAAAATGGCGATTAAGAAAAAAGCCGACTACTTTATAGGCGAAGGCGAAGCAAATTTTTACGGACCAAAGCTCGACTTCATGGCCTCGGATTCTCTTGGCCGTGAGTGGCAAGTAGCTACCATTCAACTCGACATGAACTTACCGAAGCGTTTTGAGTTGAACTATATTAACGCTGACGGAAAAGAGGAAGAGGTTGTTATGATTCACGCCGCCATCATGGGTTCGATCGAGCGTTTTACTTCAATCTTAATCGAACATACCGGCGGCGATTTCCCCGTTTGGCTAGCTCCAGTTCAGGCCGTTGTTTTACCGATTAGTGAAAAATTTGATTCGTACGCCGCCAGCGTAGCTAGCGAACTTAAAGCTGCGGGCGTTCGATTTGAGCTGGACAACAGCAGCGAATCACTTGGAAAAAGAATCCGAATCGCTGAGACTCAAAAAATTCCATTTATCCTAGTCGTTGGAGCCAAAGAAGAAGAGTCGAAAACGATCTCCGTTCGCAGCCGAAAAACACCAGAGCAAACAACACAAACCACGCAAGATCTAATTAAAGAAATTGCGTAAAATATTTACCGAGACAGACCTAAATGCTACGGTTCTGTTATAGGCCAGTAGGCCATTTAACTAAGGAGGGTGATGAATAGTACACGTATGATTGTGATTGGACTGGTTGGATTGGTGATAGGCGTATTGATCGGCTTTGGCTTCCGTGGATCGCTCGCAAACGCTCTTAACTTGGAGGCCTATACAATTCCAACTGCGCCTTCACTCAATGATACCGATTCAGATTTGTCGGGAATCGTCGGCATTGGCTGGAAGGCAACTGACCTTTATGACAAGGCCGCATCAGTTAAGGTGCCAGCTACCATAATGTTAGACACCACATTAACAACTGGCCTTTTTTCGGCACAAGGCTTTCCTGGCACAATGTATCCTTCTAAGCTCAGCTTTGACCTAGGCACCATCACCAGCGCTGAGAATACTGCGGTAAACACATGTATGGCGACTGAAGGCGCAACCTACTCCAAGTGTCTTGTTGATAATGTAATCAAACCACGCGCGACGAAGAAATAAGTAGATTCTCGAATAACTGGCAGACCGTCATCGGGCCGACAGCTCCCTTGGAGGGGCTGACGGCCCGGGCTGCTGGCTCGACACTGGCGATATCAACGTCGATTCCGGAACCATCCACAACCACAGCGTTCGTCCCAACATAATCGGCAGTAATAAGTTTTTCGACTCCAGTGCCAGAAATGACAAGCGTAGCTTTCTTGATTTCGTCCTGATGATCAGCTGCCTTTCGACGAATTTGTGAAAACGGCCAATTGTTTTGTGCAAAAATCTCCGCCAATGGCGCACCAACAAGGCGACCAGCGCCCAGAATGACTGTTTGCTCTTTGGCTGGATCAATCTGATTGTGTTTAAGGATAGATAGTATCCCTGCTGGCGTCGGCGCCTGGTACGGGCTGTCCGATCGCAGGTGATCAATATCTTTTTCAGGAGACATGGCATCGATTAGCGGCGCCACCCAGCTTTTATCTGGCAGCGGCAGCTGCAAGACTATCCCGTGCACTTCTTTCTTCTTATTCAAACTTTTCATTAACGCCACCAGCTGATCAAAGGTGGCCGTCTCTAAGTGATAAAGATAGAAGTCACAGTCGAGTAATTTGGCTTTTTGCTGCTTTACTCTCACAAAAGACTTGGTCTGTGGGTCATCACCAACCCAAATAAGCGCCATACCAGGTCGGACGGCGATTGTTTTTCGCCGTTGAAGGAGATCGGCAGTAGATTGTTCGATGAGGTCTTTAGTTTGGAGTAGCATATGCCTTTTCTGATTTACGGTTGTTGTACATTTAAATCTTATCATCTAACGACCAATTGAGGTATCCTGAGGCCAACATGAGAATTAACAAATTTCTTGCTAGTCACGGGGTTGCGTCACGTCGGAAAGCGGATGAGCTAGTCACCAACGGACAGGTGGCGATTAACGGCAAGGCAGTTCGAGAGCTCGGTACTATCATCGACCCAGAAAAAGATATCGTGACCGTTAACGGTAAAAGTATCGGTGGGACCAAGCAAACTGTTGTTTATCTTTTCAATAAGCCGAAGGGCGTTGTGACAACGGCCGATGATCCCGAAGGACGCAAGACCGTTCTTGATTTTGTTCCCAAGACTCCGCGAGTCTTCCCTTGCGGAAGATTGGATTACGACACGATGGGATTGGTCATTTTGACCAACGACGGCAACCTTTGCTACCAACTAACTCATCCAAAATTTGAGCACCAAAAAGAATACATCGTCGAAGGAACAAGCAAAACACCGCAAGCAGCGTTCACTGAGTTGGAACAGAAAACGCTAATCCTCAAGGATGGACCCGTAACTTTGGACGATCTGGAACTTGTTAAAATGGGTAAGGATAAGGTCAGTTTTCGGATCGTTATCCACGAAGGTCGCAACCGTTTAGTCAGGCGTATTTGTGCGAAAGTCGGAATAGAAGTCACCAAACTGACACGAATCCGCGTCGGCCAGTACGAGTTGGGTGACTTGCTTCCTGGCGAACACAGAACTGTTGATGCATAAGAAAATTTATTTTGCCGCGTCGATCCGGAGCGGCAGAGATGATCAGGAAATATACTCGAGCATTATTGCAGAGCTAAAGAAGCACGGTCTCGTCCTCAGTGAGCACTTTGGCAGCAAGAATCTGACGACGGACGGCGAGAACCTAACAAACACGTTTATTCGCAATAGAGATAAAGATTGGGTTCGCGAAGCCGATGTAATTGTCGCAGAAGTGACGACGCCGAGCTTGGGCGTCGGAATGGAACTTGGCTGGGCCGAGGAGTGGGGCAAGAAAGTGATCTGCCTCTATCGAGAGCAAGAAGGTCGCCGACTTTCAGCTTTAGTAGATGGAGCCCCGGAATTCAAAGTATGTCGGTATCAAACAATAGGCGACGTCGCAAAGATACTAACTGACCTGCTCTAGTGGGCCATGGTGGGATTTCCGTCGCTAGCGCGACTCCACTACTCGCAGCTCTACTGAGCTGCTCGAAGTCGAACCTCGGCCTAATGGCCTGGGGTCGCCCAACCTTAGGCACAAGAAAAACCCGGCCATAAAGACCGGGATTTTCTTGTGGGCCATGGTGGGATCGAACCACCGACACACGGATTAAGAGTCCGTTGTTCTGCCGCTGAACTAATGGCCCAAACTTTTTGAGGTCCCTACTCGCTTTCGGCTCGCAGTAGCCCCTTAGACGATCATAATTATATCCGTTGAGTCGAAATTTAGAAAGAAGTTTGCCCCTGTTATTACAACAGTGTGACTGTTAAGATTGCCCTAATGGAACTAAACCTTCAGGAGCTAATAACCAGCGCGGGCTTGTGGGCTATTTACGCCACTGTATTCGTCGAATCAGGCTTACTTATTGGATTTTTCTTACCAGGGGACACGCTGCTATTCGCGGCTGGTTTATACGCATCACTTCCCGGCGGTTTCAATATTTTCTACCTAATTGTTGGCACAATCATGGCCGCTATCTTAGGTGATAATTTCGGTTACTTTTTGGGAAGCAGATACGGATCAAGAGTCTTTAAACGCGAAGAGTCGCTATTTTTCCACAAAGACCACGCCCGAAAGGCCGAGGAGTTTTACAAAAAATACGGCCCGATCACGATCGTCCTAGCTCGGTTCATACCAGTAATTCGCGCATTTGCGCCGGTTTTGGCCGGGGTTGGCAAAATGAATTACGGAACGTTTGTTGCCTACAACATAATTGGCGGAATCCTTTGGGTAAGCTCTATGAGCCTCCTCGGATACTACCTGGGTTCTCAGATTCCAAATATAGACAAATATGTCCTGCCTATCATTCTGACAGCAGTTATCGGATCGATTATCGCCCCACCACTAATCACACTCGCCCGGAGAATGGTTAAAAACGGTTAAGGTTGTTACCGACGCCCTGCAGCCAGTCACCTATAAACGGTAAGCCGCCAAGTTCGCGTAGAAAGTACCCAAGTATCGTCAACACTAAAGCCACACCGAGAGTCGCACCCAATCCTGAGGCAAGACCAATCAAGAACCCGCGCCAGACTAATGGAGCAGGATGGTGATAGGCACGATCAATTGCCTTGACCAGTCGATCAAGATTTTCCATCCCCTCTTTCTCGTGCGGATCGAGTTTCATTACTTCTATAGTAGCAGAGAAACAAGTGAGAGGCGTCGGGAGGTATACGTACTTTCCTTGACATGCAAGTAAGCTTGGGGTTAGTATTTGCGTATGGACGCAACTAAGAAAATTCGAGCAATAAAAAAAGAGATTGCCAACAGCGAAGCAGTTAAGGCGTGTGCTCACCGCCATGGCACGATTGGCGACCCCACCGCTATGAAGATTTGCTACCTATTCCGCCATCACCCCGAGCTATCAGTTACCGATATTGCGGAGCTAGTTGATATTTCTGTATCTGCAGCATCGCGTCAACTGAAAAAGCTCAAGTCTGCCGACATCGTACAGTCCAACAAACAAGCCCAGACTGTTTTTTATTCACTTCGAGATAACGAGTTTACGCAAAACTTGATTGAGGAATTATCGGAGGGCGCAGCCAAGAATGCCTAGCTTATGGGTCGTGTTCCTAACAGGATTAACGACAGGCGGTTTAAGCTGCCTTGCCGTTCAAGGCGGACTACTAGCCAACGTGATCGCCAGAGAAACAGAAGAGGAATTCAAACCACGAAAGAAAACTGATCCTGATTACGACCCAAAGAAATATGCCAGCAAACATGATTTGCTTAATTATTACGAGGCTCACTCGACTGGCCCGAAATTGGTAGAGGCTGTCTACCGAAAAGAGACCACGGTCGCAATCACACTTTTTCTTGTGTCAAAAATTGTTGTGTACACACTGCTGGGATTCTTGCTTGGATGGCTAGGTACGACGCTCCAGCTTGGACCAGTTGCCAGAGGGATACTAATGCTCGCGATCGCTATATTCATGATCGGGACCGCCCTCCGAATGCTTAACGTCCACCCAATCTTTAACGTTTTCAACATTCAGCCTCCGAAATTTATCCGCAAGTTCATCCGTCGGTTCAGCAAGAATTCTGAATCAGACTTTGTCACTCCAATCTTTCTCGGCGCCCTGACCGTCCTTATTCCGTGTGGAGTTACACAAGCGATGATGGCTCTGGCCATTGGTACGGCAAATCCCATTTCTGGCGCACTAATAATGTTTGCGTTTACTCTTGGCGCGAGCCCCCTATTCTTTTTGCTCGCCTACTTCACCACACGGATTGGCGAGAAACTTCACAGGAACTTTGTCAGGATCGTTGCGGTACTCGTGTTAATCTTTGGCCTTTACTCGCTGGAATCTGGACTTAATCTGACTAACTCTCCAGTCTCCTTCGCTGCCATCAAGCAAAGTCTAGTCACGAACAGTACTCTCGAACCCAAGACGATCGACCCAGGGACGAATACCCCAACCTCTAACGGAGACAGTACCACTGAACAAATTATTGATATCCAGGTAGTAGACAGTGGCTACGTACCGTCGACTATTAACGCAAAAGCAAACATGCCGACCAAAATCCGACTGACAACCAAAGATACCTACAGTTGCAGCGTTGCTTTTGTCATCCCAAGCTTAAGAATCCAGAGAATATTAAAAGAGACTGGAACCGAGGTGATCGATTTACCACCACAAAAGAGCGGCACGCTAAGATTCAGCTGCTCAATGGGGATGTACACAGGCAAGATAAACTTTAAATAAGGAGGCGGATGAAACAACTTTTTGATATTCCAGAAATACACTGCGCCAGCTGCGTTATGTTAATTGAGGCACTCGAAGAAGACTGTCCTGCCGTAAAAGAAGTGCGAGTAAACTCGTTAAAGAAACAAGCTGAAATTGAATGGGACGAGTCACAGATGAACATAGATGAGCTGATAGCAGCCGTGAAGGAGTTGAGTAGCTACAAGGCGGTACCCCATGTCGGCTGACAAAATAATCGTAGGAGCGGCAGGAGTCCTGTTAATTATATTTGTTTATTGGTTTTTTCTAGGCAAGTCCGACCGGAGCCAAAATGAGGAGCACCATCATTAATGGGTCATTCATCTCACAAAAAAGAAACACTCAACATCGAAGGCATGCATTGCGCAAGCTGCGTATTAACGATTGAGCGTTCACTTTCCAAAGTTAAGGGCGTCCAAGAAGCAAACGTCAATCTTGCAACAGGTAAGGCAACCGTTACTTACGACCAAACTCACGCCACACGTCAGGATTTGGAGGCAGCCGTAGACCGGACTGGCTACAAAGCTGTTCCCGCTGGCAGCGAACACCCCGACCATCAGGCCATGATGCGCGAACAGGAAATTAAGACTCTTCGACCAAAGATCATCGCCGGTATTGTTGCCGGACTCCTTATCCTGTGGGGAAGCTTCCCCGGACTAATGGAAACAGCGCCGGAACTTCTAAAAAATGTATACGTTCAATTAGTCATAGCAACGCCCATACAATTTTGGGCGGCTTGGCAATTCTACAAGAGCACTTGGAAAGCTTTGCTACACCGGAGTGCAAATATGGACACATTAATTGCCTTAGGTACTTTAGTTGCTTATCTCTACTCTGCCTATATCGCATTCTTCCCAGACACTTTTGCAAAACTTGATGTCGAAGTTATGCCTTACTTTGATGTCTCGGTAATAGTCATTACCCTAATACTTTTAGGCCGCTACCTAGAGGCTATCGCTAAGAAGCGGACAAGCCAGGCGATTAAGAAGCTAATGAGCCTACAGGCCAAGACTGCACGTGTGATTCGTGCTGGCAAAGAAATTGATTTGCCGATTGAGCAGGTGGTGAAGGGTGATCACATCCTCGTTCGTCCAGGAGAAAAAATCCCCGTCGATGGCAAGGTTGTCGATGGCCAGTCAAGCATTGATGAGTCAATGGTGACTGGTGAGTCCATACCTTCAACTAAAAAAGTCGGTGACCTTGTTATTGGTGCAACACTTAACAAGACCGGTAGTTTTACGCTCGTAGCGGAAAAGGTTGGCTCTGAAACAATGCTTGCCCAGATCATTAAACTTGTCGAAGACGCGCAGGGATCAAAAGCTCCAATTCAGCGATTAGCTGACACCGTCTCATCGTATTTCGTCCCGATTGTTATGATGATCGCGATCGCAACGTTCGTGCTCTGGTATGTAGTTGGCCCGAGCCCCGCAATGACCTACGCCCTACTAAACATGGTAACGGTGCTAATTATCGCCTGTCCCTGTGCCATGGGCCTAGCTACGCCAACCGCGATAATGGTTGGGACTGGCCGGGGCGCCGAAAAGGGTATCCTAATTAAAGATGCCGAAGCGCTTGAGACTGCGCACAAGGTCAGTGCAATTGTCTTTGACAAAACTGGCACACTAACAAATGGTCAACCAATTTTGACAGACGTTGTCGCCTGGTCAGTTGATGAGAAAGTACTACTAGCCCTAGCCGCAAGTGTCGAAAGTCTGTCAGAGCATGCACTCGCGTCGGCAATTGTTGATGGCGCTAAAGATAGAAAATTAGGGCTGTCCAAGACCTCTGAATTCAATGCTCTTTCCGGACAAGGTGTTACGGCAAATGTTAATGGTCAAGCTGTTCTGATAGGAAACCGAAAACTATTGAGCGAGAACCAAATCTCACTTTCCGGAAAACAAATTGCGGAGCTTGAACGACTCGAGAACGAAGGCAAGACAGCAATGCTGGTGGCAATTAATCAAAAGGCTTCCGGAATTGTCGCCGTTGCAGATACGCTAAGGCCAACTTCAAAACAGGCTATTAAAGAACTTACCGACCTTGGCCTAGAGATATTTATGATCACAGGTGATAATCGTCGCGTTGCCGAGGCTATTGCCAAGGAAGTAGGAATTAAGCCACGGAATGTATTAGCAGAAGTTCTCCCGCAGGATAAGGAAGGCGAAATACGTAAGCTGCAACATAAAGGATTCCACGTAGCGATGGTAGGAGATGGCATTAACGATGCACCCGCGCTCGCAGCCGCCGACAACGGCATCGCAATGGGCAGCGGCACAGATGTGGCGATTGAGGCGGCCGATATTACACTGATCAACAAAGACCTACGCAGCTTAACATCTGCGATTCGTTTGAGTCGCAAGACGATGGGGACAATACGGATGAATTTGGTTTGGGCTTTTGGCTACAATATCCTGCTCATTCCAGTAGCAGCGGGCATTCTATTCCCAACCTGGGGGATTCTCCTTAGTCCGATCTTTGCCTCAGCCGCAATGGCAGCTAGCTCCATATCAGTGGTGCTTAACTCACTATTGCTGAAAAGGGTTCGGATATAAGCTTCTGTGCCCTCAGCTGGACTCGAACCAGCGGCCTTTGGTACCGGAAACCAACGCTCTATCCACTGAGCTATGAGGGCAACAAATATATCTTAACTGTGCGCTTGAGAGACTTTCATACGAACACCTGCTTAGTTGGTTGGACCAGTTACGACAGGCATTTGTTAATGACACTCCTACTGAAAATGATTAAAGCAGGTCGAGAGACTTGATCTTCAGGGCTTTCATAATGCTCTGAAGCTTCTCAAAAGTAGGGTTCTCTTCGCCGCGCTCGATTCGAGCGTAGTAATTAGCATGAAGATCGGCTTTCTCGGCAACATCGGCTTGGGTCAAACCAGCTTGCTCGCGCACCCGTCGAAGTTTTTCGCCAAGTTCTTTCCGACTTTTCCCACTCTTGTTACTAACCATATACGGATATTATAGCACTGCTCCCTGAAAAAATAGCTCATCTTTCGCTAATTATTGAAAGAAGGAGGTTTTTCCATTAGGTTTGGTTAAGCAATATGCAATACAAAAAGTGTCCAAAATGCCGGGGAACAATGATTGGGATCAAAGACCAACCCTCTTTTTACCGTTGTTCTCAGTGTAATTACGAAGCCAAGACCAAAGAAGAAATAGAAAAGCTCGAAACCTATAAAATTGGTCGGGAATAAAACCGGCTCTGGTCTACTTTCCTGTGTGTTTTTCCAGTTTTTGCAAAGCTTTATCGCGATACTTACTAACTGTCTGTGGTGAAATGTCGAATTTCTTGGCAATTTCTTTGAGATTGTAGTGCCGATCGCCTAAACCGTAATACATCACAATAATTATCTGCTCACTTGGGGTGAGGATAGAAATGAGCTTACTGTCGTGTTCGGATAGTAATGGCTTCATTGTTTATTGGGGCTTAGTTATATCTTTAATATTCGATTCGTTCATTTTCCACAAGCCACCTTCGCGCAGCAATGTCCAAGTCCCCTCAAACTCGCCAGTTTTCCACTCCCAGGGATTATCTTCTTTTTCTTCAGTAGCGTAAAAGTGAACTTTAATGGTATTGGGCTTGTCAGTTAGCTCAACGGAGACCAAACGAATAAAGATTGTTCGATCCAGCCCTTTTTGCCAGCTTTCGAATGGTAGCTTAGCTTTTCTACCTGCCGCGTAGAAGTCGTAGGCTTCCTGCAAGGCACCGCCACCTAAGGTCGTGTAGTACTTCGCTACGACCTCAGCTTGCTCGGATGGGTAGTTGAGCTGGATTTCCTGTGGAGTCGCGCCCTCGGCCGTCTTAATCATCGCCTGGATGCGATCGTTGAGTTGGGAGTACTCAATGGCAAAACCAACGTTTTCTTGTCCCTGGAGGGTTTGAGTGTTCATCCCGACGACTTTACCGCAGATATCCACCAACGGGCCACCAGAGTTGCCCGGGATGATAGCCGCATCGGTCTGAATAAAGCGACGATCATCATAGTCGTCGAGCGTCAGAGCCGAAACAATACCTTTGGAAATCGATAGATTCCGACCAAGTGGGTAGCCGATAGCGTAAACTTCATCAACCGGGACTACTGGCCTGGTTGCTCCATGTAAGAACGGCATATCGTTGTAGCTAGTGATCTTAATAAGAGCGATGTCGCGTAATGAGTCGGTGGCTACCACGCGTGCAACGGAAGCCAGGTCTTGATCGCCGATCAAAATTTTTGTGATTGGATTGTGATCGACGACGTGATTGTTGGTGACAATAAAGTTTTTCTCCACAAAGAAACCACTACCAACACCCTCCTCGCCCTCAATTAAGACGACTGAATCAGAAGCCGTTTGAATATCGGCTTGGCCGCATTTCAATTCGTAATCCACCTGACCGGTCCGATATTGGTAAACGTACCAAAGCAAAATCATATTGAGGATTAGCGACAGGAGGATACTTAATCGAACGACCCATTTAGCCGTGAATAAGCCGCCTTTCCAGACTTTCTGCACGATCCAGTTGGTTTTTATTCGACGGAACATATGGCCAAGAACTTGAGTATATTGATCGCTCGTTAGTTTTCCTGAATGGTGAGCGTAATTTGTCCGGCTACTCTTGAAAGCTTTATACAGTAACCAGGCAAAACCGAATCCAACCGTAATCCAAGACAGATATAGAAGTCCAATGGCAATCCCTATAAACCAAAGTAATCCGCGTAAAAATTTACGAAAGTCTGTCGTCATTCTTATCTAATTGTACAGAAACACAAAAGGATAAATTGTTCCACAACCTGGGCGTATTACTGATCTATGATCCCCGTTTCGAAAGTTGTAGTAGCCTTTGCGAATGAGGGTATCTACCTGTTCTTTGGCTAGCTTTTTTGCTTGGAACTCACGTCCAGACCATTTTCTGTCTGGTTAATTTCCGCTAAGATGACGGCAATGCCAAATATAAAGCAGCTACTAAATTTATCACCAATTTTGACAATCGTCGGTACGATTTTGGTTGCTTTAATTGTGGCTTACGCGGCATATTCAAGCGAAAAGAGACAACGACGTAGAACGTTATATGCCCAAGCTTATCAAGATATTCTTGCCTGGGGAGAGATGCTCTACCGAATTCGCCGACGGGGTAAAACCAAAAGAGAAGCTGATGTGCTAGTAGATCGATTTCACGAACTTCAGGAAAAGATTCTTTACAACCAGGGCTGGATTTATACCGAGTCCCTGTGGCTAGGACGAGCCTACCAAAAACTAGTGACAAAGATTAAGGCCTCACTTGAAGATCCAATAATTGATGCCTGGCAGCGTCCGCTTACTCCTCGTTGGAAAAGTTTAAAGACAGCACTGTCATCCACGGAACGTTCAAAAGAAATTGCTACTTTTGACGAGATCGACAAAGAGTCTCGGCGTTTTCTGCGTGATGTGCGATGGCAGTTGTCGTGGTGGCGAGCGCCGCGGTTCCTGCTCATGCTTCGCAATATCTACTGGTCTCATTGGAGGAAAAAGAAATGAAATTAAATTCGTCGTTCAGCGAATTTGTTGAAAAAATTTCGCTCGGAGACAAGCAGCACGAGCGAATCAACGATGCCGTAGGCGGTTTGACAGGCTATCTTTCAAACTACTTCGGGATTACTAAAGATGACTTCTTTCTTCAAGGCTCTTACGCTAACGAGACGTCTGTCAAGCCACTCGAAGATGGTGAGTATGATGTTGATCTAGTTGTGCTCTGTGCCGAAGCGAGGCAAACAGCTTTAGAAGCGCTTACTATCTTGGAAAATGCCCTACTAGAGAACGGTACGTACAAAACCATGGTAGTGACCAACCCACGTAAAGAGTCGTGCGTTCGGCTGCAATATGCTGATGAAGAAATTGGTGGGTTCCACGTTGATCTTGTTCCCGCACGGTTGAGTGAAACAGAAGGGTTTATTGAAATACCGCAGCGTAGTGATGGTTGGGTGCTTAGTAATCCAAAAGCCTATACGGAGTGGTGCAAAAACCAGGGAGACAACTTTTTACGGACCGTGAAGATGCTCAAGCGCTGGCGGGATTTCAACCAAAATGTTAATCAGGCGATAAAATCTGTAACACTTCAAGTTATAGCTTCGATGTCGTTTCTCAACGATGAAACTGATGCCGATAACTTAACGATTACTTTGTCCGGTATTGCTGGAATGCTTGAGCAACACCCAGATTCGCCGCCTCCGGTACCAAACCCCGTGATGTCAGAGGAAGATTTTGCTGAACGCTGGGAGACTGCTCATTACAAAGATTTCCGGCGGGAAGTATTGGCAGCAGCGGTAGTGGCCGAGCAGGCATTTGCGGAAGAAAGTGAAATACAAAGCGCTGTCTTGTGGCGTAAATTGTTAGGGGATGACTTCCCTGAGGCAAAAAACAGGTCAATCGTTGAGGCAGAAGTGCCCGAATTGGCAGACTACTCTCATCGGCAACCAGTTCCTTGGTCGCACCTATCGAGCAGTTATAAAGCAACGGTACGAGCGATTAAAAGAATGCAGGCACCCAAGAAGGGGTTCCGTCGTAAATGGGAGGGCCCGGAATCAAGTTTTAGCTCAAATGATATTGTTGAGCAAAACTGGAACTTATACTTCACGGCCCAAACCGACGTCCCACAGCCCTACACAATTCATTGGCAGGTGGTAAACACGGGTGATCATGCTAGGCAAGTAAGTGGTCTGCGCGGAGGATTTGTGGTCAGCGGCCAGGGTGATACTCGCAAAGAATCCTCACTTTATATTGGCACACATTGGATTGAGGCTTTCGTGGTAAGGGATAGCCATTGGATAGCAAGAAGTGGTCCATTCCTCGTAAGAATTCGCCCATAAGTCACCCCATTTTTAGGCGTTATATCTAAATGACTTTTGCACGGCAGCGTGAAACTGACTATCGATTTCTTTAAGTTGAGTAAGCATTTTTCGTTTAAGGGCTTCGGCCTTTTCAACAGTCATTGCGTATTTCTTTTGTAAATCAATAGGTGGGATTAGTATCTTAATACTCTGCAACTCTTTCGCATTTATATTTGCCATACCAACAATACTTTTACACATTGCTTCTAAAGTTTTTTTACCATGCTTTGAATTTAGGTAACCGGAAATATATTCCGGGACAGCTAACTCATTTGTCCTAGCTCGAATCAAATAGCCAGCAATAGCCATAGGCTTATCTAGGTTATAGACAGTTGTCTTGCCGACTAACTCCTTGCTGTTTGTTCTGTTAAATAGTAAGTCTCCCTTTTTTGCAAGATACTTTTCCTTTTCACCATCAGAAAGATTTATGAATTTTAACTTTGAGATATCAAGCTCTCCCGAGTATGTGATGTTATTCATTCTCAGATAGGGGTATTCTCCCTCTGAACTAGCAACGGCGCTTGTTCCATATCTAACATCAGAGACCAAATCCTGTACCTTCCCACTAGGCCACGCTTTTGGGTTATTAACAGGGTCGCCGAACAAGTTTAAAAATATCGACTTCAAATATTCGTCTAATAACGCAATTGCTTCCTTACGTTTTTCTCGGAGACTATTAGCCTGGTCAAGAACATTCACAATATGTTTTTGCTTTTCAAGTGACGGGAGGGGGATTAACAAACTTTCAATGTCAGATGATCCGATATTCTTTTGTGCAATGCCTTTTGATTTTTCAATCAACCTGGTTTCAAAAATATTGCTATTCAATATATGAAAAAGATAGTCGGGCACTACGTCCTTAGAAGTAATTACTATCTTACCAACTCGTTGATTGAGTACTGCGGGCAATATTTCATTTGTAACTTTCCCAACTCTTCCAACATTCCCGGTTAATGAGATTAATATATCGCCTTGCTTCAAAATAAATCGTTCCAATAATTTATTTTTAAGGTCTATAAATTTTCGACTGGAATTTGTAATAAATCCCTTCTGAACATTTGTGATCCTTATTACCCGGTATCCCTCTTTGACGTAGTCAGTACTGTTAAACGCGTAGCCGTTGAAAACCTTAGCAATGGTTCCGATTTTTACTTCCTTCATACTTCTAAATTTTTAATTTCGCTGAGTCCTGTAAGAATTTCTTGCTCTAGTGTCTCAATTTTTTCGAGAATCACTTCCGGATCCTCGTAGCTCACATCTTCGTGATCGGTAACTTTGTAGCGGTTAATACTCAGGTCAAAGCCGTTGTCTTCGATCTCTTTCTTATCGACGTAGAAAAACTTGCTGTTTAGCTTATTCTCAGTTTGTTCTTTTCTGGTTTTCCATTTATCAACAATGTCAGGCAAGTCTCCGCCGCCATTTATCTTGGTGCGCTTGTCGTCTAGGCTATAGCCATCTGACTGCATGTCATAGAACCAAACTTTTTCAGTTTCTCCACCCTTTACGAAGATGAGAATAGCGGTGCTGACCCCGGCGTATGGCTTGAACACGCCGCTCGGCATAGAAATGACTCCCTGAAGTTCGCAGTCATTAAGCAGCATCTGACGAGCCTGCTTATGTGCATTGCTCGAACCAAAGAGAACGCCGTCAGGTACTATCACGCCTGCTCTGCCACCAATTTTTAGAGACTGAATAATTTTGTTGATAAACAGCAGCTCAGTCTTGGTGGTATTGAGTGAAAGCGACTCATTAATGTCACCCTTGTCGATACTTCCCTTAAAAGGGGGGTTAGCCATGATTACGTCATAGCGTCCGTCCTCATCATATTTCTTAGAAAGAGTATCTTTCTGCTCGATATTAGGACTAGAAATCCCGTGCATCATTAAGTTCATCAGGCCGATACGGACCATGCTTTCGTCCATATCGTAACCATAGAAGGTTTTCTCTTTGAGGTGGTGCCACTGACGCTCATCGGTCAGTTTATCTCCTAGGTCTCCGCGAGTTAAGCCATTTTCATCGGTCTTTTGGTGCTCTTTGTTCGTGTAAGCCGTGACAATGTGTTGGTAGGCACCGAGGAGAAACCCGCCCGTACCACAGGCAGGATCGCAGATAGTGTCGCCAAGCTTAGGATCTACTAGTTCGCAGATGAGCTGGATAATATGGCGCGGTGTACGGAACTGGCCCAACTTACCAGCGCTCGTGATTTCTGAGAGAAGGTATTCATAGATGTCTCCCTGGGTATCCTGAAAACCCTGGCCTTTTGTGTCCTGGGTAGAAATTTCCTCAAATATCTCGTCGATGATACCTACTGCCTCTACGAGGAGAGAAGGTTTGGAAATAATAAATACGGCATTACCCATGTGTTTTGCGAAAGGGCTCTCTTCTTTGCCGAGTGTTTTTAGAAACGGGAAAACCTTTGTTTGAATATGGGTTAGCATCTCCCCACCCTCCATATGCCTAAAATGGCTCCAGCGAAACGTCTCATATTCATCATGGAATACCGGCTTGTACGCTTCGCCGGTAAACTCCGCGTCCTGTTTCTTTTTGATATCCATCTCATCTAATCGTTTCATGAAGAGCAGGTACGAGATTTGCTCAATAGCGGTAAGGGGGTTTGAGATACCACCACTCCAGAACTTATCCCAAAGGCGACCGATTGATGATTTCAGCTTGGTATTAAGCATGGTGCAGAACTCTATTAGTGAGGGTCAGAATCTCTGTCTGAAGTTGTGGAGTGAAGAGTCCCAGGAAGCCTCGTGTGTGCAATTTGGTGAATGGCTCTTGCACAAGGTCTTTTTTGGTCAGATCCCCATTGTTGATGATAAAGTCGCGAAGCACGATCAGGAACTGAATCTGGTTTGGGGCTAGGGTATTATGATCGGCGATAAATTCGGCAAAGGCTTCGGATACCTTTTCCGGGAATGTCACCAGTCCGCCCATCCCCATGATGTGCTTGATAAGGTCAAGGAAAGCTACCTTACGAGCATCGTATGCTTTTTGGAGGTTCTCTTCAGTTGGGTACGGCTCGTATCCGCCAAGAGTGGTAGCAAGCTGCTCTACCTCTTCATGCGAGATATCTTCGCCCTGTTTAATCTTTTGCAGAATAGGGTTATCTTCTTCCAGACTTTTTACGAGCGCCTCAACTTTTTCTCGATATTTGAGTACTGTGATCCGCTCGTGTGCTGGCCCAAATTTTATATATTCTTTCTCGCTCGTTTGATCTTTGAAGTTGTGTTCGTCCTGGTCAGGCTTAATGCCTTCCTCTCGGTACTTCATGAGTGGGGCAATCTTTTCAATAACTGTATTGAGCTCATCCTCGTCCGCTTCTTCGAGATAGGCGCTGTTGAGGATGCTCTCGATAAGTTCCCTTTCCTTTGCAACGATATTAATCGTAAGTGGAAGGTCAGAGACCATTTCGATAATTACGTCCCGAAGGGTTTGTACTTTCTCGGCTGACTCCACGGTTCCAAGAAGCTTAGTAGCTGAGTAGTTCATTACTCTAATCTCAAAGCCCATAGCCTTGTAGTCTTCGCCAGTGCGCGTTCGCATTAGTGGCGCGATCTCTTTTTGAAGGAAGAGCATCTTATCATCGGTGAGCTTGTGCCAGAAAGTTTCGTCTAGCTTACTGATTTTGCTTTGAGCATCTAAGACTACGACGTTGTTTTGTGGCAGCTTCTCAATATCTTCTTTAATTTTTTGAACGGTAGTATCTACAACCTGAGTGAGATTCTGATCTTGGGCCACTCTGAGTTTCTCTAATTTCGTTTCAAACAAACGAACAGGAACCGGTTTAGATGGCTTATCAATTTTACCGGTTGGGTTCATTTGAAAATACTCAAAGTTGTCCCAGCAGTCGATGATTAGGAACTTATCTTTTTCTTTGCACCAAGGCTTGATTTTGTTTGGCTCCAAAAGTCGTGTCCCTCGGCCAATCATTTGCCAGAACTTTGTGTAGGAAAAGACCGGCTTGGCGAATACGAGATTTACTAGCTCGCGTACATCAATACCGGTATCAAGCATATCTACGCTGATGGCAATGCGAGGAAAATCTTTGTTGATGAACTGATCGAGTAGACCGCCTTTTCCATAAACCCGTGAGTCATCAGAAACTATAACCTTCGCAAGATTACCTTTGTGCTCAGGGTAGAGATTGTCGAAGACTTCCTGGATCCTTCGGGCGTGCTTCATGGTCATGGCGAAGAATACGGTCTTCCCTGGCAGCGTCCCGCTTTCATCCTTTATGCAGTTCTCCATGAACTCCTGAACGATCAAGGCGTTTGTGCCTTTATTGGAGACTCGCTTTTCGATTTCACTACCCTCGTAGTTAATTTCCTCGGGTTCCTTGCCATCAGCAAGAAGTTTCTGTTGTTCTGAAACAGAAATATTATTCTTTCGGATACCTTCTTTTTGAAACTTTGTTTTTACTTTTAGAACCTCAAAATCACAAAGGTAAGGTGGCTTGTTGTTAATTGCTTCTTCATACGAGTAGGCAAATGTTGGGACGCCCTCCTCGCAGTCGAAGAGACCAAAGGTGTTATGCTCAACCGCATCTTTTGGTGTCGCAGTAAGGCCGAGCTGGATCGTGTCAAAATAGTCGAAAATATTTTTGTACACATTGTAGATTGACCGGTGACTTTCATCGGCCACGATCATGTCGAAGAAATGCGGACTGAGTGGGCAATCCTTATCCTCGATGATATTAAGCATCGTTGGGTACGTCGCGCAGTAAATACGTCTGTCTGTTGCGATGTCGTGCTCGCCCACCTTTGGCCATACAGGAGCATTCGGCAAATACTCTTTGAATGCATCAAGGGCTTGGTTCCGTAGAGCGATACGATCTACAAGAAAGAGGATCTTTTGTACCTTGTTGGCGCGCATGAGCGAGTCGATCATCGCGGCACAGGTTCTTGTTTTTCCGGTTCCTGTCGCCATAACGAGCAAAGACTTTCGTTTGCCCTTTTCGAGATTTTCAAAAACAGAGCGAATCGCCTCAATTTGGTAAGGGCGGCCAGCAATATCTTTATTAATTAGTTCTTGGGAAAGAGGTTTTTCGTTTTTACGTAAAAAGAGCATCCGCTCAAGATCTTTCTTAGTGGGAAAGCCGTATACCTTTCGTGGTGGGAACTTTTCGGTGTCCCAGAAATATATGTCGTGTCCGTTTGTGTAAAAAACGAACGGCATGTCTTTATCAGAATCCCCCTTGATGTTCTCCGCATATTGGCGTGCTTGCTCCTGTCCGATCCGTGCATCGCGAGAAGTCTTCTTTGCCTCCACCACTGCAAGCGGATAGCCATCATCACCAAGCAGAGCATAATCGGCAAATTGATGCCCCTGGTATGGGTTTTCAGGCTCTGAGACGGTTTCGGGTAGGCCAACCCAAATATCTAATTCTGAAGTAACTTGTGAAATATCATTAACATTCCACCCAGCGTGCTGGAGTCGAATGTCGATTATTTCTTGACGTGTTTTTTCTTCAGTATTTTTGTACATCGGTCGTTAGTCGCAAGTTATCTTTATTTTGAGCATTTTCTCCATAAATCTTAGCAGTAATATGGTTCGTTGACTATAAATTGAACCATAAAAGTTTTCAAAGTTTTTTTCTCCTGCCCACTCTCCCAATCCTAGCTTGGGAGTAAGCAATTACATCAAACTCTGTCCCTGTTATAGCTACCTGGCTCAATTCGCTAAAAATTAATGAAAAATCTCTGCGGTGAGCTTCTCCTACTAATATATCCAGTAAACCACTGCGGATCTCGTTACGAGAATTTTCTTTTACCCATGCCGCTGTATAGTCATGAAACTTGGATATTAAAGATGGGGCTTCGCGAGAACGGTATTCACCCTTTTTAATTAAAAGTATGCCCTTCTTATCATGGTCAGGTAGATCATCCAGCGCATCTACGATAGATGAGTAGGACGTTGGCGACTTGCCTGCTTCGAAAAGTAAGTTTCGCCATATATTCAGCAAAAACTTATTCAAGAAATACGATTCAGTATCGCAGTAGGTATTAGGCTGGGATTCTTGCAGTGAATTCTTCAATTCAAATAGAGCAATATATGCCCAAAATAACGTATTGTGGTTAATTACTTGGGAAGCGTCATTGCTTATAGCTACGTTTCGAATAGAAATGGCTGGCGGAAACAATAAAATGTTCTCAGTAGCTGCTTTAATATCCGTTCGAACCAGCTCCTCAGATGGGGTGGCAAGTTCTCTATCGGAAATTATGTCTATGTCCGAGAGTGAGAATAGCCGGTTCTCTACAGCAACAAAGTGTTGTTCGCCATATAGCCAAGAACCGCGGAGGTGTAAGTCGTGGCGGGCTACAATCTTTTGCACATCTCCTGTAATTTCGGCGCGAATATCAGTCACAGTGACTTGCTCAATTGAATTGCTGATGTAATTTTCATGTGAGGTATTAGTCTATTTTGTGCTCATTTATTGTCCGAATTCTACTCCAAATATGGTTCAGTTCATAGTAAAATACGTGGGTATAAGAATGGCGTGGAGAATAAAATCCTCCACGCCCGAAAACCGTTTGTCGTCATTTTCCCCACGTTTTGGAGTGGGAAGTGTCGAGATACGGCAGCAATTCTTCAACGTTCTTGGCCTCGCCGTAAGCCCCCAAGAGAATACGGTTCTTTTTGCCGCTATATCGCCTCCTAAGGCTGGGACGATATTTTACGGGCACTTGACCAATTTCAAAACCGAATAAGATCTCCGGCTCGTCACTACTGCTGGGGTTGGTGAGGGCAAAGATAAACCCACCATATTTGGCGTGGCATCTCGCCAAGATCGGGAGGTCGCATTGATCGACCAAGCCCATCACCCTTAAGAACTCTTCGTCAGACATTGCTCTGCGCCCCGTCATCACGAAAAGAGTCTCGGTGCCCTTGCCACGATAGTAGCTGTTTGGCTCATCGTGAAAATCACGATGAATCTCGCACGACAACCGGTTAAATTCAGTCGCCAACTCACCCTGTCCTTGTAAAGTGCCTTTAATCACTCGCTGCCTCCTGCTGGCCGAAACCAGACATGGGGATTATGCCGGAAAATTGACCGAAATTCTAGGGTAAATAAATGTCCGCCGAGCGTTGCGCTAGGCGGACTTGTTCTTGGGCCAGAAGACTTTGCGGATGGTGAAGGTTGCCATGATAACCGGCACGACCGTTCCACCAAAGGCAAATGCTTTCATCAGGCCAGATGAGGCCAAGAAAGCCGAACCCCAGCTAACGAACACGAACGTGTTAGCGGCAAGCTGCAACATTGCGGCGTATCGCGGGTTTTTTAATAGTTTCGTGAAGTGGATGATCACGAAACAGCTGAATCCGGTTAGGCCGGACACGATCATCCAAAGGGCATGACTGTTCACTGATTTTCACCTCCGAAACAGGCTGAATGATAGCACCTTTAACCTGAAAAGTCAACTACCAGAGCCTATAAGACAATTGCTATGCACCCTATTTTTTGATACCGTTAGCGCGCCACTGGAATGCCAGAGGTACTTTACAAATGGAGGTGGGGAAATGTCCTCATCAAGCACATCGCCAATCAAGTTCGACGGCCTTCCTTTCAGATTTGGAAGGGAACTCTCACGAGCAGAACAGGCTGCAGCACTCGACGCCTATCTTGAAGCCCTAAGGCCTGTCATGCCCAAGCTTGCGAAACACTCGCTTCTTGAGCTCTACGACAACGCGCATGCAGGCCCAAGGGGGACTAATAAGCGGATCGAGGACTACAAGCCGGAGGTCATTCCAGGTGAAAGTGGTTACACTGGGGCAACTCGTGTCATCGGACACTGGGAAGCGTACGGGAAAACCGAGCACGTCACCCGAGAAATCAAAGGTGTAGAAAACGGCTTTAGAGTCTATACCCTTCTGTTCTGCGGCATGACCAATGAAGCAGAATGGGTACTTGGTCTCTTTGACTTTGAAGAGCATGTCAGCAAGAAGGGGAAGCCCATTTCCCCTGAACGCTTCTTGCCGCGAATTTCCCTCTTGAAGCCGGAGAGTACTGAGCACATGCTCGAGCTCTCCAGACTTGAGGCAACAACAGTGCTCGCTCGGCTGTTTTTACCCTGGGTTCGCGGTCGTGTCGGTCTGGCTAAGCGCGAATATGAGGACATGGAAGCATTCGAAAAGCTTTCCCTCGATTCGTTCAGTGCCCTGAATGCCTTCCAAGGTAAGGACGGGAAAATACGGCCAAATCGCAATCGAGTTCAATACTACACAACTTCGTAGCACTCGAAGCCCGGTCACGAGCGCAGTCTCGGACCCCACAAATCTGTTGCTAGGCATCCGCCCAGCTTTCTCTAGCCCCTGTCTGTCCCAAAAGGTCAGATGGGGTGCTTTTTTTTGTGCAAAATGATTTTTCTCCTGCCCACCCTCCTCATCGTAAGGACAGGTCCGACGGCCTCAAGGTCGTCCCTTTTATATAGATGGGCTAAGGAAGGGCTCCACCTTGACCCCGCCGGCATGCTGCCCTTGCTCTTTTGTCGAAGGGCAGGAAGGTCGACCAAGCCCGACAGAGAAGTAACTTATTGAGGAGGTAAACATGACTACAAAGGTTTTATCGAAACAGGCACGATTCAACGATCGGTTTCGGGAGTTGGGATTCGGGATTACGCTGACTCAGGGCGTTCACGCGTTGCCGAAGGTCGAGGGGTTATTACACGCGGTGCGCAACTACAATGCGTTCACGGAGGGTAACGATCCGTACGGCGAGCATGATTTCGGTTCGCTCAGCTGGTACGGGAAGAAGATCTTCTGGAAGATTGACTACCACAATCCGACCTACAGCGGCTGGTGCGATCCACTGTCCGACAACTGCAAGCGAGTGCTGACGGTGATGCTGGCTTCAGAGTATTAAGAATCAGGCTTGAGGCTAACTGCCTCAGGCCTTTTTCTTTGGTTGAAAATTGATGGGTAAGTCTGTTCAGTCGGGGCCTTAGTAAGCTACTATTACTGAGATGTTACTGATTGTTTGGCGTACTCTAAGTAAAGATTCTGGCCGGCTGATACTTAGTATTGCTGGCATTACTTTGTCGATTGTTTTGATGTTGATGATGCAAGCTATTTATAACGGGTCGTTAAAACGCGACGTAAAGTTTGTTGAAGAAATTAACACGGACATCTTTGTATTCCCAAGGGGAGTGAGCGCCTACTACCAGGCCTCAACCCCCATACCGCTTGCTACCTTAACCAGTATCCAATCAATTAACGGGGTGGCTAAAGTGACGCCAGTATTCAACACTCGAGCCGGATTGGAACGCGATGGGAAAGTATACGATCTCTATATCTCTGGGTACGAGCCGAGCAATACAGATTACGGTCCTTGGCCGGTAGTTGCCGGCAGTCGTATCATTGATGATTCGCAGATAGTCATTCCTTCTTCGCTTGCGAAAGCATTGCACCTGGATGTCGGTGATCAACTGAAAATTATCGGTATCGACCGTAACTGGGAGGTGGCAGGATTAGTGCCAGAAGGTAAAAGTTTCGGCCGTAATCATTCCTGGGTGACTCAGAAGATCTCACGCGACATCTATCCCGCACCGGGTTATGCAACATTTGCCCTACTTGAGCTGAGCGGTGACGCTCCTGCTAAAGAAGTTATAAACAGTATCGAAGATCAGTTCGATAATCTTAGTGCTAAGACTAAAGCCGAACAAATAGCAGTAGCTGATGAGTCGCAGGCTGAGTCCTTCGCCCCAATTCTTAATATGATGACAGCGGTGGCTGTCATCTTGGGCACTATGATAGTTGGGATAGTCCTCTACAGCTCAATTAACGAACGTCGGCGAGAGTTAGGGGTTATGAAAGCAATTGGTTTCAACGATCGAACTTTGTCATTAATGACCTACTTCCAAGCATTCTTATTGGTACTGATAGGTTTTGTGATTGGTTTACTAATCGTAGTAGCTGCTAATTATTTGTTGCCCAAATTAATAGATATTCCGATCGCTCTTACATTTAAAGCGGTTTGGCAGACGCTGTTACTGACGTTAATCATTTCGCTGCTCGCAATGGTTCCGTCCGTAAAGTTTATTAGCTCGGTCTACCCTTCGGAAGCATTTAGATGAGCAAACTTCTAGTCGCTGCTAATATTTCCAAAACGTTCGGTAAGGCTACAAATAAAATAGTAGCGCTGAGTGATATCAACTTAGAACTAAGCAAAGGTGAGCTGATATTGGTTAAGGGCCCGTCTGGATCTGGGAAAACGACTCTGCTTCAAGTGCTTGGATTACTTACAAGACCAGATGCCGGCTCATTGTCTGTCTCGGGCCAGGCTGTCTCCGGCCTAACGGACAATAAGATTGCCAAGTTAAGGCTTAACACGTACGGGTTTGTCTATCAGGATTTCAAGTTGATTCGTGCCCTGACGGCAGTCGAAAATGTTATGTTGCCACTCTTAGCTACAAAGTTGTCTTACAAGGCAGCACATAAGAAGGCGGAAAGCTTGCTGGATCAACTGGAGATGTCTAAGAGACTTGATGCACCCGTCGAGTCATTATCAGGCGGTGAAAAACAGCGCGTCGCCATTGCCAGAGCTTTAGTTAATGATCCCGAGATTATACTGGCAGACGAACCCACAGCCAATTTAGACACAGTTCACGGTAATCAAATTATGCAGCTACTTAAAGCTTCGACCAACTCGGGAATCGGAGTTATTGTTGCTAGCCATGACGAACGTATCGAGCCCTTTGCAACCAAAAGGATTTCGATCCACGACGGAAGTTTAAAAATGTAAAGGAGGGTCTGGGGTTAGATGCCTCAGGCCTTTTCCTTTGGCAGTATTTCTTCCAGAGCCTGATCGGAGCTCGCTACACGAAAGCGGAGATCGGGCTCGTCTGCGAATTCTTCTTTGATAAAACTTAATGTCGATTTAATAACATTCCTGTTCGGGCAGATGATAACGATCTTTGGAAACGGTTTGTCGGTATGTTCCTGCCACTCCCGGCTGAAAAAGTATTCCGAATAGCGCTCGATCTGGGCCATGACATTTTTGGTTCGGGCAACGGTTGGAACTTCTAGAAAGATCCGATCCGCTTCGCTTTTTTCATTCACAATAATATAGGCATCAGGCGCAGGTTCGATCATATTCTCGACACCGTGGAGTTCGGACTTCGTCCAAAAGCGAAGCGCCCCTCCCGATCGGGCGACTAATTGCAGATACATGTCGGCAATCAGAAGGCATTTTTCGCGAAAGCCGGACGAGTAGGCGTACTCTCGCCAGACACGATCGAGTAGGACCGCCTGCTTCACCAGCTTGTTCTTAACCAAATACTTGCGACCGGCACGACCAAGCGAATATGTAGCAACTGAAGAGACGGATGACTGATACTTAGTCGCGTACTGAGATTTAGCTAGTTCGTTTAACCACCGGAGGACTTTTTGATGGTTTTTGAGTGTAAGGAGTTGCTGAATTTGCGGACGGGTCAGGAAACGGAATCTGAATAATAAGAGCAGTATGTCGGTATGGCGTTGTTTGAGAGTTAAGAGGGGTGTCTGTTTCATCGGCGGGCAAGCGATAGGCAGTAAGCAGAGGGGTGTATATATAAAGAAAGCGTAGTGATTTTCCGGTCGTTAACCTGTAATTTTGCGCAAAATGGAATCAGGGCTGATTCCATCATTTAGTCGCTGTTTCGATCGTGTCGATATTCACGGCAACCGTATCTGTTAACGGTTGATTAACCTCTTTTGAGATAGCCGTAGGTACGGATTGGTTGTAGACAGTAGCGTAGTTTTGCCGGGAGGCTTCGATTAAGCGGTTAATATTTCCCGGATCTTTAGTTGTGGGGACCGGAATCGTAACACCGGAAAACGGATCTTCGGCTTCAATGGCGGCCAGGCGCATATAAAAGTGGTGTCGTGGCAAGTTCGGAATATCGCCGGGTTTCACAAACGGGGCAAATTGGGCCAGCATCGTCTCTTCGTCGACCGGACTGGCGGTTCGGAAGCAGACAACCACGCCGGTATTGGCCAGAATAACTTCGACCGTGGAACGGTCAGATTGCTGAGCCGTTGATTGCTCGGCAATCGTAATGCGCAAACCAAATTTTCGGCCACCGGATAACAGCCGGGTAAATGAGGACGTCGCGAAGTTCTGAAATTCGTCGACGAATAAATAAAATGACTTGCGAGTGGAAGCTTCCTTTCTCGCCCGCCGCAAGGCGGCTTGATGGATTTTGGCAATCATCATCGTACCTAGTAGCTGCGAAGTATCTTCACCGAGTTTACCTTCGGCCAAGTTGCAGATCAGAATCTTCTCGGAATTCAGGATTTCTTCATAATTGATTGTCGATTTCGGCTGCTCAAGAATCCGCTTGGCCATCGGCGAAAAGAGCAGCCGCCCGATTTTAGCCGTTACGCCACTAACCATCTTCACGATTTGATAGTTACCAGCCTTGCCGAACTCGTTTTTCCAAAAGTGCCGCAGGTTCTGATCTTTTAACCTACTGATAACCTTCTTTTGAAACGTCGGGTTATTCAGTAGCTCGTAAACGGTAAAGATCGTCGCGTCCTCAACGGTAAAGGCGGTGTGGATAGCGTTACGAAGAACATATTCAATCCGGTGCGCATCAGTATTCTCGTCTTTATTAAAGATGCGCCGAAAGACCGACACCACGCTTTCGCAGGCTAACTCTTTTTCTAGCTCAAGCTCATCCGCATCGAGATTACCTGGCAGCTCAAGGAGGTTAATACCGATCGGGTACTTAATATCAAACGGGTTCAGATAGATTAAGTCACCAATTCTTGATTCCGGGACCGTCGATAAAAGATCTTCAGCTAGATCGCCGTGCGGATCGATGACGGCTAAGCCCCGGCCTTTTTGAATGTCGCCTTTGGCCATGTGGTAAATAGCCGTCGACTTACCAGACCCGGTCTGGCCGATTAAATACATATGCCTAGAGCGCTCATCATCCGTTAGGCCAATCTCGACTGACCGATTGCCGTAGTTGTTGTGACCGAAGATAACATCCAAATCAGTTCTGTTTTTGAGTGAGAGCGGCGCTGGCAATTCTTGGCTCTTCAACTTATTAAAATCTTCCGTGCGCGACAGTTTGGTATACGGGAAATGGTAGAGCGCGCCGACTTCAGAAGAAGACAAAATCAATTGCCGATTATTCAGCCGGTTTTTATAGTGCCACCACCGCAACTGTTTACCGACTTTCCAAAGCAGATTTCTTTTAGCAGAGAGTGACTGGCCAGCGGGGTGTAGAAAGCTCATGAAGGCCGAAACCAATCCGCGCTCTCTGATGCGCAGTTGTTTCGACTCAATAATTAACAAGGCTCGGAGCGATCCTTCAAACAACTGTTGGTCGACTTTACGGCGAACAGAATCATCCATGTCTTGAGCCGTTACCTGACTTTTGTGCTGACTAATCTTTCGGCCTGGTACTAAAGTTTTCTGTCCAGTCACGAACTCGGCCAAGACAAATAGCGGAGTCATGGCCAGCTGGACAATCGCTTCAATGGTAGCGGCCGTCTTATCAACGCCCCGCTGTGACACGACGTCGGGTAACTGCAATTTAGCTGCGTTGCGGCGAATCCGGCGTTGAGCGGAGCTGGTTAGCGGCCGCAGAGTCAGCTGAATGGCCAGCGTTTCATTTTCTTTGAGCTGGGTCATATTACTGGTCAAATAAAGCAGTGGATCGTGCTTACCGAGATCGATTTGTTCATTGAGAGGTAGCGCGAAGTGCCCTGCCAGCTTAAAGTCGAGAACCTTAGCCTTAACTCCTGATGGCAGCTTTAGAGGTAGGTAGTCGCCCGCTTCTTTTATCTGTAATCCGGGTATGTAGGCACGCAGACTCTTTTCAGCTGGTTCGGCTAAAGCTTTAGGTAGCCGCAGTAAGTAGCGGATGCCGGTTTCTTTTTGTGAAGCGATTTCCAAGGAGGATGATAGTTGTCGAAGCAACAGCCGATCAATGAAAGACTGCTGGCGTAGCAAGCCGGAAATAATTTGGAACAATTGGGTTGTCGTGAAGCTGGAAATTTCAGTGTTTCGGGGCGGCACCAATTCCAAAAATACCGACTCTTGCCGCAAGTTCTGCCAAAAGCGAATTAACCGGAACGCATAGACAAGTGCCAGTACCGCAATAAGTGAGTACAAGAAAAGCCAGCTGTAATCTCGAACTAGCTCAGAAGTGAAGTTTAAGGAAGGGAATACATTCATTGTTGGTATTCCGTCTTACCCCTCCGATAACGGAATGGCCTATATTTACCGTAGGTTTATCACAAAGGCATATGCTAGTAAAGGTATTTATGAGAGCGAATAATTTGACAACATATGCTAGCTATGATAGAAATGTGGCAAATTAACGACCCATAGTTAATTGATTGATAATTAAAAGATTAACAACGAGCGACGAGGAATCGTTCTCGTGTGGAGGGGAAAGGAGTTTTTTATGCCCACTCGCCTCCGCACCATCGGTCTTTCGATACTTTTGTCTCTCGTTTGGGTCGCCCCAGCTTTGGCTGCTTCAGCCGATGTCGCCAGAGTCCAGAACTTTCTTCAGAACGCCATTCAGATACTTGTAACCCTTGCCGGTCTATTAGCTGCCGGGTTCTTCGTTATGGGTGGCATCGGTTACATTACCAGCTCGGGCAATCCGGAGCGTCTGGAAGGATCAAAGCGAACGATTATTTATTCCGGACTGGGGTTGGCAATCTGCATTGGGGCGTTCGTCCTCAGTAACGCTATCTCGGAGCTGGCATCAACCGCATTCACTAAATAGTAAGTGATGAAAAGATTTGTTACCGCACTCATACTGGCGGGAACAACTCTGCTCCTGCCTACTTCGGCTCTGGCTGCTTCTAACGGCGAAGTTGCTCGCTTCACCCAGGACACGTTGACGGTTTTAATTTCCGTAGCTGGATTAGCTGCGGCCTTTTTCCTAATCCGCGGCGGCTATGTCTACATCACTTCGACCGGCAAGCCGGAGGCGTTGGCCGAAGCAAAGCGAACGATCCGACAAGCCCTGATCGGCTTAATTATCGTTGTCGGGGCAGCTATCTTCTCCTCGATGCTGTCATCTGCCTTCACTGAACCGAGCACTCCCGCACTAGGAACTGCTCTCAATCTCGCTCCTATTCAACCGGCTCCTGATGATGGTTCTTTGGCCAGAATTATATTAAACGCGATTGCCGGGTTCTTACAGAACATTGTTCAGTCGGCGACCAAACCAGTTATTGATGGCATTATCGGTTTTCTCACTAATACGCCAGCACTCGCGACTAACTCCGTTGTTTTTAACTTCTGGCTAATTATGGTCGGCATCACCGATGCGCTTTTTGCGCTCGGCATCGCTTTGCTTGGCTTCCAAGTGATGAGCGCCTCGACGTTCGGCTTTGAGGACGTGCCGTTAAAGCAACTTTTGCCGAGAATCGGGTTAGCCTTCTTGCTGGCCAATACTTCGATCTTTTTAATCGACTGGATTATTAAGCTTTGTCAGACACTAATTACCGCCGTCATCCACGCGACTGGCGGCATTGGCCAAGCTTGGATACTGAACGCCTTTGATCCGGCAGCGCTGGCAACTGGCGGAACGCTGCTAATTACATTGATCTTTATGGTCGTCTTCATCCTGCTGGCCGTGATTCTTTTATTGTTCTACATCAGCCGCCTCATGATCCTGGCTTTTGGAGCGGTTATGTCGCCCCTGCTATGTCTCCTCTGGCTGATGCCGAAAATGAGTGACTTTGCCGAAGCGGCGGCGAAGTCCTACATCGTGATGATATTCAGCCTATTTATTCACGTTGTTATTATCCAGCTGGCTTCGGCTTTCCTGACAGTACCGAACCAGGTTAATACCAACCCATTCATCTCGATTCTAATCGGCATCGCTCTTTTCTCCATTCTCCTAAAAAGTACAGCGATGACCGCTCAGCTCATACTGACTTCGCAAGCGACAGGTGTCTTTAAGAAATTTGGTGGACAGCTCTTAAACGTTGTTAGCCCGGCACCAAGCCAGGTCAACGCGACAAAACCAAGGGCGGCTAAAGCATGAAAACGACAATCGTTCCGGCCCAAATTACGACCGTTGAAGACCGGATAGCGGGTAACTTCACCTTCGCCCAGATTCTTTTGTTTATCGTGCCGCTACTGACGAGCACGGTTACGTATGTTTTGGTCGTTCCGAAGATGCACCTCGGGCCGCTGAAACTTTCCTTAATCCTTCTGCAGTTTCTGGTGTTCGGGGTCTTGGCAGTTCGGATTAACGGTAAGATCGTCGCCGACTGGTTCGGTGTCTACTTTCGCTTTACTCGCCGTCCGCGCTACCACGTTTTTACAAAGAATGACGAGGCCGGACGGGAGAAAGCGACGCTCGCCAAAGAACCGGTCGTTACTGCTGACCAGAAGGTCAAGAAACCAAAGCCAGTCATTCCGATTCTGGGGCCTGCCGAAGAAGGTAGACTCACCCAACTACTAGAGAACCCGTCGCTAACTGTTTCGTTTGAATTAGCTAAGAAAGGAGGCATTGATGTTTCGCTCACGCCGATCAAAGACTAAAGGCTCGGCTCGATCACAAATCGGCATTAAAGGTGTTCGCGATAATATCCTGATTTTGCCAGACAACCGTTATCGGGCGGTACTTTCGACATCTTCGGTCAATTTCGAGCTGCAAAGCGCTGACGAGCAAGATGCGCTGGTTGATAATTTCCAGTCATTTCTTAACTCACTGGCCACGCCGATTCAGATTCTAGTTCGTATCCGTGAACTCGACGTTGACCGTTACATTGAGGATTTCGAAACCGCCCGCGCCGGTGAAACCCAGGCAATTTATAAGCAACAAATGCAGTCGTACGGTAATTTTATTAGAGAGCTCGTGGCTGGCAATAAGATTCTGTCGCGGCGGTTTTACGTTGTTATTCCGTATGAGAGCCGAACCGTGACCGATTTCTCGCTCGTGAAGGAACAGCTACAACTCGAACAAGAAATTATTATTAAAGGTCTGGAAAAGCTTGGCATGACGGCTCGATCGCTTTCCAGCCTAGAAATCCTCGACCTCTTTTATAGTTTCTACCGGCCAGAGCAGGCGAAAGTTCAGCCGTTAAGCCAGGAATTAATCAAGCACACCAATGCCACAAATTATCTCTAGGCTTAAAAAAGGACTAACCCGCTGGAAGAAGCGACGCAAAGAGCGGCCGCAAAAGTTGGCGTTCCACGTCGGCGAGCAGGACCAGCTCGACTTCATTACTTACTCCGGCCTGGAGGAGCAACAAAAGCATCTTGTTGTTGACGGTCGTTACGTCCGGACGCTCTATGTTTCTGGATATCCGTATACCGCTTCGAGCGGCTGGCTAAACCACTTAATCAACTTCAACCACAACGTCGATATTAGTTACCACATCGAGCCGGTTGAGCCGACCTTTGCGCTGCCAAAACTCAATCGGAAGATTACGGAGATGACTTCGACGAAGCGAGCGATGGAGCGAGCAGGACGAATTATTGGTGCTGAACTACTTGACCCACTCGAATCGGCTATTGAGTTGCGCGACAAAATTCAACGCGGCCAAGAAAACCTCTTCCAAGTTTCCTTATATGTAACCGTTTCGGCTAATTCTTTAATCGAGCTCGATAAAATCGTGAAGTTACTAGAAACACTACTGGCAACTCGCCTCTTTTACACCAAGACGGCCATCTTCCAGCAGTTAGAAGGGCTGCAGTCGGTTTTGCCGCGCGGCGACAATCTTTTGGGACAGAAGCGGAACCTCGATAGCTCGTCGGCGGCACTGACGTTTCCGTTTATCTCTTCGGAATTAGTTCACGAATCGGGCGTTCTTTACGGCATCAATAAATCCAATAACTCCCTGGTTATTCTCGACCGCTTTAGTTTGCCAAACGCCAACAGCATTCTCTTTGCGCAATCAGGTGCTGGCAAGAGCTACACGGCCAAAGTTGAGGTACTGCGTCACTTGATGCAGGGCACGAAAGTTATCGTTATTGATCCCGAACGCGAATACCGGCAGCTGGCAGAATCGGTTAAGGGAACATATATTAAGCTGTCGGTTCACTCAAAAGAAAAGATTAATCCGTTTGACCTTTCAATTAACGCCTACACCGAACCGGACAGTTTTGCCGATCACGTTCAATCGCTGACCGAGATTATATCGTTGATGGCTGATGGACTGAGCGCCGAAGAGAAATCCGTTGTCGATCGCGCTATCCTCAAGACCTATCGAGATTTCGGCTGGGCCAAGAAAAAGGCGGTCAAGAAAACTGGTAGCGCTTACCCGCGACTAAACGACTTCTACAAAGTGCTTAAATCCCTGAAACAGCCGAAGCTCTGCCAACGGTTGGAAAAATACACCAAAGGCTCACTAGCTGATGTTTTTGACTCTCATACCAATATCGAACTTAACAATCGTTTAGTTGTTTTTGACACCAAAGACCTGCCGGAGTCATTGCGGCAGATTATGCACTTGGTCGTGGCGCAGTTTACTCTCAATCAGGTTAAATCCGACCCAGTGAAGCGAATCCTAGTCATTGATGAAGCTTGGCTAATGCTTGAGCACGAAGAATCAGCCCGCTTTATTTCCGGTTTGGTTCGACGAGCCCGAAAGTATTACCTCGGCGTCAGCATTATTTCTCAACAAGCCAGTGACTTTTTACAGAACGCCTATGGTCGGGCAATTGCTTCGCAAAGTGCTCTCCGAATCTTAATGCGCCAGGACACCACCACCATTAAGAACGTCACCTCCGAGTTTCGTTTGAGCGAATACGAACAGCGCTTTCTGCTGACCTGCGAGCGCGGCGAGGCCTTAATAATCGCTAACCAACACCATGTTGCGGTTAAAGTGACCGCTTCGGAGAGTGAGCACCCATTAATTACCACTGACCCGTCCGAACGCCGGAAACAATGAATCCTAGCTCTCTTAAACTAATCGCTGCGGCTTTCTCAATGAAGTCAGAGATTAAGCTTGTTTTCTACACCGTTGGGGCTATTTTCCTCGTACCAATACTGATCGTGATTATCCTAACCCAAGCCGGATTCAATCTCATTTCTGACGCGCTCGCGACAAGCGACCCCCAAACGCAAGTCGTTGAAATCCACAATCCGGCCAACGGCGAGACCCTCGACCATATTTCTGAAGCCAGAATTTGGCCGACGAGTGGAGTAGTAACTTTAGAGTTCGGCGAACCGAATCTTCCTCACTATCTTTTTCACACCGGAATAGATATCGCTAATCCCCGAGGAGAAGTCGGAACGCCCATTCACGCATTTATGGCAGGAAAAGTGAAAACGGTTAAATTAGGCGATACAGGCTACGGTAATCATGTCGTCGTCCAACACCGACCGTACCTCACTTCTATTTACGGCCACTTAGATGTCCCGGCAGTGACGGAAGGGCAGGATGTGCTGATGGGTGATCCGATCGGGACAATGGGAGACAGCGGAGAGTCTTCCGGGCCGCACCTACACTTTGAAATTCGGATTTTCTATATCCCGGTTAACCCCAGGGTATTTCTAACCGGCGATCCTCCAAGGTAGCAATACGATTGCTATACATAAGAATGTCGGGTCTACTTTTGCTGGCAATCAGGACAAATTCCCTCTAGTTCAATTAAATGGTGTTTGAGAATAAAACCAGTTTTCTTTTCAATGCTTTGGTCGCTAAAACCTAAATCCTCGTCGCTAATATCAATAACTTGGCCGCACAGCTCACACACCAAGTGGTGATGGTGGTCGAGCGCTGCCCACTCGTATCGACTGCCGCGCTCCCGCCAATCGATTTGGCGAATCGTTCCTTCTTGAAGAAGTTTGGTCGCAATCCGAAAGACTGTCGAGAACGAAGTTTGGGGTAGTGATATCTTCACTAACCGGGTGACTTCACTAAGCCGAAGCGGTCGGTGATAGGTTTGAAATACTTTCGTCACGAGTGCTTTAGTTTTAGTCTGGCGCAAAGTGGTTGTCATGGGCTAAGGATAGCAATAATGATCGTTAATGCAAGTTAGTTGCAATAAGTTAGCATAGAAGGGAAGATACATCCAATGAATAAAATTGCTCTCACCATCATTATCGGGCTTGTTGTTATCGTCGGTATTACCGGCCTAGTACTAACCAAACAAAAAGACAACTCGCCCAGCGACAAATTATCAGTTGTTGCCAGCTTCTATCCGCTCGCCTACTTCGCCGAACAAGTCGGCGGAGACAAAGTGACAGTTGCCAATATTACCCCGGCCGGGGCCGAGCCGCACGACTACGAACCTTCAACTCAGGACGTTGCGGCGATTGAACGTTCCAAGCTTTTGATTTTAAACGGCGCTGGACTGGAAACCTGGGGAAAGAACATTACAGAAACGCTCCACGGGAAAGACGTAACAGTTCTTACGGTCGGTAGCGAAGTGGCGACTCGACAGGTTGAGGAGGAAGGAGAACTGCAACAAGACCCGCATATTTGGCTTGATCCAGTTTTAGCTCAGACAATGGTTCAAAAAATTACGACTACCTTGGTTATTCTTGACCCGGCCCATAAGGCTTATTACGAAGCCAACCAATCGCGCGTTGAGGCAGCTCTGACGACTCTTGATGATCGATATAGAACGGGTCTTCAAAGCTGTAAGAAGAAAGATTTTGTTACCTCTCATGTCGCCTTTGGCTACCTGGCCCAGCGGTACGATTTAAATCAGATTGCCATTGCCGGCGTTTCGCCTGACGAGGAACCCTCAAGCCAAGATTTGGCTGACGTTAGTAAGTTCGTCAAGGATCATAATGTTAAATATATTTTCTTTGAGAGTTTAGTCAGCCCGAAACTATCAGAAACTATCGCTAAAGAAACTGGTGCCCAAACGCTTGAGCTTAATCCGATCGAAGGGTTAACAGCTGAAGACACAGATCAAGGTAAAAGCTACCAGTCGGTCATGGAGCAAAATCTCACTAACCTTCAGCTCGCTCTTGAATGCAATCGGTAAGTCCCGTATTTAGGCTCCAAGACGTCTGCTTCTCCTACGGCAAGGAAGAAGTTTTGCACAATATTGGTTTAGAGATTAACCCCGGCAGTTACGTCGGAATAGTTGGACCGAACGGCGGCGGTAAGACCACCATTCTCAAAATTATGCTTGGCTTACTCAAGCCGAGCAAAGGCCGGGTCGAGTTGTTTGGAAAACCGCTCAAGAAGTTCAAAGACTGGGAGAAGATTGGCTATGTCCCCCAGAAAGTCACTAATTTTGATATTAGTTTTCCGGCCACTGTCGAAGAGGTTGTTAGTATGGGACTATTCGCCAAAAAGGGCCTACTCCACAACTTAGCTACCTCAGACTATCAGCAAACCCACAGCGCATTGGAAAAAGTCGACATGCACAACTACTGCAAACGGTTGATCGGCGACCTGTCGGGTGGTCAACAACAGCGAGTATTTATTGCTCGGGCTCTGGCAAGTAATCCCGAGGTTATTATTCTTGATGAGCCAACAGCCGGTGTTGATGAGGCGGCTCAAATAGAGTTTTACCAATTACTGAGAACATTAAATCGCGACCATGATTTAACGTTAATTCTTGTTTCTCATGACTCAGAAATGATCGAACGCGAGGCCCGAGAGCTATTCAGGGTTAATAAAGTTCTGACTAAAGTCAGTAAAGTAAATGTTTGATTTTCTTCAGTATAGTTTTGTTGTGCGAGGGCTGGAGGCCGGTATCATTATCGCCCTGATCGCTCCACTGATCGGGATGTTTCTGGTCTTACGCCGTTACTCTCTTATTGCCGATACGCTCTCCCACGTTTCTTTTGCCGGAGTAGCGATTGGTCTTCTGGTCGGCTTAAATCCCATTTGGACGGCCATTGGAACTTCCGTAGTCTCATCGGTTGCCATTGAACGACTGCGTAACAGTCGCCGGATTTACGGTGAATCAGCGCTCTCGCTGTTTTTATCTGGGTCGCTAGCAGTGGCCATTGTTCTCATTAGCGCCTATCACGGCTTTAACGTTAATCTTTCGAGCTACCTTTTCGGCAGTATCCTAACGGTCCGAGATAGCGATGTTATAACAATCTTAGTCACCTGCTTAATTGTAGCGATGCTCATTTTCTCTCTTTACAAAGAGCTGGTTTTTATCTCATTTGATGAGGAAGCGGCTCAAGTCAGTGGTATACCCGTTCGGTTCATCAATACTGTTTTCATCATGTTAGCGGCGGTGGTGGTGGCGCTAGCCATACCGATTGTCGGTATCCTCTTGGTTTCGGCCTTAGTCGTTATCCCGGTGCTGACTGCCCTTCAATTTCGCCAGAGCTTCCAGAAAAGCATTGTTATCGCTGAAATCTTCTCGCTTTTGGCAGTAATACTCGGCGTAATCGTTTCTTTCTACCTGAATATCTCAACCGGCGGCACGATTGTTCTGATCGCGCTGCTTTTCTTCGTCATCAGCCTGCTTTTAAATAAAAAAACTTAGGAGAGGCACTGTCGAGCCTTCGGTTTAGCTCCAGTCGAGGACTCTCGGGCACTGCTGAGTCGGTGCAAATTAACCCCATATTCCTCAATTTGTGGCTAGTTAGCAGTGTTCGATAGTCCGAATCTTAAGGATTAAATTTATTGTGAATTTAGTCACTTGACACTATCCGGATACGGATATAGTATATCCCTATAAGGATAGTAGGAGGGCAATGAATACCTTATCGTTAGCGTTATTCAATCAGGACGATGCTACAGCTTCACAAGAGGCAGGTGTTCGATACGAGCAGCCGGTCGATACTATTCCGGCAGTAAAAAGGCAGGAGAGTGTTGGATACGCCAGCAGCCCACAACAAACGCTGGAAACACAGCTAAAGCGGATCTTTCCGACTGAACGGGAGCTAACCCGGATAGAAAAAGCCCGGCAGATTATGGGAGATCTGATCGTAGGAATGGCAGACGAAGAGCTTGAGAAGTATCTAACAGAGTTCCAATTCCTGCTCAACGCTTGGTTGGATCAGTACGAAAAACAATTATTTGAAGGAAGAACTTTAGAGCAACTATTAAAGGAGGGGTAATGCATCAAATCGAAGAAGGGAAGTCATCACAAGCCGTAATTTACTTACGAGTTTCGACGGAAGAGCAAGTTGAAAACTACTCACTGGAAACGCAATTAGACATTTGTGTAAAAGAAGCCGAACGGCGAGGGCTGGGGGTACTGAAAGTTTTTCGTGAAGAAGGTCGGTCAGCAAAGACTATTAAGGGTCGGCCGACACTGATTGAAATGCTCGAATTCTGCCGAAAAAACAAGAAAGATGTCCGGGCGATTATCGTTTACCGGCTTGACCGCCTGTCGCGGCAGACAGCCGACTACCTGGCAATTCGTAAGAAATTAGCCGAAGTAGATATTGTCTTAATTTCGGCCACCGAGCCAACTGGCAACACGCCGACTGAGAAGTTTATCGAAACAATGCTGGCCGGATTTGCTCAAATGGATAATGACGTTCGAAGCGAACGAACAAAGAATGGGATGCGTGCTCGCTTCTTGGCTGGTCTTCATACCGGGACCGTACCAATTGGTTATCTAAATCAAAACGGCTATATCGCTAAAGATCCGGAAAAATATTCCTTAATGAAGGAGGCGTGGGAGCTGATGGCAACCGGAACTAAGAGTCTCCAGGCGATGGCTGACTTTCTAAATGAAAAGGGGCTTAGAGAGCAGCGCAAAGGGCACAAAGAATATCCTATCCGTCCGCAGACTCTGAATAACATTTTTCGGAACAAGTTCTATGTTGGAAAGCTGGTATCAAGGAAATACGGGGATGAAGCTCAAGGCCAACACACGCCGATGATCACGGAGGCACAATTCTATCAAGTTCAGGCTGCCCTTGACGGCCGAAATCGCAACTTAGCTCCCGCTTTAGCGCGAAGAAACTTTGACAGCACCGAGTTCCCGCTGCGCCGTCTTGTGAAATGCTCGGTCTGCGGCCACTCACTAACGGCAGGGTGGAGTAAGGGTAAACTCAAACGTTACGCTTACTATTGTTGTCAAAAACGGTGTAAAGGTAGTCATTCCATAGCCAAAGAGAAGCTGCACGAAGAGACGGCAACAGAATTACAAGCAGTTAGCCTTCGGCCGAAGACTATTGAATTGTTGAACGCCTTCCTACGCCGCACCTACTACCTACGAACCGGCTCCCTGCAGAAGAAGCGGGAGAAGGCCGACGAAGACCTGAAAAAGTACTACGAATTGCGCCAGGCCTTAGTTGAGAAGAACCTATCAGGAGTTTACTCAGACTCGATCTTCAAAGAACAGAATAAAATGCTGGAGGATAAAATAAAAACCGTCCAGATCGCTAAAAATGATTCAGTCATCGAAAAATATAGTCTGGCGGCTATCACCGAGTTTATCGCCACGAAGTTCAAAGACTTAAATGAAACCTATGAAAATGGTTCGTTAGAAGAGAAGCGTACCCTGTTGTGTTCGATATTCCCCTCCGGACTGCAATATCGCTATCCGGGCTATTCGAACACCCCAAAAAGCCCGTTCTATCAGGCTATTCTGGAACTCCAAGAAAATAACATCCAGTTTGGTGCGCCCGAAGGGATTCGAACCCCTGGCCTACTGATCCGAAGTCAGTCGCTCTATCCACTGAGCTACGGGCGCATGCGTGCGCTTGGGCAAAGTGGAACGAGATCTTCGATCGAGTATCCACTGAGCTACGGGCGCCTTTGTGTATTTTACTGGAATATCAGGTTCATTGCACCATTTAGAGAGTAAAAGTTTGGGCGGCACATTGCTGTGCCGCCCGGACGAACCACCCTCAGAGAACGTTCTCTATGACAAAACGGTTCACGTGCTTGCCAACCTCGATCTTGACCTCCATCCCCGGCTCAACTTTGAGGCCCAGAAGTGCCTCACCTATTGGGCAGGCTGACGTCAATGCGAGCGCATCTCCGCTGAGACCTAGTTCGCCTTCGACCCCCAGGTCGTTGATCGAGACATAGTGCTCTTCGGGTTGGCGAAGCTTCAGTGGATCGTAAATGATCCAGAGGCAGAGCTCACCCTCATCGCGCAGAAGCAAGATGCTCCCGATTGAGACGACTTCCGAAAGAGGATGCTCTTCCCCAAGTAGCTTGACGAAGGCCTCCAAGCCTCGCTTGTTGTACTCGGCGCTTTCGATATCCTGACCAACGGAAGCAATGTGGAGCTGCTGTGCTTCACGGTCCGTCTCCGACGGGTCGTTCAGCTGCCCTCTCAGCTCCAGGATCTTCTCTTGGGCCTTCTTGATTTTGTCCTCCAATCGCTGTTGGAGTAGCATGACGATAGTTTGCCGACTGAGGGTCGGCGCCTGTGTTGCAATTGCTGTCATATCCACATCCGATGTGCACCGCTTACGTTTCCATAAACGGGGTCTCAATTGTACTCCTGCGTTCACATAAAATGAATACTTTTCACAGAGTAAGGAAATTTGGAAATATGTCAGGTTGAATTCATTTTCGCCGCAAATTCCAGTAAAATAACCAGGTATCGGCAAATCCCGAACATGGTGGCTGTAGCTCAGTCGGCAGAGCGTCTGGTTGTGGTCCAGAATGTCGCTGGTTCGAATCCAGTCAGCCACCCAATTTAGCGAGAGGCTTTTGCTCGGAGTGATCCGTTGAGAATCTTTTTACGTAGTCGAAGAGACTTCGGAGTTACCTCTAAGTACTCGTCGTCTTCCAGAAAATCGATACACTGTTCGAGACTGAAAATTGTTGGCGGAGTCAACGTAATAGCATCATCGGCGCCACTAGAACGAACGTTGGACTGCTTTTTTTCTTTGGTAACGTTAATCTCTAAATCGCCTTCGCGTGAGTTGAGCCCAACAACCATACCTTCGTAAACTGGAGTTTGTGGGGCAATAAATGTTATGCCGCGTGATTGAGCGTTGTTCAAACCGTAAGAAACCGCGACACCGCCTTCTGAAGCAACCAAAACACCATTACGCATCTTAGGTAGCGCCGCGCCAACTGGATCAAAGCGCAAAAACATCGAGTTCATCACCGCTGTTCCACGCGAGAGCGTCAGTAAAACGTTGCGCAAGCCCAGCAGGCCACGAGTCGGTATTTCAAACAACAGCCGGGTTGTGCTGTCGTCGTTCTCCGTCTGCGAAAAAAGCATACCTTTGCGCTTGCCAACTTCGCCGGTAACGGCGCTAGCGTACTCGCTCGCAACATCAACCGTCAACTCCTCAACCGGCTCAACGCGCTGACCTTCAACTAGTTTGGTGATGACTTGCGGCTTACTAATCTGAAGCTCAAAACCTTCACGTCGCAATGCCTCAATAAAGACGGACAAATGCAGCTCACCTCGGCCGGACAATATATATTCGTTGTTTTCACCCTTCTCCATTTTGAGCGAAACATTAACTTCAAGCTCTTTAAGAATTCGCTCGTAAATTTTTTGGCTCGTGAGCTGCGTGCCTTCCTTGCCAACAAACGGCGAGGTACTAGCAGCAACAGCCATTTTGAGCGTTGGTTCCGCAATGGCGATGGTCGGTAATGCTTCAGGATTCTTAGCGTCAGCCACGGTGTCGCCGATCTTTGCGGAGGCCAATCCCGTTAAGGCAATAATGTCGCCCGTTGATGCGCTTTCGACTGGTGCCCGCTTTAAGCCTAGTCCGGTGTAAACACGGTCAACTTTAGTCGTCGTTCGCCACCCGTCAGGGGTTCCGATCGAAATATTCATACCCGGCTTGGCAGTACCGCGGGTTATTTTACCAATAGCATACTTACCCTGAAAACTGTCCCAATCAAGTGCAGAAACAAGCATTTGAAACGGTTCGTCATCAGCCGGTTTCGGTGCCGGCACATGATCAAGTATCGCTTCAAAGATCGGTGTCAGATCGGCATTGGCAGCAATTTCTTCCTTAGTTGGCTCGTGTGCCCAAGCTTTACCGTCGCGCCCAATGGCGTAGTAAATCGGAAACTCGAGCTGTGCTTCTTCGGTCGCAAGATCCAAGAAAAGGTTGGACGTTTCATGTATGACTTTTTCGATTTGCGCGTCAGGTTTGTCGATTTTGTTAATAACTACAATTGGTCGCAAACCAAGCTCCAACGCTTTCTTCAAAACAAATTTTGTCTGCGGCATTGGGCCTTCTTTAGCGTCAATGATTAGCAGCGCACCGTCGGTCATGTTAAGCGTTCGCTCTACCTCACCACCGAAGTCAGCGTGACCTGGCGTATCGACGATATTTATCTTGGTGCCATTGTAATTAACGGCCGTATTCTTGGCCAAAATTGTAATGCCACGCTCTCGCTCCTGGTCGTTTGAGTCCATGATTAGATCTTGGCTCATCGCCGCTTCGTTTTCGCGGAAAGTATTTGACTGTTTAAGTAAGCCGTCCACAAGCGTGGTTTTACCGTGGTCGACGTGAGCAATTATGGCGACGTTACGTATTTCCATCTTACTGAACGAACGTTAAGGCAGTTCCTTTATTAGCAGCGCGACCAGTTCGTCCGATACGGTGGACGTAGTCGGAGTAATTTTCTGGTGCCTCAAAGTTAATTACGTGCGTAACGTTAGGGATATCCAGACCACGGGCAGCCACGTCGGTAGCCACCATAATTTGAGCTCGCCCTTCCTTGAAGTCGTTTAACGCTCGCTGTCGTTGCGGCTGAGATTTATTTCCGTGAATCGAAACGGCTGTAAAACCGCGTTCGATGAGTGTGTTGCAAAGTTTCTCGACACCGTGTTTCGTTCGGCCAAAAATCAAAACTTTTTTGAAATCCTCTTTAATCAGCAGCTCGTGCAAGAGCGCCATTCGGTGAAAAGCATCGGTGTAGCGCACAACGTCCTGGTCAACGTTAACTGATGTTTCGCGCTTTTTGACGGCAATCGTTTCTGGGTCGCGCAAAAATGAATCGACGAGCACTTGGATTTCCGGCGCCATTGTGGCCGAGAAGAAAAGCGTCTGTCGTTCTGGCAGTAAATGGCTAACAAGCAAGCGAACATCTTTAATGAAGCCCATATCAACTAAACGGTCGGCCTCGTCGATGACGAGATTTTGGACGTCTTTTAGATAGAGAGTTCGCTGACCAAGGTGATCGCATAAACGACCCGGTGTACCAATGACAATCTGGGGGCGACGGCGAAGGGCCTGAATCTGCGAGCCGTAGCCGCTACCACCGATACAAACAGCGCTGTTAATACCCAGCCCACGTGAAAACGCGCGTAGCTCATCGTCAATTTGAACAGCTAGTTCGCGAGTGGGAACGATAATTAGCGCTTTTTGCACCGGGTCACGCAGCATTTTGTGCAAAAGCGGCAGTAGGAACGCAGCTGTCTTGCCAGTACCAGTATCAGCTAGGCCGATGACGTCGCGACCCGCCATAACGGCCGGAATCGCTTGATCCTGAATTGGTGTCGGGTGAGTGTAACCGCGAGCGGTCACGCGCTCAAGGATCTGAGCGTTCAACGAAAAATCACTAAACGAGTGCGTTGGTTCGAACGGAACTTCCACCGGAACATCCGCGCTTTTATTGATATATCGGCTTGGATTGGTAGAGTCGGCTCGCTTTGAGGAACCTCGTCCAAAACCGCCTGAGCGGCGTCGGCCCCCAAATCCTTGGGCACGACTTCTTACATTGCTATACATATTATTATAAACAGCCTTTCTACTGTTGGGACTCCCGAACAGTAGTGCCGTCTTCGTAGAAGAGTGTGGCCACAATCCGAAAGTGTGGCTTTGATGCGCCTCGCACTTGGCAAGTTAACGCATAAAGTTCTGTAATTGTACCACCAATCCGATGTGTAATCCATTAAATGAACGGCAATTGTATTGATTGGGGTAGGTGTTCGGATATATAATTTCTCTCGTTCTTCGGAACACTTGGTTGTGGCAAGTCACAACAAGGAGAAATGGTGAAAAAGATTCTAGCCCTTTGCGGCCTGTTCGTTGCCGCCGGGATGATCGCGAGCGGCTGCGCCCTTCCCTCACGGGAAAAGATCAACGAGGCGAAAAACGCCCGAGACGGCGCCGAGCGCCCCCTCAACGAGTCAACGCCGACCGACGAGTAAGCGTTCACTCCCGACTTAATTGGCCGCCCCTAACCGGGCGGCCTCTTCTTTATTCTATTATTTGGTACGCTAGGCATATGGAAGTACCAAAAACACACTCACAATTTGCTCGTAATCTATTTTTCGCTACAGGCATAGTAGCCACTATCGCCTATCGCGCCATCGGTATCATCGAGAATAAAGCCACGATTCATTTCTTATGGTACTTCGGCACCATCGGCTTTATTATCTATTTCGCCCATCGCTACCAAGTTTCGAAAAGACGCAGTCGGTTAATCGCCGAAAACGATTTGGAGAATAAGATCAACCAAGCAGCGGGACTAACTGATTTGGACAAGGCCAGCATGGAGTATATTTTTCACACCTTGCGCTCCAGTAAAGAGAAATGGAACTCAGTTGTTATCTTCGTTTCCTCAATTATCGCACTCATTATTGGCTTCTATCTCGACGTTATTGCTCGGTAACCACTCGAGGCAGATGGGTCCCTTGACAAGTTTTTAGGCTACGGTACACTGGGTCTCGTCTCATGTAAGGAGGCAGATTAGTATCCCAAAAGATACCGCTCAACTTATTCGACAAAAAACACAAAACATAATTCGCAGTCTCCGTCCGTTCCTTTCCCGGCTTAGTGCTGGTGTTCAAGCTCTGCTTGTCGCCGTTCAGCCATTTTTACGATTGCCCCGGATCAAAAAAATCCGCAAATTTATTCGCGCTTACTCAACCCAACTCGGCTTTGGGTCGTTTATCTTAATCTTTTTGACTTTTTCGGTTGGCGAAGGACAGGCCTACGACCCAGATTACTTTGCCTCCAATATTTCGGATGAGATCGTTGAAGTCCAGGCAGCCGGCTTTGTTGGTAAGCCACAAGTTATCGGCCAAACAGTTTTAACAGGTGAGACTCAATACGCTATAACCTATACTGTCGAAAAGGGTGATAGCTTACTTTCGATTGCCAAACGCTATAACACCAACGTTAATACAATCATTGAAGCCAACGAGATCAAAACAGCGGATATCGAGAAGATTAAACCTGGAACCAGTCTTGTTATACCGTCACAGGACTCGGAGAACTCACTCGCCTGGCTCGACGAACTAAATCAACTAAAAGTGGAGGAGCGCGAAGCCGCTCGACAGGCCGAGCTTAAACGCCTAGCTCAACAGCGACGTAGTACCGCCTCTGGCGCACGTTTGCCAAGAATCGCCAGTACTATTGGTGGCGTCTCAATCGTTGGCGTATTCCGCAATCTGCCCACCTATACCGCCTATCGTTGCCAATGCACCCAGTGGGCGCTCCACAACCGTCCCGATCTTCAGAAGCGAAGAATGGGTAACGGAGGCCAGTATCTGTCGTACGCCCGATCGTATGGTATAGCTACTAGTAAAAATCCGTCCGTAGGTGCGTTGATCTCAACTACAGAAGCTGCCGGAACAGGTCATGTTGGTGTTGTCACGGGCTTTACCGACACCACTGTATCGATCTCCGATATGAACTACATCGGACCATGTGTTGTCAGTCAGAGAACCATTCCACGATCTAGCGGCGTGATCAAAGGCTACGTTCTCTGGTAAAAAAACTAGCTCCCAGAATCTTGAAATCCGCCGTTGATCGGCGGAGAATTGTTTTGCATCCCGCAAGGAGGCTTGAAATGCAGAAAATCGTGATCGTACTTTTCGCTTGCCTGGCCATATTTGGCTTGGCTACGACAGCCAGTGGTCAGGAGAAGGATCCGCTCCCTCCCGACCCGCTCCTACAACACACACGCGATGTGTTACGTGCTTGCTTTGAGAAAGGAATGACCGGTATTCGGCCGTTCGTCAAAGACATTAAGGATGAACCAGTTGATTCGCCCCGCCTTAAGGCAATCCGCGAGTTCGCTAATAGCAGCCACGAGATCTACAAGGCATGGCAGAGCCCAACTGGCGACAGCCGCTTACGGACGTTTATGAATCCGGACGAGCTGAAAGTTGCTCGACCGAACGATACGGACGGCAAACCGAAAGATGAGATTCTTCTCCGGCACGATGTGCCGGCGGATCTGGAGATGAAAGCACCTGATGGCAAACGAGTCATCCGGATCATCTGGTTGTTCAAGTTCGTTCGCGAGGGCGAGAAATTCCTCCTCGAGAGCATAAACAAGACGTTCACCACCGACTCCGGCCAATCGGCCGGAGTTTCACTATGAATTCAGGTATGATGCGAGTAATGAAGGGTAAAGGATTCTTGCGCAACTTTGTCTTTGGCGCCGAAGACGGACTCGTTTCTACGGTCGGCCTCTTATCCGGTGTTAGCTTCGCTGGCCTATCATCCCGAGAAGTAATTCTCAGCGGCGTGATTCTTATCCTTGTTGAAGCAATCTCTATGGCTGCCGGCGTTTATATCTCCGAAGACTCCGAAAAAGAGCTCGACCCTAACGATAAAGACAATCTCATCAGCGACAGTGCAGTAATGTTCTTCTCGTACGCTTTGATTGGCCTGATCCCGCTGTTACCGTACATTTTGCTCGACAGCACCAAGACCGCCTTCTACTGGTCGGTGATCGCTAGCTTAGTCGCCCTCTTCTGCGTCGGCCTCTTTAAGGGTTTCTTCGTCCATAACCATCCGATCAAAGGCGCGCTCAAAATTACCGCTATTGGCGCCGTCGTTATTACCGTTAGCGTCTTCGTTGGGTTACTGATTAAAATTTAAAACTAGCCGATTTTGCATTGATTTTGCCGCACCAGCCGGTATAGTTGTGGTGTTTCGCACGAGGAAATCATGTTTATTGGAATCGGATCGGCCATCGCGGCCTACTTCTTGTCACCGCTCGGGATGACGCAGGCCTTCATTGCGCCTACGTCCACCCCGACCAGACTGGCCGCGGTTCGACCGCTAGCCGATACGACCGAAGACGCTAAGCGCTTCCTGGCCCAAATGGACAAGATCCGAGGGATCTGTCGAAATGAGGGCTGGGAATTGAAGAGTACGCTCTTCAACGGATTGCGGGCAGGGCAGACGCTGATCGATCAGCAGAAGCTCGCCACCGCTATGCGCGACCAGGGCTTCGAGAAGATCTCGGTCGTGACGTGTGAGTTCAGTGCCAGAGAATTGGGCAAGGAGTTCAACAACATCAGCTTTATGCTGATCTACGTCCAGGAGGCGTCCAAGTGGCGCCTGATCGAGATCGAACCGCTAACCGAGCCGTAAGGCTCGCACAGCAACAAGAAAGGAGGTGGCCACTGGCCACCTCCTCTTTCGTTATTCTCGTTCTATTTTTAGAAGCGGAAGAATCCGAATAGGCCAAGTGTTGGTCTATTTTTGTAGCTGAATCCAAAGTTGAGCGAGAGGCCAGATCCTGTACTTGGATCATTCCACTTGCCTTTAAGCTTCAACCCAGACAGTGGGGCGTCAAATCTTCCGTTAGCGGTACCTATACCACCCTCAACGCAGAGGCTGTAGCCGGCGGCTGAATCCGTTAGATTAAGAACATCGAATGTTATTCCGTCCAGCTTCACGTTCGTTGGCCAGCCGGTAAAGTTGGGTTTGAAATTACTGAGAATCGTCCACTCACGCTTGGTGCTTGGCCCGTGTGGGTCGCTTCGGTAGTGCTTTTCTTGCTTTGAAAGCGTCAGAGCGTCATAAACTGCTTTTTCGGCCAGTGTCGCAGGGTTCAGTACGCCAGCCTGTATCTTTGCAAGATTAATCGGGTCATTGGCATAGCGCGATAAGTCACTCGCAAAGGTACTGAGAAGCTGGTTGGCTTGCGCCTGGCTTGCCTGTCCGCCCTTAATTAGAGTTAGAATCCGCCTTGTTGCCGTAAAGTACGGGCTGAGCTGGTCATTAGCCCAACTCTTAAACTCAACATCTAGTTGGAACTTTTTAGAATTTAGCGTTGTTACCCCTGCTTGGTGAGCGGTTTCTGTCGCGCCGTCATGTGCTGGCGGGAACGCCTCATCGATACGGCAAACATTTTCACATTCCTTTGGATCAGTACCGATTGCTGGCAAAGAGCTAGCTGCTGTTGTGTCTACTGCATCATCGAGACAGATGTCACCAACACCACCTCCGCCACCTGAGCCTTCGCAGTCATTTTCATCAATCAGCCCATCTCCGTTCACGTCAGTATCTGCGACACAAAGTTCTTCAAGCGCAACTTGCGCTTTAAAGCTACCGGTATTGGCCACGATCGCGAACACAGTTGTCAGCGAAAGTAATATAACTCCCGCATAAATAATTAGTTTTCGAGTACTCACTTCCCCCTCCTTCATTTTCTCCAGGATCACCTATCCTGTATCACCTGTCAAGAAGAACTAGAATAATTGCGTTTACTGCAGAACTTACTACAATCTCATTATGACAACTGTCACCTTATGTTCAAGCGCTGATTTCTATAAAAGAGCTGTCGAAATCCAGGGCGAGCTAGAAACACACGGCATCTCCACGCTTCTACCTGCCACAGCCGAAATAATGAAGAAAAATGGTGACTTTGAGGTCAGTCATTACAAGACTTGGTTTTCAAACGCCAACGATTACAGCAAGAAAACCGCGCTAATGAACGGGCACTTCGCTGAGATAGAGAAGAGCGATGCGATATTAGTAATAAACGAGAAGAAGCGAGGTATCCCAAACTACATTGGCGGTAATGTCTTGATGGAAATGACGATAGCATTCTATTTGAAAAAGCCGATCTTTATTCTGAACAACATCCCCAAAGAGTCTGCTTACTTAGAAGAAATAATCGGTCTAAACCCAATCGTCCTAGGTGGCGATACTGAAAAACTTATTAGCCACTTCCTGTAGTACACCCGGTAGGATTACCTCCGCTTCACTGCGGTACACCTCCCTCGCTACCGCTCGGTCGTTGTCGAACCTTAGGTTCTCACCTACGACACCATACACAAACGACCCGGCAAATTACCGGGTCGTTTGTGTAGTACCCCCGGTAGGATTCGAACCTACGACCTCGACGTTAGAACCGTCTCGCTCTAATCCACTGAGCTACGGGGGCATGAAAACAGTGTCAATTTTACCGCAAAGGAACCTGAAGAGATACGGTTACGCTAAAGCTTTTAGGCTATCAGCGAAATCAGCGCCGCCAGGCCAGCGATTGTCATCAGGGCAACTACAGCCCACCCAATCGCACTTGTCAGCCGGCTATTTCTACGTTCGCCCATGATTCTTTGATCGCGACTTAGCTGGACAATAATAACAAGCACTATCGGTGCAACTAAACCGTTCAGTACTGCCGAGTAAATCAACGCCTTCATTGGGTTGAGACCAATAAAGTTCATCCCCAAGCCGAGTAGCATTGAAATTATTATGACGCCATAAAAACTGTGGGCTTGCTTAAGTGTTTTGCCCAATCCGCCGCCCCAACCAAAACTTTCGCTCATAGCGTAAGATGCGGAACCGGCCAGTACCGGGATTGCCAACAATCCGGTACCAATAATCCCAATCGCAAATAAGAAGAAGGTTGCTTCGCCGGCAAAAGGCCGGAGCGCCTCAGCGGCTTCGGCGGCGGAACTGATCTGAGTAATACCTTGCGGAAACAAGATGGCAGCGCACGCGGCAATAATAAAGAACATCACCACGTTCGACAAAAACATTCCCGACCAAACATCAACTCGCATATCTTTAACCTCAGCATCACTCGCACCTTGGCGAGAAGCGAGCGTCGTCTTACCGCCAGCGATTTGCTCTTCAACTTCCTGTGAGGTCTGCCAGAAGAAAAGGTACGGTGAGATCGTCGTTCCCAGAATTGCGCAGATCAAGATCACCTGCTCCTTTGACCAAGTGATGCTTGGCAATACTGCTGCTCGGCCAATATCCGACCAGTTTAAGCCAGCGAGAATGGCAGAAAAAATGTATGCAATCAGAACAAAGGCCAAGTATTTTAGGTAGCGCGCATAGGTAGCGTACGGCGTAAAAATTTGAAGGATTAAACTAGTTATCGCGAAGCCCACAACCAACACGCCCGAGCCGATACCTGGGAATAGTAGGCGAGCGCCTTCGGCCATCGCGCCTAAATCAGCGCCAATATTGAAAGAGTTAGCGGCCAGCAGTAGTAAGGCGGTGATGTACAAAACTTTTTTAGAATAGTGCGTGCGTATATTGGCAGCCAGTCCGCGGCCGGTGACTAGACCAATACGAGCGCACATTTCTTGCACGATCGCCATCAGTGGGAAGGTGAAGCCGGCTAGCCAAAGTAGCTGATTGCCAAACTGCGCACCTGTTTGGGAGTAAGTCGCAATCCCAGACGGATCGTCATCGGACGCACCGGTTGTTAAGCCAGGACCAAGCGAATGCCAAAAGTGCCTAACCTTATTGATCGACCCCTGCCCTGGGAGTTCATGGATGAGCTTCTCGGTCGTTTCGATCGTCTTCTCTATCGCAAGTGCTGGTGCATCCGCAATCTCTTCCACGAGGTTCTTGTCCTTCATATTACTATGAGTGTATACATTTCAGGCGAATTCACGCTAGACTGTTGCCATGATTACAAGAGACCAAGCACACAAACTACTGACCGATAACGTTCAGAATGACAATCTAGTTCGCCACTGTCTTGCTGTCGAAGCTTCGATGAAGGCGCTCGCCGCTTACTTTCACGAAGACGAAGAGTCCTGGGGGATTGCTGGTCTTCTACACGATGCTGACTGGGAAGTTACACGCGACACGCCCGAGGACCACGCGAAGAAAGTTGTTGAGTGGCTCGAAGACCTAGACCTCGGCGACGAAACAATCAATACCGCCATTCTGGCCCACAACCACTTTCATAACGGCCACAACCCGCCGCAAACAACCATGGAGTGGGCGCTTTTCTGCTGCGACG
>CAYGDK010000001.1:0-14325 GCA_964348645.1 uncultured Candidatus Saccharibacteria bacterium | reverse complement strand
AACGGCCACAACCCGCCGCAAACAACCATGGAGTGGGCGCTTTTCTGCTGCGACGAGCTAACGGGACTAATCGTCGCAACCACGCTGGTGATGCCTAATAAAAAACTTGAGGAAGTGACCGCTGAAGGCGTGATGAGTAAATTCAACTCCAAGTCTTTTGCAGCGGCCGTTGATCGCGATCAAATTAGTCAGTGCGAATCTGAGCTTGATATTCCAATTGAAGAATTTGTCGGCATCATCTTAGACGCCATGAAATCCACCGCCCAAGAGCTCGGCCTCTAGCTAGTCGCCTACAATCTCTCGAGCTTGATATCCACGTCAATCGCTTCGCCCTCGACTGTGGTCTCTTTTGGTTTGTAGCCAGCTTTTGCCGCTACCACCTGATAGACACTCGGCTGTGCGAGGAACAAGAAACGTCCACGTGAGTCGGTAATTGTTGAGCGTACTACCTGTGACCCATTGGTATCCTCTCGAGTCAGCTGAACGACTGCGTTCGGCTGAAGCGAACTGTCTAGCGAGTCTTGGATTGTGCCAAAGACACGGCGAGAGTGAACCTCGCGAAGCTTAACGACCCACAACATTAGGTAAATACTGACGATAACGAACCTTCCAACGGTTGGTATGTTATACAGAACCGCAACTGCCGAGACTGATCCAATCACAAGCAACGGCCAGTTGAGTAACGCTAAGAACTCCAAGATTCGAACCAGCACTGCCACGCGACGAATCCGGCCGGCCACAATCTCACGAATCGGCTCAAGTGAGATGGTAGTTTTCAGAACTTCTTGTCGAGCATCGCGGATCGCAAGAGGCTCACTGATATATGGTCGATAGAGCGGATTATTAATCCGCAAGCGGTAATTGTCGGCTTGCTCAACAATAAACGCGAACTTTCCTGACTTATCTGTCAGCACCTTGGAGACCAAAATACCGGCGCTGTTGTAGAGTTCGACAAATACACCTCCGAGTGGCAGATGCGTCAATCCGTTTTGGACTACTCCCCATTCTTTGCGACGACGACGCCGACCAAACAGGCCAACCCATGAAAGGTTGAAGAGCGAGATGCCCTGGATCAAATTCGTTGTCACGATCGTCACGATCGCGGCACCCGCTGGAGCCAATGAAACAAGCGCCAGTCCAGAGGATACATTGGCTGCAACGCTGGCAACTTTATTTAGAACTGGGTTATCACGTAGAACTGGCAGACTTCCGGTATTAGTACTTGCCTCTTCTTCATCTTCAACTGGCGGCTCCTCTTCGGCGCCAGGGCCAACAACTGCGGTTTGGATTCTGATTGAGCTACTCGAGCCCGTCTTGTCGTTCTGGTCAGTGGCAGTGATGACGACTTCGCCAGCCTCGGATGCCTTAAGATAGACCGCTACCCTACCCTCATTTAAGACGTATTTATTAACCGGGGTCGTGTATGTATTGTCCGAATAGAAACTCACGGTCGCTAAGGAGCTCGATAAAGTAACTTCAGTTGTTGAGTCGGAAGTCACCACTCCACCTTGCTCGTCAAGACCAACGACTGTCTCGCTCCAGCCAGTTCCGACAGATTGTGGCGACTGGCCAGTTACTAAGTATGCGTCGATTACTGGCAAAGTAGCCTGCGCAATGACTGTAATGTTGACCGATGCACTTGGTTTACCAGCTGGTGCTGCGCTAACCGTCAGTTGCTCTGCTTGAGCCAAGCCAAACCTAAAGGCATTTGTAAATGTGTGAACGCCGCTATCCGCACTAGTAAACGTATACTCACCAGGCAGTACCGCCGACTTGGCCAGTGCGCTGAAGTAGACAGAACCGGAGTAGTTCGTGATTACGTTTCCGTAGCTATCAAAGACACGGACAGTGGCTGAGAAATTTTGGCCAACTAAGACTGCGGTTGCTTCGGGCGTAAGAGTAAGTGAGTTAATCGATCCCGGATTAACGGTAACGTTCAGTTCTACCGGCTGGATACTATCTACCGTCTCGGAAGCGGCAAGTTCGCTTAAAGTTAGTACTCGCGCTCCAGCGGTTCGAAATACGATCCCGGACGAGAAAGCATGAACGCCCGCATCACCGACAGTGAATGTATAGCTTGTCGGAAGGCTCGCTGCGCTGTCGTTCGAACTAAACAAGACCGTACCGGTATAACCGGTTGCCGTGTTGCCGTATGCATCTTTTACTAGTGCTGTTACCGGGAAGGTAGCGCCTGCTGTGGTAGTGAGCCCTGAACTAATCAACTCGATCGAAGCGCCAATACCGGGCGTAACGCTTATACCAGTCTGCGACCCGCTTACTCCAAGCTCCTCTGCATCTACCAAGACAGTCTGGGTTCCGACTGTCTTTAAGTTCACTTGATTCGTAAATGTATGCGTTCCGTTATCTCCACCAACAAAAGTGTAGCTCGACGGCAGCGTAGCTTGGGGATCAGTTGATGAGAAAACGATTGAGCCGGTGAAGCTCGTATCCGTGTTATTAAAACTGTCCTTAGCCGTAACTGTCACCGTTCGAGGCGTACCTGCAGCAGTCGGCGAAGCAACGCCTGAAACTACAAATGATACAGCCTCACCAGCGGAAACAAGAATACTAGATTGCGTGCCCGTAATCGAACCAGTTACGGTATCCGTTGCTGTAACAGAATGGGTTCCGACCGTCTTAAGCGTGACTCCGCTCGTGAACGCATGCACTCCGTTATCGCCACCGACAAATGTGTAGTTAGAGGGCAGGGTGGCCTGGCCGTCGCTGGAGGTGAAGGCCACGGTCCCAGTGTAGCCAGTTGTGGTGTTACTATAGTTGTCCTTAGCAGTAACCGTGACAGTCTGGGCGGTGCCTGCAACGGTCGGGGAAGATATTCCTGTCACCGTTAGAAGTGTTGTCGCTGCCGGCGTGACCGATATACCTGTCTGAGACCCCGTATATCCACCGACTGAGGCAGTCGCGGTCACTGAACGGGTTCCTGCCGTTTTCAGCGTAACGCCGTTGGTAAATGTATGCGTTCCGTTATCTCCACCAACAAAGGTGTAATCAGATGGGAGCGTAGCTTGGGCATCAGTAGAGGCGAAAGTAATCGTACCCGTGTATGAGGTGACGGTATTATCATATGGGTCTTGGGCCGTCACCGTTACTGATCGCGCCGTACCAGCTGTTGTTGGCGTAGTGATTCCCGTAACAGCAAACTTGCTCATAGCATCAGTGTTAACAACAATATTCGATTGCGTTCCCGAGGTAGCGCCGTTAGCGATATCGGATGCAGTTACTGACTGCGTGCCCGCCGTCTTAAGGGTAACGCCGCCGGAGAAGGTGTGGGTGCCGTTGTCGCCACCGACAAAGGTGTAGTTAGAAGGGAGGGTGGCCTGGGCGTCGGTCGAAGTAAATGCAACGGTACCGGCGTACGAAGTAACTGTATTGTCGTACGGATCTTGTGCGGTCACCGTAACATTTCTGGCAGTGCCTGCGGTTGTCGGCGTTGTAATACCTGTCACCGCGAGTTTAGACACACTCCCAGCGTTAACAGTAATACTTGTCTGCGAACCGGTGTAACCGCCCACTGTAGCGGTCGCCGTCACCGAACGAGTTCCGGCTGTTTTCAGGGTGACACCGTTTGTGAAAGTATGGGTACCGTTATCGCCGCCAATAAATGTGTAGTTAGAGGGCAGGGTCGCCTGGGCGTCGCTGGAGGTGAAGGCAACTGTGCCTGTGTAGGAAGTAATAGTGTTGTCGTATGGGTCTTGAGCGGTAACTGTCACGGATCGTGCCGTACCAGCTGTAGTTGGCGTAGTAATGCCAGAAACCCCCAACTTACTCACTGCCGCCGCGTTGACTGTAATACTTGACTGGGTTCCCGTGACACCGCCAGACACTATGTCTGTTGCCGTCACCGAACGGGTTCCGGCTGTTTTTAGCGTCACTCCGTTCGTGAACGTGTGTGTTCCGTTATCTCCACCAACAAAAGTGTAGTTGGATGGGAGCGTTGCCTGGGCGTCACTGGAAGTGAACGTAACGGTTCCGGTATAGGTCGTAACCGTATTCGTGTAAGCATCTTTGGCGGTGACGGTCACCGACCTGGCAGTTCCTGCTGTTGTTGGCGTAGTGATTCCCGAGACAGACAGCGTCGAAACGGCTGCAAAGTTCACTGTGATGCTGGTCTGAGACCCCGTATAGCCACCAACGGTAGCGGTTGCCGTAACGGATTGAGTCCCGGCTGTTTTTAGCGTCACTCCGTTCGTGAACGTGTGCGTTCCGTTATCTCCACCAACGAAAGTGTAGTTGGATGGGAGCGTTGCCTGGGCGTCGGTTGAAGTAAAAGCAATCGTACCCGTGTAAGAAGTGACGGTGTTGTCGTAAGTATCCGACGCCCGAACGGTCACCGACCGAGCCACCCCGGCGGTAGTCGGTGTTGTAATGCCAGAAACAATCATCTTACTAATAGCGGCGGCGTTAACTGTAATATTTGTTTGCGAACCGGTGTAACCGCCCACTGTAGCAGTGGCCGTCACCGAACGGGTTCCGGACGTCTTGAGCGTTACGCCATTCGTGAAGGTGTGCACACCGTTATCTCCACCAACAAAGGTGTAGTTGGATGGCAGCGTCGCCTGAGCGTCGGTTGAAGTAAAAGCAATCGTACCCGTGTAGGAGGTAACTGTGTTGTTATAAGCGTCCTGAGCGGTAACGGTAGCAGTCCTGGCGGTTCCTGCGGTGGTGGGCGTAGTAATGCCGGTCACCGAAAACTTACTCATCGCTGCAACGTTAACGGTAATGGCGGTCTGAGAGCCCGTGGCAGTATAGACAGAGTCGTTCACTGTTACCGACTGCTCACCTACCGTCTTAAGTGTGACGCCATTCGTAAATGTGTGAGCGCCGTTATCTCCGCCAACAAAGGTGTAGTTACTTGGGAGTGTTGCCTGGCCGTCACTTGAGGTAAATTCGATAGTTCCGGTATAGTCCGTTTTAACCAAATTATCGCAATCATAAGCGGTGACGGTCACCGAGCGAGCTACCCCAGCTGTTGTTGGGTCAGTTATGCCGGTAACTGTGAAATACTTGACGTTTCCGGCAGCTCTGGCTGTTTTAAATATCTTCAAACCAAATATACTGGGCCCCATCCCAATTGGTGGCTCCTCAGCACAGGCAGGATCGGTACCACCAGGCGAAAGAAGGATATCTTCCTGCTTAACGACATTTACTACCTGGAAAGTCATTGAAGCGCCAAAGACAATAAGAAGAATAATGTGAACGCTCGAGGCGATTACCTGGCTGTGCCACCAGCGGTAAATAGCAAATCTCAGCCGGAACCAGTCGTGAAGCGGGATAAAAATCGGAAACAGAGTTCTGGTCGAGCGTTGTTGGAGCCAAAGGAAGTACTCTTTTTGCGTAAGATTTGTTACCTTTCGGTAAGCAATTGCGCTAGCAATGAGAGTCATACCGAGCAGCCCAGTTGTAATAGCCAGAATCGTCGTTTGGCGCTTTGCCAGCCAGGCTAGCATAACTGCAAAGTCAAACTGCCAGCCAGATGTGGCCGAAACAACAACGAGGCCTATCGAGCTGAGCAAGAATAGCGCACCGAAATAAAATGTTAAAGGATAATTGGCTAGCGACGCTAGAAATGACGAACGAGTTCGTTTTGCCTGATCATTCTTTGACTGCATTTATCTTTTTTAGCGTAACAAGCGCGCCGAGTGCGTACAACTTCCCCGTGAACATCTTAAAGAAAAAGCCGCCATTTCTGGCGACTCTCTCTTGGTGGACCTGAGGGGAGTTGAACCCCTGTCCGAAAACCTACGAACGAAAACGTCTACAAGCGTAGTAAATTTGTTTGACTTAAGTGCGTGAGCTAGAAAAATTACAAAACACTCACGACCGCAACATCTATGATTTCGCGATTCTATCGATGCACACAGAACGCTATCTACAAATATGACGCCTTAAAACCTTAGTAGAATCTGGCAGTAAGACGGCAGAATACCGTTAGGCAACTGCTGTTGCAAAAGCAGGAGCGGCAAACAAGTTTGCTACGCGAGCTTTGGCAGTTTCAAGTGCGTTTGCACGTATTTGGTTTGCACTCTAAGGCAGGTGCTTCCGCTTGCAGTTTTCGATGTAAATGTTCCCGTCGAAGCCAAGCAGGCCCATAGCGCATTTCTACCATATTTACCCATAAAAGTCCAGCCTTCGGGGGGTATAAATCAGTCACCGCTAAAGGTATGATAACAACGATGCTCACACTAAAAAATCTGCGACGCGACTACAAACTTGGTGAAACGATCCACGCTCTTGCGGATCTTTCGCTTACTATCAATGACGGTGAATTTGTTGCCATTATTGGCCCAAGCGGCTGCGGCAAATCAACGCTCCTTAACGTTCTCGGCCTACTCGACACTCCGGATAGCGGCGAATACTCTATCGACGGCAAACGCGTTGACGATCTGTCGAAAAAACAGCGAGCCAAATTCCGTAATGAGGTTTTTGGCTTTGTGTTTCAATCATTCAACTTACTGCCCCGCACAACCGCCTACGACAACGTCATGCTACCGCTCAAATACCGCCGCGGTGACCACCGTGACCAAAAGGTTCGCGAAGTCCTTTCGAGCGTTGGACTCGCCGATAGGTTAAAAAGTAAACCCAATCAATTAAGTGGTGGCCAGCAACAGCGAGTAGCGATTGCACGCGCACTCGTTAATGAGCCAAAAATTATTCTGGCTGACGAACCAACCGGAAACCTGGACACCAAGACAGGCCTAGAGATCATGGAACTGTTTAAAAAGATTCACCAGACCGGCACCACTATTGTGATGGTGACGCACAACAACGAGCTTCTTTCATACGCAACACGCATTATCACCATGAAGGACGGTACGATTATTAAGGATGAAAGGAATAAATAATGGCTGACGCATTCCGTAGCGCCCTCAAATCACTGTGGGTTAACAAACTTCGCAGCTTCTTAACACTGCTCGGTATTGTGATCGGCATTTATGCCGTTGTTACCCTATTGTCTCTCGCACGGGGCGTGCAAGGGCAAGTCACAACAGCCGTCGAGGGATTTGGCCCAACACTAATTATGATTATGCCCGGCGAAGACACAGGCGAAGGCAGCTTTAACGTCGGATCGGCCTTTGCCCCTTCGACGCTGTTTCTTGACGACGTTGAATTGCTTGATCAAAAAGCCGATTTAGTCGCATCTGGATCGATAGGATATGTTTCGTACACCGGCGGTGCGCTCAAGAAAGGCGATAAGAAACTGACCGGCTTTCCGTTCGGCGGCAATCCAGAAGTCTTTCCCTACCTGAGCCTCGAAAAACTAAGCGGCCGTGAAATGACCGCCGATGATTTAAGGAATAAGAGCCGGACTGTTTTCATTACTGAAAAGGCCGCCGAAAAACTCGGTGCAGTCGTAGGCGATAAGGTGACACTTGGCGTGACCGAACTAACTGTTGAAGGAATTTTCAGAGTCAAAGAAGAAGCGAAGCTCGACCCAACAAGTTCAGACTCGATCGTCATCCCAGCCACCCTGGCTCACGAGCTTAATCAGTCGGAACAAGTTGGCCAGATAATGCTAAAAGCAAAGGACATCGATTCCGTCACCACGGCCAAGGAACAGATTGCCAAACTATTGACCGAAAAACACGGCATAGCGGATTTTACGATCTTGCTGCCAACCGACTTACTCAAGCAGTTTACTGAGATTACCGACATCCTGACGTTAATGGTTGTTGGCATTGCTGCTATATCGCTGCTTGTTGGCGGTATCGGTATTTCCAACATCATGCTTGTCACCGTGACGGAACGGACACGCGAAATTGGTATTCGCAAAGCAGTTGGCGCCACTGAGGGCGCTATCCTCTCGCAGTTCCTCATCGAAGCCATTGTCCTGACCGTCTTTGGTGCACTCATTGGCATCGGTATGGCCGCAGTTACGGGAGCTCTCGTTGCCAGATTCTCGCCACTCGATCCAGTTCTTAACGCCGAAACTATATTGCTGGCAATCGGTATGGCCGTCCTAACGGGGGTCGTCTTTGGACTATTCCCCGCCATTCGAGCTGCACGAAAAAATCCTGTCGACGCCCTCCGGTTCGAGTAGTCTTTAGTTCTTTACTGCGGAGCGGGTGGCTGTTGAGCTGTCTGATCAGTTGGTGCTGGAACGACCAACCCTCCAACTTGCGGCGGAACCTCTAACGTCTGTGAAATTGTTGCGTTTGGATCAGGTACTACGGCTGGTGCCGGTTGGGTCATCTCGACTGGCTGCTCGGTAATAACTGGCGCAGCTGGTTCGGTTGGCATAACCGTCTGAGTCGGAGCTGAAACTGGATTGGTTGGTACGGACGCATCTGCCTCGTCGTTGTTCTTTTTCTCCAGACGCTTTATGCGTCGACGAGCGTCGGCAAGAAGTAGGATAATAATTAGGTCAATCAAGAGCAGGGGCAGGAGAACCACCCACCAGAAGCCGCTGTTGGCTGAAGAAAATAAAGCACCAAATGATGAAGCCACCGATTCGGTATTACTGGCCGGACTTTCTGTTTGACTAGTCGTTGTTGAGTCTGTCGAACTTGGCAAATCGCTTCCAGTGCTCGCTGAGCTAGTTGTACCCGATGTACCACTGGTTGTTCCACCACTTGTTGAGCCGCTTGTGCTTCCGCCTGTCGAACCGCCAGTTGAGCCAGTCGTTCCCCCACCAGTGTTTCCGTTGGTTGTGTTGCCGCCGCTATTACCAGTCGTGCCGCCTCCCGTTGATCCACCGGTAGTTCCTCCCGTTGTGCCGCCAGTGGTACCGCCCGTTGATCCACCGGTGCTACCGCCACTTGTTTGACACTCTTCTGGTAACGCCTCACCGTCCGGAACAGCAGCACAAGTCGGTGTTACGGCACCTGTGTCAGGGGTTGATACGGCCCCGCCGCCGCCAGACTGGCTAGCAGTCCCGCCTCCTTCGCCCAATTCAGTTACCACAGCCGCCTGAAACCGTTGATACGTTAACAGCCAAAAACCAGCCACTGCGGCCACGAGGACGACTGCGACTATCGAAACAGAAACTTTCGTATTGAACATCTTATAGTCCACTTTACACAGCGTTTCGCTTACAGGGCAAGTTCTCTTGACGAAATGTAAAGCATACTTTACATTAATGACAACGATGCCCCGATTTCGATTACTTCTTCGTCAATTACGACAGAATCAATCCTTGAGCCAAGAAGAATTGGCCCGGGCACTTAATGTTTCCAGGCAATCGATTATCTCGCTCGAGCGCGGCGAATATCTACCAAGCGCGCCAGTTCTGATCGCCCTGATGGAGTTTTTCGGCTGTGCTCTCCCAGAATTAATCGAGGGCGTAAATATTCAGGCAAAAATTGTAGAACCAACCGGGAAAGGAGGTGACGAGACAATGCAACTAGCACCATGGAGTCCGTTTCAAGCTATGGATCGAATGCACGACGAGATGAATGAGCTGATCAACCGCAACTTTGGTCGCGGTGATTGGTCGCGTACCCTCGGCACCGTTGCCGGTGCGATGAATATTCACGAAACTGATGTCGAGTATGAAATCGAGCTACAAGTCCCTGGCTACACCGAGAACGATATTCAAATCGAGATGACCGAAGACACCTTAACTATCAACGGCGTCAAAAAGCACGAAGGTAAGGAAGGCAAAAACGTTGTTCGTCGCGAGTGGCAGCACACCGAGTTTAGCCGCTCAATCCGCTTCGCAACGCCAATAAAGGAAGATAAGGTCGAGGCCAAGCTCGAAAACGGAACGCTCGTGATTACCGCGCCAAAAGTTGAGCCGGTTCAACCGAAAGTCAAAAAGATTACCGTCAAGAAAAAGTAAGTGAGCTAGACGAGGCTTACTAAAAACGCGCCCAGATGGGCGCGTTTTTAGTTCTGGAGCAAATATATTACTGAGCGGTAATTGTTCGAATCACGTCTCCAACAGCAATGCCGTCGACAACATCAAGTCCGCTCGTAACCTTACCAAAAATTGTGTAGTTCTTTGGCAGCGTTTCGTTATCGTCGAGCATAATGAAGAATTGGCTACTGTTAGTATTTGGACCGCGATTAGCCATCGCTAAGACGCCCTTTTTGTAACCCGCCTTATACGAAGCTGATTCGGCGTTTAGTTCATCTTCAAACTCCGGACCATAAACTGATGTTCCGCCCGTGCCATTGCCGTTTGGGTCACCTCCTTGAATCACAAAGCCAGGCTCAACCCGGTGGAAAGTTAAACAATCGTAAAAACCTCCCTTGGCTAAGCTAGCAAAGTTAGTCACGGTTTTGGGGGCATCGTTTGGATACAGCTCAACTACAATATCTCCCTTGTCGGTTTTGATAGTAGCTGATGTCGCTGAAACTTTCTCAAGCTTAGTTGCGTCAATATTCATGGGCTTACACTCCTTATTATTAGCTTCTTTCGTATCTGATTTTGGTACGAGCAAAAATGCACCAAAAATAACCAGCGCAATCATAATTACAAATGAAATGTTTTTCATTGGTGCGCCCGTCTGGACTTGAACCAGAGACCCCTTCCACGTCAAGGAAGTGCTCTACCAGCTGAGCTACGAGCGCGTCTAAGATATTTTACCGCAGACTCCTCCTACTGTGAAGCCAGTAGAGGCGGGTACTATCAATTCAATTACGGCTAAAATGGTCTCCTGCAGTTAGCACAAAAACGTTAGCAGTCAGATGAGTCAAAGTACCCACTAACTGTCCATTCCGTGGGGAAAATAACAAGAACCTCATCAAAATCAGTATCAACAGTATTTGAGGCGTGCCACCCTGCACTCTCTAGGATCGTTAACCCATATGAACCTGGTGAACCGACCAAGTCTGTGCCACTTTCTTCGATTCGCCCGAAAAATGTATCTCGAAAACCCTTTACCCAGTGTCGCCTATAAAAAGATTCCGATCGCTCCAGACGCCAACGATCAGGTATATATCTTTCGTTCCCTCGGCTCGTTTCGTCGCCGTAAATCAGAACAGAATTGCCGTCTAACCGCTCATTTTGAACTAAGCGCTCCGTATCATCATTCGGAAATTCGTATTTTTCAGCATACACATTAGTATCATCGCTATCGTTGTTCGATCGAAAGCTGGTAAGCCGCCATTTCTCACAAACCGTCGTTGAACCACCCCCTAGGTTTGTGACAGCCTTCCAGCTAGCTGGACCTAGTGTAAATCTTCGACTATGCCAGTCCCTAGTCCAATGATCCCCCTGAAGGGAACGCAGCGTTCTGTCTGTCCCGGTATGGTCATCTGAATCGTCGTTACCATAGCGCATATTTGCATTCATCCACTTTTCAACAGTCCACCTGCTCGTGTAAGTTTCCGTTGATTGCGCAGCTACTTTGGCAGGCGAGAAAATAATCATTCCCAGTAAGATCACAAGCAATGCTGAGTGGTTAATCATTGGCTGGCCATCGGTGGGGGAAGCTGATTTGTTTCATATTTGTAGCTTGTCTCGCCCCTGCCAATCAACTCCTTTAGCGCCTCAATCCGCAAACCTTCAGAGGCGTTTGTTGGTAGCTTTTCATTACTCGGACTAACATCTCCGAAGAAGCTGATGAGCCCTGAAATAAACAACAATAGTGATACGGCTGCCGCAAACGGAAATACTTTTTCGAACATAGATTATTTGCCTAACAACTGCTCGCGCCGATTGTTCCGCTGACTGTCCATTCGGTTGGGTAAATGGTTAGTACCTCGTCCACATCCGTATCCACCCCATTGGATGCGTGCCACCCAGCGCTCTCGAGAATGGTTAAGCCGTAGGCAGCGTTTGGTCCTACAAAATCTTTCCCACCACTTTGCACCCAGTTTCGACGGAAGAACGAACCTGTACGCTCAATCCTCCACCTGTCAGGAATATAGTTATTTGTACCCCTATCTGTTTCGTCACCGTAAACCAGTACTGCATTTCCGTCTAATCGTTCACTTTGGACGAGTCGGTCCGTGTCGTCATTTGGAAAAGAATATGGCTGTCCATATACATTCGTATCATTAGTGTCATTTGAAGACCTGAAACGAGTGAGTCGCCACTTCTCGCAAACGTTTGTCGCACCACCATCCAGTGTCATCACAACCTTCCAAGTCGCGGGTCCAAGCGTAAAGGGACGATTGTACCAACCTTCGGTCCATCGGTCGCCTTGAACCTCTCGCTGCACTCTATCCGTTCCGCGATAGCAATTTCCACAGTTGCCTCCAAAACGCATATTGGCGTTCATCCACTTTTCAACGGTCCACCTGCTCGTATAGTTTTCGGAAGTTTGTGCGGTTGCCGTTTGGGGACGAGGCGCATTGACCAGCATCACTACGCCAGTGACTGCCAATATTGCGACGAGGGTGATGTTGACTAGTATCTTTTTGTTCATTATCTCCACTTTCACTAACTTACGAACGACTGTCAACTCCACTCCGTTGCGTTGATTTTACTCTTCAACTTCCGTAAAATTGATCTGTTACCTGGTCCCATCGTCTAGTGGCCTAGGACGCCTGGTTTTCATCCAGGAAATCACGGGTTCGACTCCCGTTGGGACCGCGCATTACTATTCCTCTACAATCATTGATCGGATTGAGCTACTCGAACACCATTGATCAATTGGGCCAGGCAAAAACGAGGAAAAGCGTGAGAAAAACTATTGCCAGAAGTAAGTTAACAACGATTCCAGCTAGGCTGCCGAGCAAGCTACCAGTCGCGGCGCGTAGCGCCTCGTGTCTACTCTTGATGCGCAATTCGGCAATTAGAACTCCGGCAAATAGTCCGAGTAACCCGCCAAAAGGTGGCAACAAAAAGAGGCCAACTAACATACCCAGGAAGCCAGCGCCGAGCGCTTTGGCTGAGGCACCCGAGTACTTTGCCCCGAGGACCCCACTTAAGTAATCAACAGCGAGTGAAGCTAGCGCGATGATAGCCAAGATTCCAATTTCACTACCCGTAAGACTGGCAAATGAAGTTATGGCGCCAAACGTAACTGCGACGAGCAACATAAATGGTATGCCCGGGAAGATTGGGATAAATAACCCAACAAAACCAGGAATCATCAGTAATGCAGCCGTAGCCAGCCAGATAAATTCACCCATTGCACCTATTGTAGCAGTGCTATTTGAAATTATACGTAAATACGGCACACTACTTTTATGAACAGCGTTCGTCGTGGGTTTACACTTATCGAAGTCCTAACCGTCATCACCATTATTGGTATCCTTACAACGCTCACTACCTACGCATATAACTCATCGCTGACACGCTCGCGCGACTCTCAACGGTTAACCGACCTCAAATCAATCCAGAATACGCTCGAGCAGTACTACCTTGACACTCGTAGCTACCCTAACTATAAATACACGTCACCCTTTAATCTGGAGACAGGATACCCACATGTAGCTAAATTTCAGCTTGAGAAATTCGTCAATAACAGCTGGCCAAACTGCGATCAAACAGATCTAGCAAAAACGTATCTGGCGCCAAAATACATTACGACTATTCCAGAAGATCCGTTACATAAGCTTAAGCTGAACAATAATTGTCAGGTGGCGGGCAGCAGTCCTGCTGGCGCCTATCAATATCACTACGTTCCCTTTATGGCTGCAGATGATATGAGTGTGCCAGTTACCCGAGGCTACTACCTAATGGCCAAGATGGAACGGAAGAATAACGCCGTTTTGAAATTGAAAAATATCAGAGACTCCCTAGTAGGGACAGAATACAACTTCACCAGGCAGGTGATTAACTTGCCGGGGGATGGCATTGAGTCCGGAAATGGTCCGCGAGCATGGCCGGGGCTACCATATAGATACTGTTCCCAGCAAATCGCTGATCCAACTACACCAAATTGCCACATCAACTACTTCCTGAGCAACAAGGACCGCTAGCCGACTTGTCAGACGGACGTCACTCGGCCAAACTCTAGATAGATATGGTTCAATTTCTGCGAACACGCTGGATAATGTTATCCTGCCTCTTATTACTAGCAGTCCAAACGGCCGTTCAGGTTAATTTGAGCGCCGAAGATTCTCAAACCACCGACGAAGCGGTTCACTTAGCCGCAGGTTACACATATCTGACGCGCGGCGATTACCGCTTTAACCCGGAACACCCGCCGCTGGTCAAAACACTCGCCGCCCTACCGCTACTCGCGATCAAGCCGAACCTCAACGAAAAAGCAGAAAATGTATGGCAGCAAGCTGGTGACACATTCTTTTATGATTCCTGGCAAGAAAACCGAATTTTTGGCGAGGAGATGATTTACAACTCCGGCAACAACCCAGACCAACTGATTTTCTGGAGTCGGATGCCGGTTGTGCTACTGACGTTAATCCTTGGCCTATCGATTATGCTGATCGCCTACCGGCACTGGGGGGCGC